>CAZSUK010000248.1:0-3794 GCA_964609355.1 uncultured Acidobacteriaceae bacterium | reverse complement strand
CTTGGCCTGGACCGGCGCGGCCAGAACATCACCGCGCGTCGTGCCGCCGTTGGTCTCCAACGGAAAGGGATTCAGCACAATGCGGTCGATCCAGCCGGAGGTGTACTTGTACGTTCCGACGAAGCGGATCGCCGCCACGTCGTGGGCAATCGGCAAATTGAGCATCGCGCTGCCGCCGTAATTGAAGCCACCCCCGTCGGTTCCGGATTCCGTCGTCTGGGCGGTGACCGCAACGGTGTTGAGCTGCGGCGCATTCGTGACCAACTTGATCGTGCCTCCCATGGAACCGGCACCGTAGAGCGTTCCTTGGGGTCCGCGGAGGATTTCGACGCGGTTCAGGTCATAGAGATCCGGATCGATGACTACTTTTCCCTGCGCGGCCTGCGCGGGCGCCGTGAGTGGAGCATCGTCCAGATAGAAGCCGACCGTCGGCGAAAAGCCACCGGTCGCCGTGAGCCCTCGAATCTCGTACTCGGTCTGGCCGGGGCCGCTCGTCTTCATGGAGACGCCCGGTGTCTCGGCAGCGATCTGCGCGAGATCGGATAAGCCTTGCGCCTCGATATCGGCTTCTGAGATCGCGGTCATACTGATCGGCGTCTTCTGCACGGTCGATTCGCGCTTCTCGGCGGTGACCACGATTTCCTCGAGCACGCCTTGGTCGTTGGCCGAGCCTTCCGATCCCGCCTGTGCGAGCACCGGCTGTGCGCCCAGCAAGAGCGCAAATGTTGCGAACGAACCTGCAATTCTCATATTGATCCCCGTCACGTCATCTCCCAGTCGTTTACTTGTGTTGGTCTCGCGGCGGCCGGGCTGGTACCGTTCGCCCAGCTGCGCCTCGATCGAAGCCGCGCGTATCGCACCCGCTCTAGCGCCGCCGCCTCAGCGTGTGCGAGGGCTTCTCGCCGAAGATTTTCTGATAGTTGGCGGCGAAACGGCCGAGGTGAAAGAAGCCCCAGCGCTGGGCGATCAGCGTCACGTCGTCCGTATCCTTGCCGTTGAGGAGTTCCTTGCGGATTGCCTGCATGCGAATGGCTCGCAGGCAGGCCATGGGCGAAGTGCCCTTGAACCGCCTGAAGCCCTCGTACAGCGCCCGCCCGCTCACCCCCGCGACCGCGGTCAACTCCTCAATGGTGATGTTCTCGCGCGCGTTCGCGGCCATGTACTGATACGCCTTCGCGACGTGCTTCGGGCAGACCGAGCCCTCAGCCGCCTGCAGGGCATCGCTATAGGTATGCCTCGCACCACAGAGGATCAGCGTGAGCAGGGTATGCTCGATCTGGGTGCACACGAACCTCGATTGAGCGACTGCGTCGCTCCGCGCGAGCTCGGCGGCGAGATCGAAGATGAGTGTCTGGAAGCTGGCGCCGAGTCCCACGGTAAGGTCGAAGACGACGGGGAACTCGAGCGGGCGTTCGATCGGTTGGTAGAGGAGTCCGCTCAAGTGGCTTTCAAGCGCCTTGCGGTCGATCTTGAGCATAAGCTGGCGGCAATGTGCCTTCCAGGTGGTCGATAGCTCCTGCCTCGGCGCAACAATGGCCGCGGTGCCCGGACGGATGTGAAAATGACGCCCATCGGCGCGGATCGAGGCCTCGCCCCCGAGCGGGATGTGCACGAGATAGAAGGTCTCGAACTCCCGCGGCCGTATGTCGACCTCGGCGCCATATTGTAGATAGTTGATCGAGATGTTGAGCAGCTGCGCCTGGGCGTACCGGACATCGAGAAGCGTGCCGTCATCCCGGCGGGAAAGGCTGTGGGAGCAATATTGCCGCGAGAGGATCTCGCACGCTTCGTCCAGATCCGTGGTCGCCAGCGTTCTGCCTCGCAGCTGTACCACTTGATCCATCGAACGACCTTCTAAACCGGAGTTAATCTTATATAACACGATATCCCCATTGCGGCTCCACCGGCCGACATAAAAGCCCGCGCTCGGCGGCTAGTGTAATCGACAATATGGATAGTAAACTTCGGTCGAGTAACGAAAACTGCCACTTGCGGGCAATCGAGTCCGCGAAATAGGATGCGGGATGGCTGCCGAGGATTCGCACGATCCGTCCGACCAGGCCGCAATCGACGCCGCCTTCGATCCGGAGCGGCGCGCGGGTCCCCGGGGCCCGTACCTCGAGCGCTACATCCGCGAGAGCGAAGAGGCCCGCAGGACCCTCGACTGCCGCCTCGATGTCCCTTACGGGCCGAATCCGCGCGAGACCCTGGATATCTTTCCCTCGCGGCGCCCGGGTTCGCCGGTCGTCATGTTCATTCACGGCGGCTATTGGCGCGCACTCTCGTGCAAGGAGTTCAGTTTCGTGGCCCGCGGCCTCGTGCCCCACGACATCACGGTCGCTGTCATGAACTACGGCCTGTGTCCGCAGGTCAGCATCGCCGATATCACTCGGCAGAGCCACGCGGCCGCTGCGTTTCTCGCGCAGAGCGTGAGTCGCTCTGCGGGTGATCCCGACGGAATCTTCGCCCTCGGCCACTCGGCGGGCGGCCAGCAAGTGGGAATGCTGCTGTCGCACAACGAGGAACCGGGATTCTCGACGGGCGGCGGACCCGCCCTGATCAAAGGCGGCATCACGATCAGCGGGATTTTCGACGTGCGGCCTTTGCGGCGTTCGTGGCTGCAGCCGACCCTCAAGCTCACCGAGGAGGCGGCCGTGGATCAAAGTCCGCTGCTGAAGGTTCCGAGCCGCTCGGCGCCTTCGCTCGTGTTGGTGGGGGGAGAGGAGTCGCCGGCGCTCATTCGCCAATCGCTCGCCTACCACACAGCCCGGACGCAGGCGCGGTTACAGAGCGAGTACGACCTCCTGGAGGGGCTCAACCATTATCAAGCCATCGTGCCGCTCCTCGACCCCGAGAGCTCGCTCACGGCGAGAATCGTGGCGTTCATCCGTCGATGGAGTTGAGCAGGGCCGCCGCTAGACCCAGGCCTGGATGGTGTAGTCGAAAGGGGCCTGAGCATTCATCAGGTCGACTCTCTGCAGCTCGATCCGGAAGTCACCGCCGTGCCGACAGAGGGTGTGCCGGTACGCTCCGGCGAAGCTGCGCAGCGTGTCGCGCCGCAGCTCCAGCACCTGAAAGCGCGACCGCACGTGCACCCGGCTGTCTGCGGCTGCCTCGATGACGACGTTACCGACGAGGTGGCTGGTCTCCCACAGGGGTGCCTGCGACCACGCGTTCGGGTGAATAATCCGTCCCATGCGCACGGTCATGAGCTCTTTGTCTTCTGCAAAGATGGAGGGCGAATCGAGCCATTCGGTCTGTTCGGGGCGCGCCGGCATCCAGTAGACGCCCTGGTCGGCGAATAGGTCGATGTAGGCCTGCCAGTTCTTGGTGTCGAGGAGTTCCGACTGATAGAAGAGGAACTGCTCGACTTGTCCTTGCAGGTCCGCATCGATCGCGGCCCCGCTGCGTGCGGGCAGCGGTTGCGCGCGATAGCGCGCGCGCGGCGAATGGTCCGGTGCCAACGCCTGGGCGCCGGTGTTGGCCTCCTGCTTACCGCTGAAGATCACCACATCCTCGAGCAGCCGGTTCTTCAGATGGTCGCTCACGGGGCGGCCGCCCGGTCGCGGGATTCCATGTATTGCGCCCAGGCGGCGAATTGGTTGCGCATCACCACCTCGGAGGTTCCGTTGTTCGAGTAGATGATGTCGCCATCGCGGCGGTCCTGACCGAAGTTGCGGTGGAAGCTCACCCACTCGCCTCCTTTCGATTGCAGGCCCCACTGGCCTTTGGTCCAGTTCTCGAGATCGTCCGCATTGATCATGGTCGCGGGCGAGTTCACGAGATTGAAGTAC
>CAZSUK010000247.1:0-3221 GCA_964609355.1 uncultured Acidobacteriaceae bacterium | reverse complement strand
GGCTCGTGCGCCCGGACACAGCGAACTGCCAACGAAGATATTCCTGGACCTGGTCGAAGCCAACCGCCGTCAACTGATCGATGCTGGAGTGCCGCCCAAGAACATCAGCGCCTCGCCGCTGTGCACGGCTTGTCGTTCGGATCTGCTATTTTCGTATCGCGCCGAAAAGGGAGTGACAGGACGAATGATGGCCGTGGCTGGAATCAGGAAGGCGTTGACGGCGAAGGGATAGAGACACAAGGTCCTCGGCTCCGCTCGGGAAGACAGGTCGGCGTGGTAGACCAGACTAACGCTTCGCCGATTTCAGCCGCTGTTCCAGCGCCGCAACTTCATCTTCTAATCCTTTCGGCAGATGATCGCCGAATTTAGCGAAGTGCTCTTTGATTAAGGGCACCTCCGCGAGCCAGCCTTCGATATCGACGCTTAGCAGTTCCTCAACATTAGAGTCCTTGATGTTCAGGCCCTTCGTGTCGAGATCGGCTACGTCGGGAATGCGGCCGATGGGCGTTTCTTTCGCATGCACTTTGCCGTCGCAGCGCTCGAAGATCCATTTCAGCACGCGGCTGTTTTCTCCATAGCCGGGCCAGAGGTATTTGCCATTTCTATCCTGACGAAACCAGTTCACGTAGCAAATCTTGGGTAGTTTGGACTCGTCCGAACTGGCGCCAATCTTGAGCCAGTGCGCAAAGTAGTCGCCCATGTTGTATCCGCAGAACGGAAGCATTGCCATGGGATCGCGGCGCAATTGGCCGACCTTTCCGGTGATCGCGGCAGTCGTCTCGCTGCTGACGGTCGCGCCCAGGAACGTGCCATGCTGCCAATCAAAAGCTTCCGTGACCAGGGGAACAATTCCAGCGCGGCGGCCACCGAACAAGATTGCATCGATGGGGACGCCTTTCGGATCTTCCCACTCCGGAGCAATTACCGGACACTGCTCTGCAGCCGCCGTAAACCGGGCGTTGGGATGGGCCGCCTTGCGCTCCGAATCTGGCGTCCAGGGCCTCCGCATCCAGTCCACCAGCTCGGCGGGCTTTTTCTCAGTCATGCCTTCCCACCAGATGTCTCGATCAAGCGTCATCGCGCAGTTGGTAAAGATGCAATCGTGGGCGACCGTGAGCATGGCGTTGGCATTTGACTTCATGCTTGTGCCCGGCGCGACGCCAAAAAAACCATACTCCGGGTTAATGGCATAGAGCCGACCATCAGCACCGAATTTCATCCAGGCGATGTCATCGCCGATGGTCTCGACTTTCCAGCCGGGAATTGTTGGGATCAGCATCGACAGGTTCGTCTTGCCGCAAGCCGAAGGAAATGCGCCAGTGATGTACTTCACTTGTCCGGACGGGCTGATCAGCTTGAGGATAAGCATGTGCTCGGCCATCCAGCCTTCGTCGCGCGCCTGCACCGATGCAATGCGCAGGGCGTGGCACTTTTTTCCGAGTAAGGCATTTCCACCGTAACCGGAACCATACGACCAAATCTCGCGCGTCTCCGGAAAATGGCAGATGTATTTGTGAGCGGCATTGCACGGCCAGGTGGAATCCTGCTGGTTCGCTGCGAGGGGAGCGCCGACGGAATGCAGCCCGCGAACGAACTCACCTTGGTCTCCAAGAACCTTGAGCACGCGCACGCCCACCCGAGCCATCAGGTGAAGATTGGCGACAACATACGGCGAATCGCTGATTTCCACGCCAATCTTGGCCATCGGCGAGCCGATCGCGCCCATACTGTAGGGAATCACGTACATAGTCCGGCCAACCATGGAACCGGTGAAGAGTTCGGTAAGCTTCTGCTTCATCTTTGCAGGATCTTCCCAGTTGTTGGTCGGGCCGGCTTCTTCTTTGGTTCGCGAGCAGATGAAAGTTCGATCTTCAACCCGGGCCACGTCAGCCGGATCCGAGCGGACCAGCACACTGTTGGGTCGCTTTGCAGGGTCCAGGGGGATGGCCGTTCCGGTGAGGATCATCAACCGCAACATCGCCTGATACTCCTCCGGCGAGCCATCGCACCAATGAACCCGATCGGGTCTGCACAACTGCACAACTTCTTCGACCCAGCGCGCCAGTTTGGGATGCTTATGGTTGTGGGCGGCTGTTTCAACTTCTATCGTGGTACTGGCCATCTTAATGTCTCCCTGTTGCGAACTGCGGATTGCGGGATCACGCGCGGAACCCTTGCGACGAGAATGGAAGGCGTGTGCGTGTGCGCTACCCGACGGGCTGAGAACCAACTTTCTCTTCCACCGCCGCATCCAGATGCTCAAGCGTCTGTGCCACGGTTAGCGAATACATCTCCCGGTCCATTCCTTCGCCCGATTCCAGTGCGGACTTGAGATAGTGCCCGGCAATCTCTACAGCGAGCGGATCGGTAATTAATTTCCCCGTACGTTTATGATATTCAACCCACGCGGGATGCGGCAGTGCAATCCAGACGGGACGGCCCTCTACCAGGAACTTGATGTCTACTGCATCTGCGTGCCGCGTGGCAATAGCCACGATCAGCGCCTGATAAATGCAGTGCACTCTCTTCCCGGTCCAGCGGTCCATAGCATGGAAGTCTTTGTACATGCCCTTTAAAACTATATCGGACCACTCGGGACGGTAGCAAACCGGCAAGCGGGCGCGCAAGTTGAATTATGATAAACGCTTGCCCCGAATGCTGATGGCTGACGACATAGAAATCTCATGAAGAACCTTGGCATCCTGCTCTCCGGACGCGGTTCGAACTTCGAGGCCATCGCCAGGAATGTCGCGGCTGGGCGTATTCCCGAAGCACGCATTGCCGTCGTTATTTCCAATCGGGAGGATTCGGGTGGTATTGAGACTGCCCGCCGGCTCGGGCTTACAGCGCTGGTAATTCCGTCTAAGAGTAGAGACCGGACTGAACATGATCGCGAAGTCGTGGCTACGCTCCAGAAGTACCAGGTTGAGTTGATCTGTCTTGCGGGATACATGCGGCTGCTTTCGCCGTGGTTCGTGCAGCAGTTTCCCCGGCGCATTCTTAACATTCATCCATCTTTGTTGCCAGCGTTTCCGGGGCTTGAGGCCCAGGAGCAGGCTTTCGCCTACGGCGTGAAGGTTTCCGGCTGCACGGTCCACTTCGTGGACGAAGAGCTCGACCACGGCCCGATCATTCTGCAGAAGACGGTCCCAGTGCTCGATACCGATGACGAACACACCCTCGCCGCCCGCATCCTTGAGCAGGAGCACATCGCTTATTCT
>CAZSUK010000246.1:0-2838 GCA_964609355.1 uncultured Acidobacteriaceae bacterium | reverse complement strand
TGCGGGTGGCACCAACCAGTACAGCTACACACCGGACGTGCGCATCGTCAATTTCGACAACCTGCCGGCCGGCCCATTCCAGTTGACCAATGGCACCAATTCGCCCACCCCGGGCTACAGCCTGGTCTACACCGACTATAGCGCCAGCCCCGTCCACCGTTTCTACCAGATGTGGCAGCAGCTCAACTGCAATCTCGACCACGCCACGTGGGACAACCCGTCCGGCTGCGACGGCAAGCTATTCTCCTGGGTAGAGGCGACCGTCGGTGCCGGCACCAACGGCCTGAGCCAGGCCCAGTACGCGCAGAGTTACTACGGTCCTTCCTTCAGTGAGTTCTTCTCCTACCCCGCCGGGTATTCCGCCGCGAATCCTCCCACGGAGGCGCAGTGGAAGGCCAACGACTACGCGCTGTATGACGCGGTGCCGACGACCACGGGCGAAGGCTCCAGCGCCCTAGGCTTCTACAACGTTCAGCAGGGCGATGTGCCGTACTTCAAGAGCCTGGCGGACACCTACGCCATGAGCGACAACTTCCATCAGTCGGTCAATGGCGGCACCGGCGCGAACCACATCATGCTGGGTCATGGCGACGCGATCTGGTTCAGCGACGGCAACGGTACTCCGCAGACTCCGCCCGACGGCGTCACCTATACCACCAGTCCGGCCAGTCCTGCCGGTACTCCTGCTGTTCCCGGCTACGGCGGATTGGGCTTGATCTCCGAGATCGAGAATCCGAACCCTGCTAAAGGCACCAACAACTGGTACACACAGGACGGCTACGGCAGCGACTACAATGCCGGATACCCGGACTATGATTGGGTCGTCGCCACCCGGCCCAGCGGGTTGCCCGTCATCTACGGCGGCGGCTCCTACAGCAATTGCTCGGATCGTAGCCAGCCCGGCGTGGGCCCGATCCTCGAGTATCTGAGCAAGCTGCGCATCGATCCGCGCTGCGAGCAAGGCCACTACTACCTGCTCAACAACTACAACCCGGGCTGGTTCGGCAACGGCAGCAACGCCTACTTGGACCATGACCCGTCCAACACGCCATTCACCGTTCCGCCATCGTCCACGCCCAGCATCGGCGATGACTTGAACAATGCGAAGGTCTCGTGGAAATACTACGGCGATCAGTGGAACAACTACGTCCCTGACCCGTATGGGCTGAACTATGGCACTAACGGTCCCAATGCAGACGAGTACTGCAATATCTGCAACCCGTTCCAGTACGACACCTCCATCATGTCGAACCCGGCGCAGGTCGCGGCGCATATTCAAGATACGCTGAATCTGTATTCCGATATCACCAACGGCACGTTGCCCGCGGTTTCCTTCGTCAAGCCGAGCGGCTACGTGGACGGCCACCCGTCCTCGTCGAAGCTTGACCTGTTCGAGGGATTCGTGAAGAAGATCGTCGACCAGGTCGAGGCCTCGCCGTACGCCAAGGACACCGTCATCCTCATCACCGAGGACGAGGGCGGCGGCTACTACGACTCCGGCTACGTGCAGCCCGTTGACTTCTTCGGCGACGGCACGCGCATCCCGCTGATCGTCGTTGCGAATCCGAAGTACCTGCCTCTGCGCGCCGACGGATACATCTCCCACAAGTACGCGGACCATGTCTCGATTCTCAAGTTCATCGAGCGCAACTGGCACCTGCCGCCGGTGACCCGCCGCAGCCGCGACAACTTCCCGAACCCGGTGCAGTTGCCGGGCTCGTATGCGCCGGTGAACACCCCGGCCCTGGACGATCTGTTCGACTTCTTCGACTTCCGTCCAGGCTTCTAGCCGAGCATAGGTTCAATTCCTATCTGAGAGGGCCGCCGCGTGGCGGCCCTCTCAGATCGCTCCTACAAGCGTTTGAGCAGGCAGACGGGAATCAGGGGCCGGTCACTTCCGGCATGAGTTGGCCCATCTCCATCGCCTGGCTTGCCGGCACTTCGTTGATCCCGATGACGATCTGATCGTCCGGTGAGCCGGTCGCGGCCTGGAAGAGTTCCCAGAGGCGTTTGATCAGTCCGCGTTTGTATTCCACCGTGCGCCCCGTGCGAATCAAGAGTGTGAGCGCGGCTGCGGGCGCGACCTTTCCCGCCGAGAAACCGCTGCCCGGCGCATAGTCTTGAAAGACGACGTGCACCCAGAGTCTCGGCACACCGGAATAATCGGAGTGAAAGGCGGTCAAGTCTTCGGCGAGTCGGGCTTTCGCCTCGGCACTGAGCACGCCGGTCTGCGTCATGACGGTGTAGAGAGGCATCGCCGAGACTCCCGTGTCGCGGCTAGCGCGTCAGATTGACCTTGGCCAAATCGAGGGAGTCCCCAACGACGCCATAGATACGCTTGACACCCGCACCGGCCAGCTTCTCGGCCATGTAATCGGCTGCAGTCCTACTCATTGCAGAAGCTCCTCGCGCGCAGGCCTAGCCGGCATAGTTCTTCAGGACGCGCAGGTCGGTGACGGAGTAGGCCATGCCGAGCCGGTAGCCGCGGCCCACGCGCAAGGGCGCGATCGAGTGCATGTCCTCGCCCGGCACCTCGGGGATCCGCAGCTCCGCCTTGCCGGCCCAGACGTCCACAATCGCTAAATCATCCGTCAGCGACAGCGTGAGCTCGTCGACCGGCGGCTTGTTTTGGCGGTCGGCCACGAGCTGCGGAAAGTATCGACGCATCGTCGTGGGGCGGTTGAACACGGTCGCCGGGTTCGCGACTTTCTCCTCGAGCTGAATGCGCGCGGTCGCCAGGCGTTCTCCATGGGCGGCGACGCTCGCCCCGAACCGGCTTCCCTTGGCGAGCGGTGCGGCGGCGGCGCTGGGCGCAGAAAAGGTGCGCGTCTGGTAGAT
>CAZSUK010000245.1:0-6700 GCA_964609355.1 uncultured Acidobacteriaceae bacterium | reverse complement strand
TGCGGCGATTGCCACCTGGCGAACTTTGGCGGCTTCGCCTCTCCTGAACGAGTATTGGTTTTCGACATCAACGACTTTGACGAAACCTTCCCTGGCCCATGGGAATGGGATATAAAGCGGCTGGGAGCCAGCCTGGTATTGGCAGCGAGGGACCGGACTTTTTCCAAGAGCGTGGCCAATCAGGCGGTGCGAGCGGCGGCTGCGTCCTATCGCCAGCGAATGTCTGAGTTCGCTGAAATGACGGTGCTTGAAGCCTGGTATGCAACAGTCGATGCCGCACAGATACAAGAGTATTTCAAGAATGATAAGGACATCTCAGCGCGCTTGGCCAGGAAACAAAAGCAGGCTCGTTCCCAGACCTCTGAGGCTGTCATTCCCAAGTTAACCGAGGTTGTAAACGGGCGTCGGATGATTAAGGACAACCCGCCGGTTATCTACCATTTCGACGAATATGCCAAGAATGTCGAAAAGGGACACGCGAAGTTCATCACTCAATATAAAAATTCGCTACAGCTGGATAGAAAAAAGTTGTTCGACCGCTACCACCTTCAAGACAGTGCAATCAAAGTCGTTGGAGTGGGGAGTGTCGGCACGCGCTGTTATCTCTCGCTGCTTCTCGCGGATGGAGTGGATCCACTCTTCCTTCAAGTCAAGGAAGCACGCCGGTCCGTGCTGGAGTCGCCTCGCGGAAAAAGCCGCTATGCCCATCAGGGTATGCGGGTTGTCGAGGGCCAGCGTCTCATGCAAGGCGCGAGCGATATCTTTCTCGGCTGGGCCCGCACCCAGAAACACGATTACTACTTGCGCCAGTTCCGAGACATGAAGGTCTCCGCAGAGATCGAAACCTTCCGCCCTGGAACCCTGGTTGGGTACGCTACCTTGTGTGGCTGGGCATTGGCACGGGCCCACGCCAAGGCTGGTGATGCAGCGATGATCGCGGGATACCTGGGAGCGACCGACCAGTTCGATAACGCTTTGGCGCAATATTCGGAAGCATATGCGGACCAGGCAGAACGTGACTTCGCAACCTTTAAGGCCGCCATTCGTTCCGGGCGTCTTTCGACGAATGTAGAAAAGGGCGCTGGATTGGAGTTCCTGTTGTAGTCGTTCGGGGAACTCGGGGACGGAGCTAGATCGAGTTCTCAGGCTGAAGGCAAAATGGTTATTCGTCTCATGGGCGCTCCTTCACACTAGTAGTCTCCTTGACGTCTTCGTCCTCTGGAGGCCACTCCTTCTGAGCGGTCAACGGCACGGCTGCCATGATCCTTGTCCCCTGCGATGGCTTCGAGTCGACCGAGAAAGTTCCGTGTACCAGATGTATTCGTTCCTGCATACTCAGTAGCCCCAATCCCTGGTTCTTCTTCGCCTCTCCCACATCGAACCCTGCACCGGCATCGCTCACCACAAGTCGAACCGCGTCCTCCATGCCAGAAAGCTCTATGGCGAATTGACTTACCCCGCTGTACTTCACCGCATTATGTAGTGCTTCTTGCGCGACGCGGAAAAGGGAAAGTGCGACATCTTTTGGCAAATCGTCGGGCACATTTCTTTCAGAAAACTCGATATTTACCTGGTGCTGCTTAGAGATCTCCACGCAAAATCCTCGTATCGCGGCCACGATGCCCAAGTGTTCCAGCTTCGATGAGTGCAGTTGGTGCGACAGTGACTGAACGTCGCCCGCGATCTCAGAACAATGCTTTTGTATATCTTCCAGGCTCTTTTTCAGAGCATCCGGCGAGCCGCTCGAACTACGATTGGTCTGCGCAAGCTCCATCGACAGCAGCGCCAGCCGTTGGCAAATGTCGTCATGCAGCTCTCTCGCGATCCGGCTGCGCTCCTTCTCCTGCGCGTCAATCAGCTGACCGCTGACCCTTTCGAGCGCGTGCTGGGCAAGTTTCTGATCTGTCGTATCAATCGCAGAACCGATGAACCCACCAAAGGATCCATCCCCGTTCACTCGCGGAGATGCAACATCAAATATCCAACGGTAGGCTCCATCGCCGCGGCGGAGGCGGTACTCCCTTGAAAACGGCTGCTGGCTTTTTAGCGCCTGTGAGACGATGTCCAATACATTCTTCAGATCATCCGGGTGGACGTACGCGGCCCATGCGTCGCCGTATTCTGCCTTTGGATCCAGGCCCGTAAACGCAACTCGCCGTTCGTTCAGATATGTAATCTTGCCTTGCGCGTCGCACATCCAGACCAGCGAGGGTGTGGTATCAGCCATGACCCGGAACCGCTTTTCGCTCTCACGAAGGACGGCTTCCGCCTTCCGTTTGCGCACCCGCTGCCACAGCAACCCAATAATCAACAAGGTTTGCGCGACAATCATCGCAATGGCAGCAAGAATGTACTTTCGGCCACGCTCCCAGAGGGTGGGCTCACGATACAGGAGCACGCTGCCCGGCGGAAGTGCCGATTCCGGGATATGCCAGCGGCGAAGTGCTCGCCAGTCGACCTTGACCTGAAAACTGGAGTCGTTGACAACCGGAATGTTCTCCGGCCGCTCGCCGTTTAGCACCCGTGCCGCTATCTCTCCGCTCAACAGAGTTTGTTTTCTCCAGTCACGGTACGCCCCGCCGATGCACCCATAATTCAGACATAGTGTCTCCCACGCGGAATAGGTCGGCATCCGCTGCGCAACCAAGGCGAGGACATCGTAGGCTCCGACTGCCGGCTCAGTCGAACTCTGCGGCGCGAGCTGAAATAGAGCCACTGTATGGGGAGGGAGCGCGGCAACCCTGGCAAGCATCTCGGCGCTGGGAGATCCGATGACGTCGATCTCTCTCACCTTATCCTGATGACGAAGAAGCTCGGCGTGTGCGGCTGCCCACCAGAACCCCTGTTTGGCCTCGATAAGGGCGACAGCATCTGCATCTGGGTGAAGACGAAGCGCAAGATCGATCGTCTCCCGAAGACCCGCAGAAGCTGTCAGGGCGGTCATTCCGGGCAACATCTTCACCGCTTGAAGTTCACTGCTACTGACTTCGGTGAAGACCATGGGCACACCGGGAAATATTTCGTCCCGATACTGCGTCATGAATTGAATTGCCTCTATGGAAACTGCGATCAGAACGTCCGGCTTCACCTCGCTGTACCCAAGACGGAAAGTGGTTGCCAGGCTCTCCCTGTAAGACTCCTGTCCTAGCCGCTGGTAATCCAGGTAAACAACGGAGAAGTTGACCGGGCCCGAAAAATGAGCCCGCACACCGGATTCCATCAAATCCAAAGCTTCATGTTCGCGAACCAGCGCGCTAAACACAACCAGTACGTTCTTTGTATTCGTTTCTGCTGCGGCAGAGAAACCGGAGAGAACAAACAGCAGCATGCCGAGAATGGTTATCCACCGTTGAGCAGAAAGCTCCCCGACGGTAGAACAAGGCGCGCAACCACCCTCCCGATTTGAATTAAAGGCTTGGGACACAGACGTGCCGGTCGGTCCAATTTATCAACGCCGGACTGCCCCCAAAACTAGCAAAACTCCTAGTCTGCACGAAAATCGTCCCGCTCCGGAGCCGCTCCGAATTGAGGGAGGTGGTGAGTGTACCGGAACATCCGTTACACTTTGAGCCGGGGACATCCGTTACAAGTCTCTTGCGCGGTAGAGGCCTTACCTTTCACTCGGGCCGTAATGCGGCGGCAGCATAGCCCAGAATCATCACCTTTCCGTTTCCGAGCATCTCGAAGATCACCAAATCGTCGCGGGCGTCCCGTGAGAGATTGCCGGAGATGCTGCGAGCGTCATACTGTCACAACTGACAGCCCAAGGATGTCCTGGCATGTGGGAGAATCTCTCTTTAGAGGAGAAACCTCGTGCATCCAGCCCTTTCCCCACCCACTGAGACCTCTGGCCCCGCACCTGCCCAGGTCGCCGGCACTCCTGCAGGTACTGTGATGACACTCGAATATGCCGCAACTTTGGCACGGTTCGCTTACGTGTGGGGATGGCCGCTGGTAAATAATCTCAATCGTTCCATCGGCGTCAAGGATTTGCCCGGTCCGGGCCGAGTCGGCGGGGTTATTCCTGCTTCACCTCCGGGGCACGTATCCATGCTCACGGACTACATCAGCGCCGAAGAACACTACGTCACCTGCCCCAATCAAGACACCGTATACGGGGCGAGCTATCAGCGCACCGATACTGTCCCTGTCATCCAGGTACCTGACTTCGGCAATCGCTTTTATACGTATCAAATCGCGGACGCTCGCACGAACTCTTTTGGCCAGATCGGGAAGCAGTATGGGACCAAGCCAGGCTTTTACGCACTGGTCGGACCGAATTGGAAGGGCACGCTCCCTGCGGGCATCACTGGCGTTCTCCATTCGCCGACGGACCTTGTTGCGGTCTTCCCACGGGTCTTTCAGGATGACACGCCCGAAGACAAAGCAGCCATTCAGCCTCTTCTCAACCAGATCGTGGTCTACCCTCTTTCGGAGTTCGACGGCAAGATGAAGACGATGGACTGGAAGAAGACGCCAGACTTCCCGGCACCGCCCTCTACGGGGGGTGAAACCAAATGGGTCATCCCCGAGAAGTTTTTTGATGAACTTCCCATCATTCTCAAGCAGGTTCCTCCGATGCCTGGAGAGGAGGCGCTCTATTCCACGTTTCACTCCTTGCTCGATGCGGCGGCGAAAGACCCCAAGCTGAAACCGGCGCTGACTCAAACTGCGGTGACGACGGAGAAGGAGGTTGTCGGGCCCCTATTTGATTTTCACAACAACGGAAGGCCGGTAGGCAACGGGTGGACATCGCCTTCAAACGGAGCGAACTGGGGCTATGACTATCTTTCGCGACTGGCTACGGCGAAGTCGAACATGTACGACAACGCCCCGCAGGAAACACGCTACATCTACACGGACTTCGATTCGACGAATCAACGCCTGAATGGGGTTCATGCTTATACGGTTACATTTGCGGCGGGGCAGACTCCGCCAGTAGACGGCTTCTGGTCGCTCACGCTCTATAACAAAGAGCATCTTTTCGCGCCGAATTCCCTAGGCCGATACTCGTTGGGAACGAAGAGCAAGTCGATGCAGCAGAATGCGGACGGTTCGCTGACGATCTACGTGGAGAACGCTTCGCCGGGGACAGAGAAGGAGACGAATTGGATTCCGGCTCCAAAGGATGACTTTTCGCTCTACATACGGGCTTATTGGCCAAAAGCGGAGATTACAGAAGGTAGGTGGATACCTCCGCATATCGAGCGGTCGAAAAAAGCTCCAAGTCGGGGCTAAACCGGCGACACTATACCTATCGCAGCGCACGAACCCGATACACAACATTTCAATTCGGTTGGGTTGCGCTGGAATTTATGCGTCTACGGGACTGGTACTTTGGGGAAATCGTAAAGTACCAGTCCCGTCTGACGCATGATCTTCGACGCATGACCTTCGGTTTACATCAACCGAGGCTCGGTGAACTTAATTTCATTTCCGGAATTGTCATTCACGCGGAAATCGCGGTTTCCCCACGGTTTGAGCGTGATCCCCTGGGACAGATGAGCACCGCGTGCTTGAAGCTCGGCGTGCAGCGCATCGAGGTTCTCCGTAAAGATGTGAATCCCTATGCGTGAATGGTTGTGAGCATCGTCTTCGAATAGGTGGATCGCAATATCGTCGCGTTCGACAATCGCATAGCCCCGATCCGGCATTTGCATCGCAACTCGGAAGCCAAGCCTCTGTTCGTAAAACTCCACAGCCTCTTCGAGATCAGATACCGGAATCTCTGGCGCAATACGTGAAAGCTTCGCAATCTCCATATCCTGCCGTTCCTTTCAGAGCCGGTGGTTTTGATTTTGGACGCTCCTAACACTAGGAGCTCGATTTGGTACAACCTAGACAGCTTACCAGTCTCGGCTTGTGAGAAATAGAGTCGCCATGGGTGCATGGTTGACGGCGCTGGAGATGCGAGCGCCACGGAACGTGCTGATGGTCGCAATGGCCAAGAAGCTGGCGCGGATCGCATGGGTGGTACTCTCAACGCGCAGGATTAGCGGCCCTTCCAGATACGGCAGCTGCGTAGGCAGCCGCAACCACAAGTTTTCCCACCAAGGTCTGCACCGGGCGAGTAAAGATGAAAGAACAGTCACATCGGCGTGCCTGAAACGTGTTTGCCGAACGGATCTTAAATGACCGAGGCGTTTCAAAGGATAGGCATGCGGCGTATCTCATCAAGGCTAGGAGAACGAATCTCCACCTAAAGGCCGCATACATTGACGCAGACTTCCTTCACCCTCAACTTTTCCCTTGCAGTCGGGTGGCGGACCATACATTTCGGCAACTTCGGAGAGTTGTGACCTCTCTACCCCATGTCGATTGGTGCTAAATCGCCGATTCACTCATTGACCTGTTCCGGTCGGATGACCGCCAATCCGGAAGTTACCCCAAAACGGGTGTAATGTTCGGGGTGGCGACCACACGCTCGGTACCTAGAATTTGTATTCTTAGGCAAGCTCGATGAGTCCTTGGCCTGAATGCACCGTTGAGTCAGGATGCTTCCTTCTGCGCGAGTGCACTCATGATGTGCTCTGGCTCAACCTGAATGATCGAACGACCCGGGCTGTCGCCGGCGAGTACATGAAAGTCCCTCGTCATGTGCATCTGATCGTGATACCCCAACCTGTGCGCGATCGCTGTCCATGATTCCAAAGACGAAGATCCTTTCAGACGAAGCGCTGATTCGAATCGGGCTATGCGT
>CAZSUK010000244.1:0-5594 GCA_964609355.1 uncultured Acidobacteriaceae bacterium | reverse complement strand
ATTGGCGGTAAAGGCCAGGGTCTTGCCGTCGTTGCTGATGGCAAACTCATCGACATCCCACTTGATATCCGTGGTGAGATAGACCGGCTTCATGGAAGCGAAGTCTATATAGGCAAGCCGCTGGAACTCTGAATCGCGATCGGTGGTGGTGTAGAAGCCTTTGCCATCGTGGCTAAAGGTACCGCCGCTATAGGCAACTTCTTCGGTGCCGGCTTTCGGGGTGAGCATTTTCTTCTCGCCCGAGCTGACATCTACCAGCCATAGGTAGGACTCATTGGCGGAGAGTTCCTGAACAACGAGCAGCCTTTTGTTATCCGGCGACCAATCGGTTGTTTCCCAGCCTCCACCTTGCAACTGCAACAGCATATGGTCGGTCTTGGCGTCGGTTGCGTCCATGACCCATAGGTCAGTATCCTGACCGGAACGGCGGGTAGAGCTGTACGCGAAGCGATTGTCGTCATGAGCAAATACCGCGCCGGAGTTACGCGACTTGCCGTCGGTAAGAAGGCTTACTTTGCCGTCTGCCAGGTCGTAGCGGTAATACTGGAACCACTCGCCTCCACCTACATCCTTCACAAAGGTAAAGTAATTGCTTCCCTTCGGACCATAGTGGGCTCCGGCCACTCGATCGGGGAAGAAAGTCAGTTGGGTACGCGCTCCGCCGGGCATTTTTACCAGGTGCACCTGGGGCACGTCCGCGAAGCGCGTGGTGATCAGCATTTCGAGGTGAGAAGGGTCCCAGTCCGCAAGCGTGGCGGCACGCACTTCGCCATACGGAGCCGCCTGCTCGACAATCGAAGCGGGAATGGCCGGGATATTCTCCAGCACCAGATTGTCTCCCGGGCGGACGAAATTGGCCTGACCCAGCGCCGTCAGGCTTGAAAACAGCAGGGTGAAGACTGCCAGGAACGGTTTCATCATAGTTGTCCTTTTCGAGGTCAACTATAACGGCAATCGGCAGTCCTTATTTAGAAATTTTGGTTAGGCGGTTTGCCACTAACGAACGAGTTCTGAAACCACCTCTACTTCCTGATGCCGCGTACTTCCAGGAACATCGACCGACCCGAGCACAAGCGGCTTGCCCTGGACAAGAGTGGAAGTTCCTTCGAGCGTAGTCTGGCGAATCACGGGAGCTGGCGTGCCCACGCCTGGCTTGTCTTCGGCGATACTGGATTGGACAACCCGCGTACGCAAGCGCACTCCATCGAGATAACTATCGAGAGTAGCTTCAATTTCCTGGCCTACATCGATATAGGTCAGCTCCGTGTCCGGCCCTCCCGAGGTGGAATTTCTGCTTCCCGTGGCGATAGGCACCCTGCTGCCCTGCTTGAATTCCGTCTTACTGCCTGACGCAACAATGATGGCAAAATGCTGGACCCCAATGGTCCTGGCGCCATCCCGCTCCGTCATTGTGTACGTGAGACGGTAGATCTTTTTCGTCTTATCCAGATCGGCGAGAATCTTCTGCGCCAATGCAATGTCCTCGGCGGAAGCTCGGAGCGAGATCGCACCCTGTGGGGGCACGTAGTAGAGCTTTGCGTGTGGCAACATGTTCCTAAGGTCGGTCACAAGACTATTTGCATCATTCTCCTGAGTAAGGTTGGTGAGGTAGAGAGTCTGATAGACTTCCCCGCTGGCCTTCGCGTCGGGCGCCTCTGTTTGTGCGAGCGCATTCATCCCGCACAACCCTACGGTTAGAAAGATGATCACAAGCGCTTTCACAGGGTAGCTGGTTCTTAGCATTGGATTATTCACTCTCGTTCCTCATCTCTTTGGCATCGATTCCAAAAAATTGTTGAAACTGCTTTGCCGCCTCTGCAGACGCTGCTGCCTGTAAATCAGGATTGAGCATTGCATCGCTTTGAACATCGCCTCGATGCGCGAGACGCAGCAACAATCTCTCCTGCTCGGTTAACGGCAAAGGGGGCGCAGGATAGCTAGCCAGTTCGCTCTGAAGCGGACGGGTCGCTGATCCACGAGGGGATTTCCGCCGACGCCCCGCAGACGTCTTCACCGCGGTTGTTTCCGGCCGCACGCCTTGCCGCGTATCACCATGAGTCACCTGACTGGTCATGTTTGCAGACCTGTGCAAAGGCCGGTAGATGCGAATGACCAAGGCAACCACCAGAACCGCGACACACACGAAGGCCATCGCAACTGAGGGACGCAACCGCCATGACACAAGCGACCTGGGTGATACCGTCGCGTGAAGTTCCAGGGCCTGAAAGATCCTGCCCTGCATGCCGGCGGGAGGCTCTGCGTCTCTGAAACCCGCCATCAGCATCTTGATTGTCTCGTCAGCATCTCTCATTCATATATCTCCCGCGCAAGCCTTTCCCGAAGCCGCGCCCTGGCTCGCGACAGCAGCGCACGCACCGCTGACTCACTCCGTCCCAATACCCTGGCAATCTCCACTGTGCTCAACTCCTCAAGGGCAGAGAGTAGCAACACATGGCGCTCTGCCTTCGGCAGCCTTTCCACCTCTCGTAAGGCCGACTGAAAGCGTTCTGCCCCTTCCATCGCTTCATCCGCGGATATCGTTCTGCTCGCCAGTGTGGTTGCGAATGCATCATCCAGCTGTTCCGGCCGCTTTCGTCTCTTCCGGTCCAGCGCCAGATTCCATGCAATACGGACCAACCAGACGCGCATTTCGCGGACCGTCGAAAGGGAGCGGCGATGCTCGAGCACGCGAATGAAAACATCCTGCACCACGTCTTCGGCTTCCGTCCTGCTTCTTAGCAATGAGTAAGCAATACGAAAGAGCAGCGTCGAGTAGGCATTCACCAACGCGACCACATCGGCCGCTGACGGAGTATCCTCTATGATCGACAACGCCAAACTGCAGCCCTCGGTCGACGCCATGTTTGCCTTCTACCGAGACAGACGGCTGACCTGGCGTTTCGCGTGGCAAAATTGCAGATCGTATTTGCACGCCCAGGATCGCGGCTTTGGCTTGAGAATTGACAATCGAACGGGGCCTCTTTTAGCCTTCGGATTCGACAAGTGGCCCGAAAAGAGGTGCGATGAGATTGCTTGGTACCGTATGGCCCGTTCGCCAGCCCCTTCTTGCAAGCGTCTTTCTCAGCGTCGGCCTGTGTGTGCCGGCTGCGCAGGCCGAGTCAGCCTACGTGCGCGTGAGCCAGGTCGGCTACGAAGTCGGCCAATCCGCCGCGCGTGCATATCTGATGTCTACAGCCGCTGAAACGGGAGCCACGTTCAAGGTACAGTGCGCAGACGGAAGCACAGCTTATACCGGAAAGGTCGGGATGCTTCTCGGCACCTGGGCCAACAGTAATAAGCTCGTTTACCAGGTCTACGCAATTGATTTTGTCGTGCCGGCCGGCCGCAGCTACTCGATTTCTGTCTCTGGTCCGGTAAGCGCGCAATCACCGAAATTTGCCGTCGAACGCCCCGACGTTCTTTATCCCGGATTACTGCTCAACACGCTTTTCTTCTACCAGACGCAGCGGGACGGCCCTGACTATGTCCCGAATGCACTTCGTACCGCTCCCGGACACCTGAAAGACAAGAACGCCGAGCTTTACCTGACCCCACCGCTCGATACAAACGACGAGATTAACAACGTTCCTCCCGCCAAGCCTCTCACCCCGGCGAATCTGGCCAACATCGATGCATCCGGCGGCTGGTGGGACGCCGGCGACTACGAGAAGTATGTCGAGACGGTGAGTTATACCGTGGCGCTTATGGAGATCGGAGTTCGCGATTTTCCCAATCAGATGGGGCCTGGCGCACCGCTGTATCCACCCGCGCCGCCGAACTCAGTTTCTTACGCGGGTGATAGCGGTCGCGGAGCACCGCAGTCCACGGACTTCAGTTCCGAAGCCAGGTTCGGCATCGCATGGCTGCTGAAGATGTGGCGCAATGGCTCCCAACCTCTCGCCTACCAGGTCGACAACACCCAGGATTGGAACTACTACGGAGAAGGCAACCCCACTTCCGCCGCAGGCAATTGTGGCGGGACTTACAACACGCCTTACTGCCTGATTACGGAGTACGACATCTGGACCCTTCCCCAGGCCGCAGACAACTACCTGCAACCCGGTGATCCAAAACCCTGCGATCCACTCACAACCTTCTACATTTGCAATCGTCCCGTGTATGTAGCGCCACCGGGAAATGCCTTGATCAGCCCCAATCTGGCGGGCCGGCTAGCTGCGGATTTCGCGGTTTGCTATCAGCTCAACCGGCAGCAGGATCCTGCGCTCGCGAATCAGTGTCTCCAGGCGGCCGAAGAAGTATTCGCACACGCCGACACTCACTATACCGATCCAGCGCCTGCTGTCGACTCAGGATCGTGCCCCACTTGTTTGCTCACCATCGCTTCCTTCGACGGCTATCCTGAAACTGTCTGGGACGATGATATGGAGCTCGGCGCCACGGAACTGTACCTGGCCCTTGGCTCCGCTCAAAACTCCGGGACAGGCTCCGGGTCAGGCAACGTCCTCTCCGGACTGCCCATCAATGACCCGAATGTTTATTTGAAACAAGCAGCGCAGTTCGCCGGCAACTACATCAATGATATTTACAATGCCGGCGACACCGACACGCTGAATCTGTACGACGTCAGCGGCCTGGCTCATTTTGAGCTTTATCAGGCTCTCAAACAAGCGGGAGATCCGGGCGATCTGGCGGTTTCGCAGCAGGCCATCAAGCAACAGCTCCTCTCTCAAACCGATGCGGCCATCACCCAAGCTAGCTCTGACCCCTGGGGCTTCGGAGTTCCATGGAGCAACGGCGACACCACGTCACACGGCGCCGGTCTGTCGGTGATGGCTAGCGAGGCCTACTCACTTACCGGCAACGCGCGTTATAACACCTATGCGCAACGTTGGCTGGCCAACATATTGGGTGGAAACTCGTGGGGCGCGTCGTTCATCGTAGGCGATGGGAGTACCTTCCCTAACTGCATCCAACATCAGGTAGCCAACCTCGCAGGCGCGCTGAATGGAACGAAGGGTGGAACGCCCATCCTATGGGGTGCGGCGACCGAAGGGCCGGACAGTTATACAACATCGGGCGTTGTCGGCGGTATGATACTTTGTCCCGCCAATGGAGTTGATACCTTCGCTAAGTTCAATGGGAACAGCGGAACCTACGATCCATCGCAAACCGCGCTCTTTCAAGACAATGTGCAATCCTACAGCACAACCGAGCCCGCCATTGACCTGACGTCTACCTCGTTTCTGATGTGGTCCTGGAGGATGGCCCTCGAAACCAATCCGTAATCCCGGCGGCACCGGCGAAAATCAAGCTGCGACCTCCAGACCTTGAGTGGGTGGCCCAGGTCTCGCTTTTGAGACCTGGGTTTCTCCTCGAAATAGGTCAACCGGAACCAATCGTGGTAGATTTGCGGTTACTCATCCGAACGCCCACAACAGGGGGTTAGCCCGTTGGCACTCACCATCACCGGCCTATCAAAGACCTATCCCAATGGGGTCAAAGCACTTAAAAATCTATCACTCACCGTAGGCAACTGCATGTTCGGCTTATTGGGCCCCAACGGCGCGGGCAAGAGCACGCTAATGCGCACCATCGCGACGCTGCAGGATCCGGATGCGGGTGAAATTCAGTTA
>CAZSUK010000243.1:0-4668 GCA_964609355.1 uncultured Acidobacteriaceae bacterium | reverse complement strand
AAAACGAAAATCGTCGAGGCTCATCTTGGCGAAGGTCTTGTCGCGCAGAATGCCGGCGTTGTTGACGAGAATATCGATGCGGTTCCAGCATGCCAGCGTCTCAGCGACCATTTCCTGCATGCGTGCCGCATCCGTGACGGAGCCCAGAAAGCTCCGAGCCTGGCCACCGGCGTCGGCAATCTCTCGCGCCAACAACTCTGCACTGCTGCCCAGGTCGTTTAAGACCACACGCGCTCCTCGCTGGGCTAGAAGCCGTGCATGTGCCCGGCCCAAGCCGCTGCCCGCCCCGGTAACGATCGCCACGCGCCCGTTAAGATCGATCACTTGTCCCTCCCTTCGCTTCTCAGTTTTTCGTCGTTACAACTTCCGTTCCTGCAGTTCGTGCTGGGTGACTTTGCGCGTGTGTCCGCCGCTACAAGCGAGGGCCTAAAAGGAGGCTGCAGTCAACGAAATGTGGCCTTGCAGGGGAAAGCTTCGCGAGGACTCTCCGGCTTTAATTTCGTAGGTTCCAGCCGATAACTCCCAGAGGTGGCTCCGCTCACTCCAGGCAGCCAATGACTTCACCGGCAAAGCGATGGTCACCCACTTTTGTTCACCTGGCTGCAGGCTGACCTTGGTAAAGCCCTTTAACTGCGAAGGCGGCTCCTCCGCTGCGGCCGGCTCTCCCACATAGATCTGTACCACATCGGAACCCTGTCGCGTCCCCACGTTCTTGACCGTGAGTGCGGCCGTGATTGTGTCCCCCTCATGGCTCAGCTTTAGATTGCTAAATCGAAAGGTTGTGTACGAAAGCCCAAATCCAAATGGAAACAGAGGCTCCTGATGATGGGCGTCATACCATCGATAGCCTACGAAGATGCCTTCACTGTAATGCGCAATGCCATTCAGTCCTGGATACTCTTGCTTTTGGGTCGCGGGCCCCTGATCTTCACTGGCGGCAAACGTCATCGGCAAGCGCCCCCCGGGATCAGCATCGCCGAAAAGCAACGAGGCTGTGCCCGTCCCGGTCTCCTGGCCCGGATACCACGTTTCCAGAACTGCGCCGACCTTTTCAATCCACGGCATTGCCACCGGGGTAGATGTATTGAGGACAACAACTGTATGCGGATTCTGGGCCGCCACGGCCTCGATCAACTCATCCTGATCGCCGGGCACGTTGAGCGCCTGCTTATCCATACCCTCGCCGAGTTGTTCGCCGCAGAAAACGATGGCCACGTCGGCTGCGCGCGCAGCTTGCAGCGCGGCCGTCATCTCCTCCGGGTGAGGAGGGAACCAGCCCAGATGTAGCTGGCTGCCAAGCAGAGCGTAATCATTGGAGTGCTCTACTACCAGTGAGACCGGCTTGCCCGCGTCAAGGTGAATTGTTCCCAGAGCTGTCGCCGTAAAGTTCACGTGTTGCAGTTGCACGACCGGTTTTCCGGCGATCGAGAGCGTGGCGCTACCGCCACCAGAAAGGGAGAAGACGTACTCCCCGGTCAGCGGAGGGACGAGTGTTCCGGTCCAACGAGCAGACCACGAGAGCTGAGGAGGAGCAAAAGAGATCACCTGCTTTCCAAGTTCCGGTGCGGGTAGACCGTTGAAGTCGACGGCAGAGTCTACACGAGTCACGGCCGGCTCGCCACTCAGATCGCTGGAACGGAAGTAAGAAGCCGTCAATCCGGCCGCTCCATCCGCGGAGGTATGGATCGCATCTCCTTGCAGTATGGGTAACGGGCGAACACCTGCGCCGGCCTTGACGTACGACACTTTTATCGATGATCCTGCACGCCGAACGATGGCATCCGCAGGTACACTGAGCTTTTCCACGTAGACGATCGGGCCGTCCTCCCCTGTAATTGCGTCAGGCCCAGCTGCTACACCGATCACAGCAATGCTTTTTACCTTGCCAGGAGTAATGGGAAGGATATGATCCGTGTTCTTAAGCAAAACCGAACTCTGTTCGATGATGCGATCGGAGAGGGCTAGGTGTTCGGGCGTCGATACCCTGGCACTGGGAGCGCCGGTAGGCGGATGATCGAAGACCCCAACCTTGAATATAGGCAGGATGGTGTGGAACAGAACACGGTCGATTGTTTGTTCGTTGATCTTGCCGCTGTCATACAGAGCTTTGAACGAGACCCCAAATCCAAGGTGATCGACCCCTGCGTTCACGGCTAACAGCGGATCGTGCAATGCGAAGACTGCATCCGGAGTGATATCACCGGCGAATCCCCAGGATCGTAGTTCATGCAGAACATCACTATTGTTACAGGCAAACGTACCATTGATCTGGTTGTAGGAGCACATGGCAGAGCCGGCGCCCGCCTTTTCGATCCCCGCCCGAAAGCCGGGGTAGTAGATCTCGTGCAGCGTTCGTTCCGCGATGATTTCGTTAATTCCATGAAAGTCAGGAAAATGGCCGACCCGATCCCAATCCTGGTTGTTGGCCACGAAGTGCTTCAGCATGGCAATGACGTGCTGCGATTGGATCGCTGCGGTCTCCGCGGAAGCCATCTCGCCGGTAAGAAAGGGATCTTCTCCATAGGTCTCGGCGGACCGGCCCCAATGCCAGGTGCGCATGATATTCAACGTACGCCCGATGATTTGAGACAAACCTTTGCCACGCCACTCCTCTGCCAGAGCCTGCCCGAATTGCGCAGCCATGTCGCGGTCCCAGGTCGCTGCGACGGCAATCTCGTTTGGGAAGGCGGTCACGCCGACCGCCATGGGCGGTGGCGGCCCAGGGAAGGGACCACGCGCGATACCGTTTGGTCCGTCAGCGGCACGAATCTGGAAGAAGCTCGGACTGGCTTCCTTCTGCGGTCCCAACGCACTATCCAGCCGCTGCAGCTTCTCTTGCAGGCTCATGCTGTGGAGAACCTCAAGCGTGCGGCACTCGGGAGTTTGATTCGCTTCATGCCACGGCTCCTTAGCTGCCGGAATCGAACAGGATCCGAGGCTGGGTGTCTCGTTTCCGGCTGAAGTTGAAGATTGGCAAGGGGCGGCGTAGATACTGCCCCAAACCAACACAAGCGTCGAAGCTAGCCGAAGGAATCGCATTTTGACTCCGTTCTCGTTAAGTGGGTGACCGATCGTAGAGATCGATGACGCGTAACGGTACCCAAAAGTACCATCTGCGGTAGACAAAAACACTACCAAAGTCGGGTGAAGGTGTAAAGGTGGAAACACCAGAGGTACACTCGGCCTGGGCGTGTTAAAGGCTCAGCCAGGAAGAGATTCTTTGAGCACCCAGGAAACCGCAAACGGAGTGACCACGAGTGCGACAAGCAGGCCGTACACCGTCTTGAAGAGGAGTACACGCTCGTAAGCCAGAGCAGCCGGAAACAGCAAGGGCAGGATAGTTTGGTTGATTGCCAGGCCCAGCGCCACACCGACGATGGCCATGACAAGAGCACGGAGGAAGATTGTGCTCCCTCGTCTCTGCCTTGCGCCCGAATGCCTCTGAAGCCACGCATCCAGGTGGCCGGCACGCATGCGCTGGCGCGTGATGAGCGATGGCACCAGTGTACCCATGAGCGCGATCATGAACGTCTGCGGGCCGGCGTCTCGCACCAGGCCGCCCGGGGCCGTTGATGGGAACATAGTCGTGTCCGTGAAAAATCAACCAGGCAAAGCCGGCGCTGAGCAGCCCATTGATGGCCATGGATATGGCAGTTTCGACCGCCAGATACTTCACCCGCAGCGGGTGCATGCGTACTCCTGCGATACAGACGATCCGTCTCGGTACCCAAAGGTACCATAGCAATCTTACAGGTATCAAAGCTGCCCTGCCTCTGTGATCAGGTAGCGCGGTAAGCAGGGACCCTTGCTCAACGTTTTGAAGAGACGGCCAGGCCCTCACCGGCGTTTCCGGCTTACCCTATGATGGACTTTCAGCTTTAATGATGAAGTCATTTGTCCATGGAGAACCATAATTGCCGAAAATCGCAGCCAGGCAGGAATCTCATAGGCAGCGCATCCTTGATGCCGCTTCAGACGTGTTTCTTGAGTGTGGATTTGAGCAGACGAGCACGGCGGAGATCGCCCGCCGGGCTCGAATTTCCAAGCGCGAGCTCTATTCCCACTTCGCCGACAAGCGTGCCCTCCTGGCGGCCGTCATTACGGAACTGCAAAACTCCATGCATTCGCGAATGGACGTCCGCTGGTCATCGACTGAAGACATGGAAACGGTCCTCCGCAAATCGGCGGCAGCCATTCATGATTTCATCCTCTCTGAGCGCTTTGGCAAATTGGTACGCATTGTCGCTGCTGAGTCGTATCATGACCCCGCGGTGGCCAGGCAGTTCTTCGAATTGGGCCCCCTCGCGGGCAGAAAGGCGACTGCCAAATTCCTGAAAGCAAAGATGGAGGAAGGGAAGCTCCGAAAAGCTGACCCAATCAAAGCAGCGGATGATTTTCTTGACCTGGTTGTGGGGGCCCAGCTTATGACCGCCGTAATCCTGGGCCAGGTGGACCCCGCCGCGAGAAAACGCGATCACATCCATCACTCGGTCGGGGTTTTCTTGATGATCTATGCGACCCCGCAGATGCTCCCGGCCAAGCGGTCCCCATTACGCCAGCTTTCGAAGACGTAAAGAAGGAATGTCGTCAGCACATGTTGGCGCCTGGTCCTAAGGTTCATCCCCGCGCGCCGCAGCCCACCCGTCTACGCGATGTGAGATCGCCCCC
>CAZSUK010000242.1:0-2682 GCA_964609355.1 uncultured Acidobacteriaceae bacterium | reverse complement strand
CGACACGACCGTGATCGCGGGCATCTTGAAAAGGCAGATGGATGAGCTGAAGAGTATCGGCGCCGACCAGGCCGTCGCAACCGACGATGACACCGCGATTGCGAATCTCCCGCCCCTCGACGCGGCAGCGGACACGGTCGGCGGCAAAACCGCCGAGAAGGTGATCGCCAGGGTCAGGCCAGCAGGAGTCTATGCCTCGGTCGTCGGGCCACCGCCGAATGCCGCTCAGTATCCGTCTGTGAAGCTGGAGCACGTATTCTCCCACTTCGACAGGAAGACCCTCGAGTACATGGCCGCAGCCGTGCGAGATGGCAAGCTGGTCATCCCCATCCGCGAGAAACTGCCACTGAGCGAGGCCGCCGAAGCCCAGGCAACAGCAGAAAAGGGCGGTGTCGGCAAGATCCTGCTCGTCGCCTGACATTATTTTGCGAAGAGAAGACGCGAAAAAGCAAAAGGAGCTATCCATGACCGCGGTCGAAGTCGCACAGAAGAGCTATGAGATGCCCCCGAAAGAAGGGATCAGCATCGCGCATTTTCTCACCGTCGCGGACATCAAGCGATCGGCTCACTACTACGAAAAGGTCTTCGGCGCTCGCATTCTAAGCCTGGGCGACGGCAACGCGCCTGCGTACCTTCAGCTTGCGAATATCTGGATGATTCTGAACCTTGGCGGCGGCCCGACCGCGGATAAGCCGACCGTAACGCTCAGCGTCCCGGACCCGAATCACATCAACAGCTTTATGAATTTCCGCGTTGCGGATATTCAGGCTTGCTACAAATTATGGAAAAGTCGAGGAGCAGAGTTCATCACCGAGCCGATCCCCAAATACGGCGAGATTCGCTGCTACATCCGCGATCCTGACGGTTACATCATCGAGGTCGGACAGAGCACGGATCTCACCTACGGCTAGCGCTGTCACGCGACGCAAGTGTCGTAAAAGCCCCAGCCCCGCGCAGGTAGAAGCAAGGATCATGGTGGCTGAGGCCGAGGCTCTCGCAAATTGGGTTGCTCTGCACAAGCTAAGATCCCGGGAAACAGATTCGATTTCAGAGAGGAGAACAAAATGGCAACAAAAGGAAAAGTCCTGGTGCTGGTCTCGAGCGGTCGTGGGTTGCCCTTGAAGGATGGCAAGGTTTATACCGGCGCTGGCTACTATCTCAACGAGCTCACGGTTCCGGTTCGCGCCCTGATGAAGGAAGGTTATGAAATCACTTTTGCCAACCCCAAAGGCAACGCGCCCCAGGTGGATGTGCACTCGGAGGTCGCCGATTTCTTCGGCGGAGACGCTGCCAGGCTTGAGGACTATATGTTATTCCGCGACGGCCTGAAGGGGCTCAGAGATCCAAGCCGCATCGCGGATGTCATCGCATCGGGGCTGGATCAATATGACGCTGTTTTCGTCCCCGGCGGCCATGGCCCGATGGAGGATCTTCTCGATGATCCCGACGCTGGCACCGTGATGCGGCACTTTCATGAAACATCCAAGCCTACGGCAGTGCTCTGCCATGGCCCGATTTCACTTCTCTCGGCTCTTCCGAATTCGAAGGAGGTAGTCGCCGCGCTGGCGGCCGGCGATACCGCTGGAGCGCACGCAAAGGCTCAAGGTTGGATCTATTCCGGATATAAGATGACTATCTTTTCGACAGCGGAAGAGCAGCAGCGGGAACCGCTTGAAATTGGCGGTAAGGTTCTCTTCTACCCGGACTTCGCCTTGAGTACGGCGGGCGGTGACGTAAGTGTGCTCGCTCCATGGACGAGCTATGTCCTTCAAGATCGCGAGCTGATCTCGGGTCAGAACCCGTTCTCCGATCAAGCGCTTCTGAAACTTCTTCTACCGGCACTCAGTGAGAAGAAGAAGGTGGTTTCAGCGGCATGAGAATCGGAGACGCCCAGATAGAGCTTAGTCTTTTCGCGCTGGAGGCAGGTTGTCCCTAGTTGGAAATGGAGGCGTCAATGAACAGTGTACAAATCGAACAAAAGAGCTATGAGATGCCCCCGAAAGAGGGGATCAGCATCGCGCATTTTCTCACCGTCGCCGACGTCAACCGCTCGGCTCACTACTACGAAAAGGTCTTCGGCGCTCGCATCCTGACCATGGGTGACGGCAACGCGCCTCCGTACCTTCAGCTTGCAAATATCTGGATGATCCTGAACGTTGGCGGCGGGCCGACCCCGGATAAGCCGACGGTAACGCTCAGCGTCCCCGACCCGAATCACATCAACAGCTTTATGAATTTCCGCGTTGCGGATATTCAAGCGTGTTACGAATTATGGAAAAGTCGAGGAGCCGAATTCATCACGCCCCCCATACCCAAGTACGGCGAGATACGCTGCTACATCCGCGATCCTGACGGCTATATCATCGAAGTCGGACAGAGCACCGACCTCACCTACGGTTAACGCGTGGCCCAAAAGGGATAACAGACCACGCCGGGTGCCCCATTTCTCGCGTTCTTTGCGAGAAGTGGGAACTGGCCCGCACATTCGAATATTAACTCCTGGCAGTTCCACGAAAAAGGCTGCCCCACTCGCCGCGATTGTCGGCGAGTGGGCACCACAGGCGTATGGAGCGCGGGGCCAGCCATCTCACCGGAAAAATGGTGTAGGTCTCGTCTCTCTCGGATTTCCGCCCCGCCCCAGGTTTCCCACCCGAGATTCCCGGGATTTTCCGTGCTCCGGCT
>CAZSUK010000241.1:0-11493 GCA_964609355.1 uncultured Acidobacteriaceae bacterium | reverse complement strand
TGGCACCGATGGCCGGAAATGTTACTGCATTCGTGTGATCATCCTTGGTGTGTTAACCCTCAGCATCTATATGAAGACACCCAATCGGAAAATGAGCACCACGACACACGAAAGGACCGGTGTAGTCACGGTCACCCTTTCGATGACCTTAATACCTACCGTTACATGGATCGAAGAATGTGCAAGGCATGCGCTAGAATCCGTCAACTAAAGAAGCTGATCGAACGCGCCAAGCCTGTACAGCCAGCCTACCTCGGAGCGGAAGACCTTCCCATGAGTAGCGCTGGGCTGGGATAGACGGCTGCCGGATCCTCGCTAATCATTGCGACGAGGCAGAGTATCGCAAAGCCCCGCGGTGCGACGACTCCTGCGACCTCCAGAGTCGTGAACATAATGAGAGCTAAAACCAGGCCGAGAGCAACCCAGATGGTGCCTCTTGGAGCCTTCAGATTCATGCCGGTCGGGAAAGAATAACCTGTTCGAGGTCCGGTAAACAGGAAGTAATCGGTCGCTGGAAAGCGTACGGCCTCTGACAGTTCTCGAAAAACGGGATTTTGAGTAACCTGCCAGCCAGACTCGCCGGGCTGGGGAATTTACTGAAAACCGACTTTGCATGTGCTAGACCAGCTCGGGAACTGTAAGGCCCGGAAGGCGGCAACCTGACGATGTCGACACCGACCGGGTAGTAGGTCCTTATCCATTTCTTGCGGACCGCGCAGCGTTCCCCGCCTGACAGCGACACTCGATAGTTAAGCGGCGTAGACTGACGTCGAATACCTGGGCGACTACACAGACGCCAGTGTTCGTACACGCCACGCGATGGAGGAAATGCTCCGATGAAGAAGCTCTTGAGTTGTCTTATACAGAGTAGTGTCTTGGCCGCTGGCCTCGTGTGTGGTACTCATGTGTTTGCTCAGGAACCCGGTTTCCCTCCGGAAACCTCGGCGCCACCCCCGCAGCAAGGACTGGCCGGTGACCATCGGGATCCGGCTCAGCAGTTGGCTGGAATGACCAGGCGCTACAACCTGTCCACCGATCAGCAGAACCAAGTCAAACCCATTCTGATGGATCAACAGCAACGGATGCAATTGCTGCGTCTAGACTCCTCCCTGTCCCCCGAGGAGAAGAAAGCGAAGATGCAGAGCATTCGCAGAGACTCCAATTCAAAGATCGAAGCCATTTTGAACGATGATCAGAAAAAGCAGTTTGAACAAGATCACCAGAGCATGCAGGAACGTACGCAGCAGCGGCCTCAAGGCGGCGGTCCCGGTGGTGGCGGACCTCCCCCGCAACAGTAGCGCCTGATTGGAGAGTCCACGGAGCAGCCGTTACGCGGCGAACTTGAACTCAGCCCGATTCGTTGGCAGTCTTTTAAGAAAGTGTAGCGGCGCTCTCCGGCGTTTCCCGACTCGGGGCGTCGTGAATGCTTCCATCAGACTCGCTATGTCGCCGACTGATGAGCTACGCTCGGATCGTTGTGCCCGTGAAACGGGGTTATAGGTAACTTGCCCGGCTAGTCCTCCCACCGGGGAGATTACTGAAAACCAGACTTCCCAGGCAGGTACCGTTTGCTAATAGCGACTCCGGCCTTTCGGCCACCCACGGAAGCGGCTTTTCTTCTTTGCGGTTTCCAAAAAGAACTTTGGCCTAAAGGCCGCAATTAACAAGCCTAAAGACCCGATCACGATCGCGAATGGCGCGAAGACAATCCCACCCCACCAGTTGTAGTACTCGATCTTGCCGTGAAATAAGGTGCCTACGCCGAGCATCACGATGAGAAAAGAAATCAGAGCCAGAAAGGCGCGACGCGCCCAAGGAGGTCCGAATGCTTTGATCATCGCGCCCCAGTATATCGCTGGCTCCTTCGCGTGCAATGCCACGGGAGAGCTACCGGAAAACCGAGCTTTCGCCGGCCAGAGACGCAGTGCCTGCAAAGCTGGGTTATCGGTAAATTCAACAGGCTCGGTGGGTGCAATGGGGAAGTTACCGAAAATGCGACTTTTCGAGCAATTCGACAAGTAGTACATTCCTCGGTATAGCCAAGCCGCTGGAGCGACCGCTTCGCCGGTTTGTTTTCACCGTTAAGGAGTGGCCTATTTAAGACGATCCATACATCATAAGAAGGCGCCTTACGGCCGGTCTGTCACCGTGCTTTCTTTTGCTTATAACCCTTGGGCGACGTAAAGCGTGGAAAGCACACGGGTGTAGGCATAAACGTAGGATTTCCCATCCTTGGTCACAAGCACGGGTCCGACGGCCAGGACCCCGGCAGGGTCAGCAGGCGCGAGACGGTACAGCAGCGTTCTGTCACCGGTTTTTGTGTCCACCTGATAAACCTCCGCTGGAAGGCCATATTTTGTGAGGAAGAGACGCCTACCGTCGCCGCTCCAGCGGTCGATTTCTTCAGTCGAATTTATGTTGGTCAAAAGTCTCGGCCGGCCTTCTTCCACTGGATATAGCCAGATGTTATTCGTCGCATCGACTGCAGCAAGCGTTCTCCCATCCGGCGAGATCCGAATTCCAGTCACTCCTTCCGGTGTAATCGGAACTGGTTTTCCGCCATCCAGATCTTGCCTCCACGACCGGTTTACGTGTCCGGTTTGAGCGCCAACAAATATGAGCCTCTTACCATCGGGGAACCATCCGGCCCACACGTGGGTCATCGACTCCTGAGTAATGTTTCGCGGGGTTTCAGGACCGGTCGTCACCAACCTAATTTGCGAAGTGGCTGATGGTTGAATGCCCCACGGATAAAGAACCACCGCAGCCTTCGATCCGGGTGAGAGATCCGTCGGCATCCCTTCTCCCAGAAGCACCCTGCCACCGCTTTGCCCGGTGGAAATCAAAAAGGCTTGATAACCGGCTCCGGTCAACTCGCCCTGAACGGACAGCAGCAAATGCGTGCCGTCATCACTCAGCGCCGTCGGAAGAGAAATACTCATCCACCCAAGCGAGCGATCGCTTCGATAAGGGGGAAAGTGCCCGAACACCTCGTCACCCTGGACATCCCGGGTAAGCAGGAGACTGCCATCCCTCGCGACGTCCTGAATGGTCAGGTGTCCGGTCTCCCTGCGCAGCAACTCCGTCTTCCCGTCGAGCCCAACCCTGAACAGTGCGCGCCCGCCTCCCACTCCGGCCTCGCTCGCTCCAAAGAGAAGGCGGTCCGCTCCCGGCGTCCACGCAAGGCCAACGATGCCATAGAAGTCTTTCGACAAAACTTCGCGCCGTCCCGAAAGCCGGAGACTGATAACGTGACCGGCATCGTCGTTCTCAATCGGGTGTTCCAGGAATCCAACCCGATCACCGGCCGGGGATAGCCGAACATCGCTCATCCATATCCCATTGGAGGTTTCGTATATCGCGTTGCCTATCGGATACTCCAATCTACATTTTCCATTTTTCCAATGGATCACAGCGAGCTTTGTACCGTCAGGAGACCAGTCAGCCTCGCTCACGTCCTCGAGCACTTCCCGTGGCGACTCCCCGGTCATGGACATTAAACCAAGCGTGCCGCGGCTCGAAACTCCTTCACCGAACCGTCGATGGAGTAGAACGGCCATCTGTCCCGAGCGAGAGATGGCGAGCACATCCGCTTCGGCGTTCAAGGCGAGAACGTCGGAGTTCCCGGTCCTCGCCAGGAACAGGCGAACTGGTTTTCCCTCCCACGCCGCTCCATAGATGACACTCTGGCCATCTGGTGCGAAACGCGCCGACTTGATGAGGCCGCGCCCAAAGCTCAAGCGAACAAACTGTGGCTCCGTGCGAACAGACATAAGTTTCCGGATTTGCCTAACCAAGCCAAGACTCACAAAGGCGATGATGAGCGCGACAACGGCCACAGGAAGGAATTTCCAATACGATTTTGCTGGAGCGGAGAGTGGAACTGAGACTAGACCGGGCTTCTCCGGCAACGGGGCAGCTGCGCGCTCGAAGCCATTGAAATTCCCCGACGCTTGAGCAGCCGAAGCTTCGACGGGAGCGGTCGTCTCATGCGAAACTGGCGCGACAAAAATGTAACCTCTTCGGGGCACGGTTTCGATAAAGACCGGAGAGTCAGGCGAGTCGCCTAATGCGATGCGCAACTTCCTGACGGCCGTGTTCAAGCCTTCATCAAAATCCACATAGGTCCCGGCCGGCCACAATCTCGACTGGAGTTCCTGCCGAGTCATCAGGTTGCCGGGGTTCTCCAGCAGTGCGGCAAGTACCTGAAATGGCCGGTTCTCAAGCCGGACAATGGTGCCCCGCTTGAGTAGTCTCCCTTGGCCAAGGTCCACTTCGAATTGACCAAACCGGATGCGGTCACTGCCGTTGTTCACCTTTGTCACCTGCGGATCCTCGCGGGGATTGCCGCCCTCTTCCATCGGCCGGTAATTGCAACGATGGTCCTTCAGCCGCACTGCTAATGTCAACAAACGGTTGAGCTTGCTTCTTCATGCGCTCTTCGGCTGACCTTCATTTGACGGACAAGCCGCAGCATCGCAATCTGTGTAGCGAACACCGACGAGGCATTCCTCAATCTCTGGAATTCACCCTCCACCCCATTGTGAATTCCACCTGCGAACGGTTCCGCCGGGCCAAGACAAGCAATCCGAGGAGAAGCTATATGAACAGGTTGATGGGTCTGTGTATTTGCACGGTTGTATTCATGCTCAATACCGCAGTTGGCCCTGAGCTTTATGCTCAGGCGGAAACGAAACATCACCGTTATCAGATTGTCGACCTGGGGCCTGCTGGGGGTCCCAACAGCGCCATCAGCACCCAAGCTGTCGCCGTCAATAGACACGGCAGGGTCGTCGGCGGGGCGGATACGGGGTTACACGACCCGTACGATCCTAACTGCTTCTCTGATTGCTTTGTCACGCTCGCATACTCCTGGAAGCATGGAAGCGCGACCGACCTCGGGGCATTGTCCGATGGAGTCAGCAGCACAGCTATTGCTGTGAATGATTTCGGACTCATTGATGGAGTCTCGGAGAACGGCGAGATCGACCCCCAAACCGGCTTTCCGGAAGTGATCGCCGTCGCATGGCTAGACGGGAACATCATCAGTCTGGGCACTCTCGGAGGAACTCAGAGTGCAACCAGCGGCACAGTGAGCAATCGCGGCGAAATCGTCGGTGGAGCGCTCAACGAGATTGCCGATCCGTTCGCCAATGATTTTTCACAATTTTTCATGTTCGTGCCCGCCACCACGCAGTGTCATGCGTTCCTGTGGCATAGGGGGAACATGCGGGATCTCGGCACGCTCGGAGGTCCAGACAGCATCGCCTCCTCCGTGAACGATCGTGGTCAGGTCAGCGGGCAATCCTATACGAATTCCATACCCAACCCGGTCACTAAGTTTCCAACTCTTGATCCGTTTTTCTGGGAAGACGGGCAGATGATAGACCTGGGAACGCTAGGCGGCAACTTCGGGGTCGCAGACTGGATGAACGACCGCGGGCAAGTGGTCGGCGGATCCGACCTGAAAGGCGACACAACGGGCCACCCCTACCTGTCGGACCAAGGAGGACAGATGCAAGATCTTGGAACTCTCGGGGGCGACAATGGAGAAGCATTTTCCATCAATGATGCGGGTGTGGTGGTTGGACGTGCCGATTTACCGGGGAGCGGAGCTCACCACGCGTTTCTCTGGAAGCGAGGCCACAAGATGGAGGACCTCGGAGTTCCGCAGGGCGACACGTGTAGCACGGCGCTTTCGGTCAATATCCACAACCAGGTGGTTGGCGACTCAGGGGTGTGCGGTGTCGGCGGCCATGCGTTCCTCTGGGAGAATGGCGGCCCGATGGTGAGTCTGCAAAGACTGGTTATTCCGGGCTCCGAGCTTCAAGTCACAGATGCAGATTTCATCAATGATCGCGGCGAGATTGCCTGCATCGGGACGGTTGCGGACGGAAACTCCCACGCCTGTCTTCTGATACCCACGGATGAGCTTGTGGAATCGAATGCAAACACCATAGTTACGATACCCGATGCGTCAGAAATGCCGCGCGCCCATACAGTCGTCTCCCATTCACCGCTAAGAGGCCGGTCGGCCCCGAAGGATTAGGGACGGCGTAGCTTTCTAAACTGCACTGAGGAATCCGGCGACGAAGCGGCCCGAAGCTGTCTAGATTACTTGCTCCTGCGTGGCCGTCTAACTGGGGAGTTACCGAAAACCCGACTTCCGGGAACTTCGACCCGAGAGCTGCTGAGTGTCCGTCCACATAGTGTCAGGCTAATGAGGAGCCGCGGCGGTCGAAGACGTCCGCTTTGCGTTAGTCGATTCGGCTATCCCACCTGGTAGGATGACGACGCCAGCACACCCGCCGCTCACGGTTTTATAATCCGTGCACTCGTGTGCGGGGAAGTCACTCATCTTCCATTTCAAAATGTGATCGAGACTTGCCAGCGCCATAATATGGCAGTTTTGTCGGGCAGAATAATCCAGTAGTCCCCATGGCCGCTCTCGAGTAGAGCGGCTTGGTGCTGTTCTTCAAACGATCTTAGCGTGTATCGAAGTGCCTGAAAAACGGGGTTTTCAGTAACATGGGTCTGCCGGCGGCACCCCCGGAGCAAGTTACTGAAAAATGGGATGAGGACGGTCACTCGTGAAAGAGAGAGACATGCGGAAACCGGCTTTACAGCCCCTCGCAAAATACTTCCGGATGGACCGGTCTCTGATGCGACCCGTTGGAAGGCAAAGCAAAATTCGCAGCCGCAGCTAACCCTTTGAGCGTTCAGGCAGAGGTGTACGAAAAATTCAATCCGGACACAAATTCAATATGTACATGCCTGTATTCAGCGTGTTATCGTCCCCGTTACCATCGAGGTCTCACATTGCGTCGCACGTTTTCCCTTTTCACCCGGCCCTTGTCGCTCGTCTTGGCCCTTGTCATCGCTGCCTTCGCGCTTTTTGAAACCTTGCCGATATTGGCACAGCAGGGGGCCGCGGCTGCCGGCCAAAGCCAGGGCCCTCCGGACATGGCAGCCTTTTTGCGCAGATATCAGCCGGGGCCGGTCGATTTCGAGGACCATACCGGCTGGGTGCAGATCTTCGATGGCAAGACGCTGGACGGATGGAACGGAAACCCGGAGATTTGGAACGTTGCCGATGGCGCCATCATCGGTGAATCCAGTCCGGAAAAACCCTCCGGCACAACCAACATCTTCTATACCAAAGAACAACCGGGAAATTTCATGCTGAAGCTGGAAGTCAAGCTGGAAGGCGCCGGCGCCAATGGCGGGGTCCAGTATCGTAGCCAGAACGTTCCTCCGGCCCCGCGCGAGATCCCGCCAGGACTTCCGGATGCTCAGCGACTCCAGATTGAGAAAATGATCCAGGCGCAGGCGCCGCTGATCAAACGCAATGCGCCTTGGAATATGGCGGGTTACCAACTCGACCTCGACTACGCAAACATGTTCAGTGGCCAGCTTTACGAGCAGGATTCCAAGCGCTTCATCGTCACCTTCCCGGGAACGGTCGTCGAGGCGCATGACGGAGGAAAGAACCTGGTCTCCACCCTCGCTTCCCCGGAACAGATCCGGTCCTACGTAAAGTCGGGTGAGTGGAACCAGGTGGAGATCATCGCCGACGGACACCTCCTGGTGCACCTGATCAACGGTCACATCACGTCCATGACCATCGATAACGACAGCCAGCATTTTTCGCCCAAGGGGCTGATTGGCCTGGAGATCGAAGGCCCCGGGGTGCTCAAAATTTCTCACCGCAATATCTGGCTGAAAGACCTGCAGTAACTCCAGTTCGCATTCGATACGAAAAGGTGTCAACGAACCATGAAATGTCTCAAAACGTTCCTTGTGCTCTTGCTTTTTGGCACCACGTTGTTTGCCGCGGATTGGCCCAGCATCGGCGGGAATGCTCAGCGGGATGGATGGTCGCGGGGCGAGAAGAAGTTGTCGAAGGAGACCGCGGCGGCCATCAGGTTCCTTTATGGGTACAAGGCGGCCGCCGCTAAGAGCAAGCAGTCGCAGCTCACCACACCGGTGGTGCTTTCGAACATCATTACCTATAAGGGTTTCAAGCAGCTGGTGTCGGTGGGAAGAAGCGACAACTCCGTGGTGTCGATCGATGCAGACTTGGGGACACTCTTCTTCGACACGCATCTGACACCGGGTGAATCTGCAAAAAAGATCAAGGCGTCGGCTACCTGCCCCGCCGGCATGACCGCGAACCTGGCGTTTCCCGGCAATAGCCAAGCCCCTGGAAGGTTTGGCGCACCGTCGGCCAATCGCGTCGGCAGGGTAGCGAGAAGCGAACCCGCACCCATGCATTTCACCTTCGCGTCGCCGCTCTATGCCATTTCGGATGATGGCGCCTTGCATACCATTCTGCAGCTGGGCGGCAACGCCAACACGGTAGCGCCCGTTAAGGTTCTGCCCCCTATGGCCCGCGCCAGCGGTCTTAACATCAACAATGATCGGATCTTTGTCGCAACTGTCGGCAATTGCCGCGGCAATCCCAATGGAATTTACGCCGTTGATCCATCCGCCGGCACGGTTGAGTCTTTTCTCACCGGAGGCAGCGGTGCAACTGGCAGTGGCGGAACTGCCATAGGTACAGATGGTGTGGTGTATGCGCAGATTTCCAGCGGACATGGTGAGGTCGCGGGCGACTACAACGATTCCGTGCTTGCCATGAGCCCAGACAAACTCGCCGTGCAGGATTACTTCACGCCGGCGGGCGCCCCAGCCAAAGTGGATGCGGCCGACGTTTCCGGGGTCACGCCCACTGTGTTCGGACTGGAACAGAAGGACTGGGTCGTCGCGGCCGGCCACGATGGCAGGATCTACATCCTGGACGCCGATTCGCTGGGCGGCGCCGATCACCATACCCCCGCCTTTCGCAGTGATCAGATTGTGCTGCCAGGCCCAGCTCCGAAACACAGTCGGAAAGCTGACGGCCTTCAGAACAACTTCGCCACCTACCTTGATGACCAGGGCGTACGCTGGCTCTTTGCCTCGGTGCGCGGCCCGGTCACCCAGGAATTCCCTACGAAAAACGGCGACGCACCGACCGGTTCCATCGTCGCCTTCAAGATCACCTTTGACGGTGGAAAGCCATCGCTCACGCCAGCCTGGCGATCCCGCGATATGGTGTCTCCTGCGGCCCCGGCGATTATGAATGATCTGGTGGTGTCGCTTTCCACCGGAGAGCCCACCTCATCGAAGAAGGGCGGGCGAGCCGTTCTGTACGTGCTGGATGCCAGGACGGGTAAGGAACTTTATGTTGGCGACAAGGCAACGGCCTACTCATCCGGCGGACTCGCTGTCGCTAATTCGCAGATCTATTTCGCCACGCACGACGGCACACTCTATGCCTACGGTATTCCGCTGGAGCGCTGATCGCGCCGCAGCCTAAGAGAGGGCACTATGAATCGATTGGTTTACCTGTTGCTGGCATTGTGCTGGGGCGTCAGTGTGGCGCAAAACGCGGAGTGGCCGACCGACGGCAAAGACAAGCAGCGCTCCGGCTGGCAGCAGGATGAACACATCCTGACCACCAGCAATGTAAAAAACATGACACTGTTGTGGAAGGTAAAGACAGGCAACGAGGCACGGGCATTGCACGCCCTGATGCCCGCCCTGATTGCCGCCAACGTCACCATCGCCAGTGGTCCTAAGCAGATCGTCCTGGTCTCCGGAATTTCCGACAACCTTTACGCCATGGATGCCGCCGACGGAACGCTGCTGTGGAAGAAACATTACGATTACAAAAGCACGCAGGAGGGGTTCCAACCTCCTCCCGGCATGCCGCCGATTATGGGCGGCAAGACCCCGGCAACCTTGAACTTTCTGGAACCTGGCGGCAGCAGTGACACGCCGGTCATCGGTGAGGCGCAGCAGGACGGCAAGCGCCCGGTGTACTTCGTCGACGGCAGCGGAACCCTGCACATACTCAACCTGGCCGACGGCTCCGATCTGAACCCCCCGGTCACCTGGGAAAAGGGCAAAGCGTGGTCCATGAACCTTGATGGAAACACCCTCTGGATGCCCACCATCAAGTCGATGACTGCCATTCATCTCGACGATCTGGATCATCCAATGCAACCCTGGGTCTCGAAAAGCGGCGGAGTGTGGGGCCGCCGTGGAGCTGCCCTCGATTCCCACGGAATCGCCTGGTTTACTACCGGCGACGGCACCTATGACCCGGCGAAGGAGGAGTATGCCAACAGTATCGTCGGGGCAGAGATCCAGGGCGCCAAGGTAGTCATGAAGGACTACTACACCCCAACCAACTGGGAATGGCTGCTCAAACGCGATCTCGATCCGAACAATACGCCGACGATCTTTACCTACAAAGGACACGAGATCATCGCTGCATCCGGCAAGGAATGCCGCCTGGTGTTGCTGGATCCGGCTTCGGCTGGCGGCGCGAATCACCAAACCCCCATGTTTCGCTCCGACCTCTTCTGCAACGAAGCAGTAGATTTTCAGGACCACGGCAGTTGGGGAGCTTTGTCGAGCTGGGAGGATGGGCAAGGCAACCGGTGGATCCTGGCTCCTTTTTGGGGTCCGGCACATTCACAGTTTCATTTCCCCATCACCAACACGCCGAAGACAGACAAGGGCGGGCTGGCCGCATTCAAAGTGGTGGAGAAAGACGGAAAATTCGAGGCGGTTCCAGTCTGGGTCTCTCGGGACCTGGACCACGGCGAGCCTGCGATTATCGCCAACGGAATCGTCTTCACTTATGGCAGCGGTGACTTCACGCAGCAGGCCTCTCCTGACAAGGGCCTCAACTTTGACTCATCGATTCGCGCGCGCCAGGCCAGTCATGTCACTTTTTATGCCCTGGATGCACAGACTGGCAAGGAACTCTATTCCAGCGGAGACCAGATCACTACGTTCAATCATTTCTCCGGTCTCTCCATCGCGAACGGACAGGTTTACATCAGCACCTACGATGGCATGCTTTACTGCTTCGGCCTGAAGAAGTAAGGGGACAGTACGCTGGACTCGGCGATCCGTTCTCGATGAGTGCATTGGCGACCTGGTTCGACGACCAGTTCTCGCATCGAATTAGTCATCCCCCCGGAGGAACCATGGGCTTGGGTGTCTGCGTGGGAACTAGATACTGGAAGGGCACGGCTTCAGCCGTGCCATATATAACACCGCCAAGCCCGGCTTTAGCGACACCGGATGAACCCTCCCGCAACCACTCCAACCTGGGCCGCCCCTCTCCCCTTGTCATCTCGACCGAAGCGAAGCGCAGTGGAGAGATCTGCGGTTCCGCGGCTCTTTCCTGGAGATGTTTTTCGACAGAGGGGTCATGGGCCTTCGGCCCACCCAAGGTGATGAAAAACGGCTGCTATTCAGCAACTACTCTCCCTGGAAGGACCGCCCTCCCCTTTGTCATCTCGACCGAAGCGTATCCGGATTTCCTACTTCGCGCTGCTAGCGACGACCACGTGCGGCTCTCCGTAAAGAGAGCAGCATGCAGATCATCAAAGCCACGGGTCTCGACAGGAAATCCGGGGGAGCGCAGTGGAG
>CAZSUK010000240.1:0-7230 GCA_964609355.1 uncultured Acidobacteriaceae bacterium | reverse complement strand
GATGTCCTACCCTTTGTCATCTCGACCGGAGCGCAGCGCAGTGGAGAGACCTGCGGTTTCTCTTCCTCCAACCCTAGCTACGGACCATAACAGCTCTCCCCTTTGTCATCTCGACCGGAGCGCAGCGCAGTGGAGAGATCTGCGGTTTCTCTTCCTCTAACCCTAGCTACGGACCATAACAGCTCTCCCCTTTGTCATCTCGACCGGAGCGCACCCGGATTTCCTACTTCGCGCTGCTGGCGACGTCCAGGTGTGCGGCTCTCCGTAGAGAGAGCCGCATGCAGATCATCAAAGCCACGGGTCTCCACAGGAAATCCGGGGGAGCGCAGTGGAGAGATCTCTGTGTGGATGCTCTTCCTTGGGAATGTTTACAATATTGCTATGGAACCACTGGTGATTGCGGGTAAGGCGTTTCAGTCCCGGCTGATTGTCGGCACGGGCAAATATAAAGACGGCGCAGAAACGCAGGCTGCCATTGAAGCTTCAGGAGCTGAGATGGTGACGGTAGCGGTGCGTCGGATCAACCTGGACCGCAGCCGGGAATCGTTGCTCGACTACATCGATCCCGAGCGCTATTTTCTCCTGCCCAATACTGCCGGGTGCTATACGGCTGACGAAGCCATCCGCGCCGCCAGGCTGGGGCGGGAAGTCGGCATCTCAGACTGGGTAAAAATTGAGGTGATCGGCGACCAGGCAACCCTTTACCCTGACGTCCAGGCAACCCTCGAAGCAACCCGGGTTTTGGTGAAGGAAGGTTTTACTGTTCTTCCTTACACGTCTGACGACATTGTCTTTGCGCGCCGGCTGATCGATGCGGGAGCAGCAGCCGTGATGCCCCTGGGCGCGCCCATCGGCAGCGGGATGGGATTGCAGAATCTGGCTACCTTGCGCATCTTGCGGGAGATGATTACCGAGGTGCCGTTGATCGTGGACGCCGGGGTCGGTATGGCCTCGGATGTTTGTCTGGCAATGGACATGGGAGCCGATGCGGTGTTGATCAACTCAGCCATCGCACACGCGGCCAAGCCTGTGCTGATGGCCGAGGCGATGCAGCATGCAGTGCTCGCTGGACGGCAGTCGTTCCTCTCCGGACGGATGCCAAGGAAACTTTACGCAACTGCCAGCTCGCCGCTCGAAGGCCTCTCGAAGTAGCACCCGCCTGACTACTTCAAGCACGATACAGGGTGAGATAGACTCGGTCACATGCGCGTTTTCGGTATCGACTGCGGCACCAACTGCACCGGCTACGGGGTGGTTGACGTGCAATCAGGACGGCTCGAAACACGTCTGATTGCGGTCGCCGCCGGCGGCCTCAAACTGGCCAAAGATCAGCCATTGCCGGTGCGGCTGGGGTACATCTTTGCCGAACTTACCGCGTTGTTGGAATTGCATCGTCCCGACGTGGTGGCGGTCGAAGAGGTGTTCTACTCCGTGAACGCCAAATCTGCGCTGAAATTAGGCCATGTGCGCGGAGTCGCTTTGCTGGCCGCGGCGATGCAGGGCCTTCCGGTGGCGGAATATGCCCCACTCACGATCAAATCCGCAGTCGTGGGGTATGGGCTGGCGCAAAAAGAGCAGGTGCAGTTTATGGTGGCGCGCTTGCTGAACCTCGACCGCTCGCCAGAACCTGCCGATGCCGCCGACGCCCTGGCAATCGCAATATGCCACGTTCATACCGCACAGACGCTTATGTTGCAGGCGGAATCCCGCGCTTGAGGCTCCCTTGATTCCGTTGCGGAGTGTTGCCTTGGCCGTGTTGCCCCTGCTGTTTTCCACGCCGTCACCAGCAGCGCCATCCGGGGTGCAAACCACAGCGCAAATCCGTTTCACTTATGAGAATCCCAAGTTGGAGCCGCACAAGTATGTGCTGGTCGTAGGAGAAGACGGCAGCGGAAATTATCATTCCGAGGGCAGCGGCAGCTCTGCGGATGGCCAGGGTATGGCGTCGGAGCCTGTGGACCGGCCCATCCACGTCTCCAAAGCAGTTCGCGACAGCATGTTTGCAGCCGCGCGCAAAAACAAGTTTTTTGCCAAAAGCTGTGATGACGGGGGAAAGAATATTGCTTTTCAGGGGACCAAAACGCTGGAGTACGAAGGCTCCGACGGCCAGGGAAGTTGCATCTACAACTGGAGCAAGAACGGACAGATTGGTAAGCTTACAGACCAGTTTCAGGCGATAGCCGCAACGCTCGATGAAGGGAGCAAACTGCAGCGGCAATATGAGCATGGGCGGCTTAGCCTGGATTCGGAGATGGAGATCCTGGAGCAGATGGTGCGCGACGGAAGAGCGATTGAGATTGAGAATATCGCCCCGCTCCTGCAGACACTGTCCGGCGATGAGGCGGTGTTGCAGCGAGTGCAGCGTCGCGCGCGGACGTTGTTAGGGGCGGTCCCGAGCGAGTGAGCGCCAAAGCGAGTCTAATAGTCAGAACTTCTTGCCCGAAATGTGTTTGAAGTCATTAGGGGAAATGGAGGTGCTCTATGATGCAGCACCTGAAAATCAGAAACATCGTTGCGGCGGCCGTATTTTGTCTGGTGGGGTTGGGTTTTGCCAGCGCACAAGCGGGTCCCCCCAATGTTGCCCGAGTGAGCTTCGTGCAGGGTTCGGTGCAGCTGCTAGCCGGGCAGGGAACAGATTTCCAGCCAGCGGTTATCAACATGCCGGTGCTGGATGGCTCGCGTTTGCAGGCCGGTGGGGACGGCCAGGCCGAAATCGAGTTTGGAGATGGGAGCGTAGCCCGATTAACCCCCAACAGTGCAGTCGCTTTCCCCCACCTGGGACAGGATCAGGCGCAAATCCAGCAGCTTTCTGGTTTGGCGTACTACGAATTCAACGTAGGCGACGGACATCCGGCATTTAGCGTTCACTTCGGTAACGACACGGTACAACCGACGACCAACTCGATCCTGCGCGTGGGGCTCGATGCCGGATGGGACGTGGCGGTGATCAGCGGTGCGGTCCAGGTACAGGGAGACGGCATCCCTGGAGTAGCCGTTTCAGAAAACCAGAGCATTCGCTCCGGGGCTGACAATAGCGGCGCTCCCTACGTGGTTGCTCAGGGCATCAATGGCGATTCCTGGGACAACTGGAATCAGGATCGGGACCAGGCTATTGCCCAGGAAGCTTCGCAGCAGACTCCAGTGCGCGATGACTCCGCCAATCCGCAGAATGAAAACTGGAATGATCTGGATGCGGACGGAAACTGGTATCCGGTAGAGGGCGCAGGGAATGTATGGGTTCCGGGCGGGGTTGGGCCGGGGTGGGATCCCTATGGAGCCGGTTATTGGGCCTACTATCCGACCTACGGCTACACCTGGGTTTCCAGCTATCCCTGGGGCTGGTTGCCCTACCATTGCGGCGCCTGGAACTATTACTCCTTCGGTTGGGGATGGGCCCCAGGCGGTTGCGGCGGATGGTCTCCGGTGATTGTTGTGCGCGGTCATCCTCCGGGTTGGAGGATGCCGGTTCCGCCACTACGGCCGCCCGGAGGTATACACCCGGTGGGTGGATTGCGGCTGGTGGCCGTCGATCGTGGGCCGGTGGCCACAGGACCGTGGAGACTCAATAGTGGCTTCAGGCCAACGGTGAATCATGAGCAGGCTTTGACTTTCAACGGGCGGACAGTGGCGCCGGTGGAGAAGATCGGGGTTCGTCCGGGATTTGTCACGGTCAGGGGCACAGCTCCGGGGTCGCGCGCAGTTTTGAACGGCGCTCCAATGGTTCAGCGGCCAAGTCCTGCCAGCACGTACTGGGGTGCCAATCCTTCGCGTGCCGTGGAAAGCCCCAATGGGCGAGCGGTCGAGGGGTTAACGGAGCGGCCCAACGTAGGCTACCCAGCTCCACGTGCGCCGGATTATAACCAGCGATCGACGTATATTGCGCGGCCTACCCCCACGACCCACTATTCGCCGCCACCACCGCCTCACTACTCGGCTCCTCCCCCTGCGCCGCACGTACAGTCTTCCGGGCCTCATCGCTGAGGCCCGCGGAATTCCTAGGCCTGGACGGCGCGGAAGAGGCACGCCATTGATTCCAATGACAGCGCCTCAGCCCGCACCTGGGGATCCACCGCACACCGCTTGAACGCCGCATCCACAGTCGCCGCGGTGTATCCCGAGGCGCGCAAGTTGTTGGCCAGTGTTTTTCGTTTCAGGGCAAAGACCTGGCGGAGAAAACCAAGGAAGCCCTCTTGCGCGACGTTCAATTCTTCGAACCGCGGGTGCATGATCATGCGAATGACCGTAGAGTAGACCTCGGGTGGCGGGGAAAAAGCCCCAGGCGGCAGCGTAAAGAGATTCTCAACCGAGGCATGCATCTGCGTGGTGGCGGAGAGTAAACCGTAAGCGCGCGAACCAGGCGGTGCGACGATACGTTCCGCTACCTCTCGCTGAGCCATCAACACGGCTCGATCGATGACGGCACTGTGGGCGAACAGATGAGTCAGAATTGGGGATGAGATGTAATACGGCAGGTTTCCGATTACCAGCAGGTGCGCGCCCCGTTGAATCGCCAACCCGGTCAGGTCAACTTTCAGAATGTCCTGACAAAGCACTTCTACCGAGCTGCCCTGCAACGAGGAAGCCAGGGCAGCGTCGAGTTCGACGGCGATTACGTGTTTGGCGCGAGTTGCCAGCAGCCCTGTGAGGGCGCCTCGTCCGGGGCCGATTTCGAGCACGGTCGCCTGGCTTAGCTCTCCCAACGCGTCAACGATCGCGCGCGGCGCGGTGGGGCTTACGAGAAAATTCTGACCCAGCTTGGGCTTAGAGCGCCGCGCATTGCTGGAGCCGTATCTCGCAGGTAGACTACGCACTTGTGACGGTTCCTCCTCTGCATCATACGGAAGCGGATCCAGATCAAAGAAGAGGTGTAGGCCAATGCATATCGTTTTTGCCGCGTCGGAGTGCGTTCCTTACGTAAAGACGGGCGGAGTTGCTGAAGTGGTCGGCGCATTGCCCAAGGAACTGGTGCGGCAAGGCCACCAGGTCACCGTCTATGTGCCGCTCTACCGCCAGGTGCAAAAGCATTTGAAGGAACGTAAGATCGCGATTCCCAGTCTGACCATTCCTTTCTCTTACTACAACCGTTTCGCGACCGTGGTGAATGGAGGCATACACGACGGAGTGCAGTTTTATTTCATCGACTGCCCTGAGCTTTTCGATCGGGAGTTTCTGTATGAGACCCCGTCGGGCGATTACGCCGATAATGCAGAGCGGTTTGGACTGTTTTGCCGGGCGGTGCTGGATAGCAGCAAGTTTCTTGGTGTGCCGGATGTGTTTCATATTCACGGCTGGCCGGCAGGGGTTCTGGCGATCCTGCTGCGGACCGTCTACTACTTCGATCCGGTGCTGAAGAATGTGGCCTGCCTGCAGACGATCCATAACTCGGACCGCCAGGGTTGGTTTCCCCGCGAAACGGTGGAAAAGTTATTGCTCCCGTGGGACGTGTACACCCCGGAACGGGCGGAGTATTTCGGGACCTTTGATTTTCTGAAGGGCGGGATTGTCTATTCCGACGCGATCAGCACTGTGAGCCGCAAATATGCCCAGGAGATCCAGACGCCCGAGTTTGGCAACGGTCTCGACGGGGTCTTGCGTGCCCGGGCCCAGGATCTGCACGGCATTTTGAACGGAGTCGATTACCAGGTGTGGGACCCGGCCAAGGACAGCAAAATCGCGGCCCACTACACCCCGGAGCGGCTGGAAGGAAAATTGGCCTGCCGCAAAGACCTGCTGCATGCTTTCGGCGTCTCGAACCGCCCTGAAGACACGCCCGTGCTGGGCCTGGTTTCGCGATTGGCGACCCAGAAGGGCTTTGACCTCCTCGCGCAGGCCTTCGATCAGCTGGTGCAGCAGAACATCCTGATGGTGATCCTGGGCACCGGCGAACCATATTACGAGAACCTGCTGCGCAGTTGGCAGGAGCGGTTTCCCGATAAAGTCGCAGTGAAGATTACCTATGATGAGACCCTGGCCCACAAGGTGATCGCGGGTTCCGACATGACCCTGATGCCATCGCGGTCTGAGCCTTGCGGGTTCAACCAGTTCTATGGCATGAAGTACGGAACCGTGCCGGTGGTACGAGCCACGGGAGGTCTGGATGACACGGTGCAGGAGTGGTCTCCAGAGGCAGAAACGGGAACGGGTTTTCGCTTTCTGGAGTATCGGCCGGAGGAGTTGTTGCTGGCGATGGGCAAAGCGTTTGCCGCCTTCGCGGATAAGAAACAGTGGCGGAAGCTGATGCAAAACGGCATGGCTCGCGACTATTCATGGACTAAGCCGGCTAGGGAATACATCCAGCTTTACGAGGAGGTCGTGCGCAGGCGGTCTTAGCGGGCTGCTTTTCCAGGTAGGATTTGAGAGAGCCGCAGGGCGCACCGCAGATCCCTCGGCTGCGCTCGGGATGACAAGGGGAGAGGGGTGGCTCAGGTTGGAGTGGTTACGGGATGGGAAGGTCCTGTTCAGCAACTACTCTCCCTGGAAGCGCCGCCCTCTCCTTTGTCATCTCGACCGAAGCGCAGCGAAGTGGAGAGATCTGCGGTTCAGCGGTGCTTTCTTGGAAATGTTTTCGACGAAGCGTAGTGGCGTGACCTGCGATATTCAGCTAGGTTTCCGGTAGATCAGGTAGAGGGGTATGCCCGCCAGAATGATGAGCGTACCCAGCAAGGAGCTCCGCAGATTGCTGGCAAAGGAGTAGTACAGCAACACGGCGGCGGCCAGGATGAAAAGGACCGGCAAAACCGGATAACCCCAGCTGCGGAAGGGTCGCTCGGCCGCTGGAATACGCCGCCGGTAAATGAAGATCGTCGTCGTGGTGAGCAAATAAAAAAGCCACTCGGCAAAGATCGCGAGTTCAAAGAGTTGCTGAAACCGTCCCACCAGCAACAGCAACAGTGTGCTTAGCAAACCCTGGGCCACAAGCGAGGTGGACGGGCTTTGAAAGCGGGGATGAATGTGTGCCATCCGGGCGGGAAAGAGGCGATCCCGTGCTGCCGCGAACGGCACACGGGCGCCAGACATGGTGGTTCCATTGAGCGTGACCAGGATGCTGAGCGCCATGGCAGCAGAAACCAGAGACGCTCCCCAATGCCCGGAAACGATCGACATCGCCACCACCGCCGGACGCGGAGACACCGCGATGGTGGCTGCCGGCAGGATGTACTGAATACCAGCGTTGGTGGCCATGTAGAGCACGCCGACAATGCCGACGCCCGCAATCAAAGCGATAGGTAG
>CAZSUK010000239.1:0-17223 GCA_964609355.1 uncultured Acidobacteriaceae bacterium | reverse complement strand
CGGAAAAGGGGTGCTTATCCTGACCGGCCATCTGGGCGCGTGGGAATTGTCGAGCTTCTACCACTCGCTGATGGGATATCCCATGAGCATCGTGATCCGGCGCCTGGACAATCCCCTGGTGGACAACCTGGTGAACCAGATCCGCTGTCTGCATGGCAATCAAGTGCTGCATAAGGACGACTTTGCCCGCGGTTTGCTAGCCTCCATGCGGCGGGGCGAGACCGTCGGCATTTTGATGGATACCAACATGACTCCGCCCCAGGGGACGTTCGTGGACTTCTTTGGCCATCCGGCTTGCACCGGTTCTGGCCTGGCGCGGGTGGCCATGAAGACCGGAGCAAAAGTCTTGCCGGGATTCCTGCTGTGGGACGAGGCGACACAGCAATACGTGCTTCGCTTCGGCCCCGGGCTCGATCTGCCGGTCAGCGACGATGCCGAGGCGGACGCCCTTGCCCATACTGCCTTGTTCACCCGGGTGATCGAGGAGTACGTTCGCCGGTACCCAGACCAGTGGCTCTGGGTACATCGACGTTGGAAGACACGTCCGCGGGGCGAAGCCGCCATCTACACTTGATCCATGCCCATCCCTCTCGGTCAATTGGCTGACCAACTCGGTGCCGAAGTCGATCGCGTCCCTGCGGAGGTGATGATTCATGGGGTTTCGAGTATTCCGGGCGCGCGCGCGGGATGCCTGGTGTTTGCCGAGGAAGAAACTTCGCTGGCGGCAGCGCTGGCTTCAGCCGCGGCAGCGGTGTTGGTTGGACGAAGCATGGCTTCCGCCGGCGCAGATAAGCCTCTGCTGCGGGTTGGGCAGCCGCGTCTTGCGTTTGCCCGCGCTGCCGCACTGTTGCGTGCGCCTCGGCCGGCCGCGGAGATCCATGCGACTGCAGTGCTTGCGCCGGGAGTGGAAATAGGCCGCGGGGTCACGATCGGGGCCCAGGCCGTAATCGACGAGGGAGCTGCCTTGGGCGAGGCCACTGTCATAGGCAGTGGCGCGGTGATTGGCGCCGGAGTGCACATTGGTAGCGATTGCCGCATCTATCCGCGGGTGGTTATCTATCCTGGCGTCACTCTGGGCAATCGCGTCAAGGTGCACGCCGGCGCGGTTCTGGGGGCGGATGGATTCGGCTATGTACGCGATCGGGCGACCGGGGAATATACCCAGTTCCCTCAGCAAGGTACGTTGGTGATTGAGGACGATGTGGAGATCGGCGCCAACACCACCATCGATCGCGGCGCCCTGGACGAAACCCGCATCGGGCGTGGCACCAAGCTGGATAATCTGATTCATATTGGTCACAACTGCAGCATTGGGCGCGACGTGGTGATCGCCGCGCAAACCGGCATCTCAGGTTCTAGTGCAGTGGGGGATGGGGCGATCCTGGGCGGTCAGGTTGGAATGGGCGACCATGCCATGGTTGGACCGGGAGTGATCCTCGGCGGACAAGCGGGGATTCTTCCCAAGAAAAAACTTCTGGGACCGGGAATTGTCTTTTGGGGGACGCCGGCCAAGCCGGTGAGACAGTACCTGAAGGAATTGGCGCTGTTGGCACGGCTGAAAAGGGAAGAGTAATGGCCATCGTGGTGGTAGGTGGGCACTCGCGCAGCGTGGGCAAGACGTCGGTCGTGGCCAGTTTGATCGCGCGGCTTCCTCAGCGCAACTGGACGGCTTGCAAGATTACGCAATTCGGTCACGGGTTCTGTAGTGCAAATGGGGAGCCCTGCGATTGCCAGACCGATGAGCACACGATTGCCATCAGCGCCGAGCGGGATCCCAATACCGGGACCGACAGCGCCCGCTTCCTCGCTGCCGGGGCCGTGCGTTCGCTGTGGGTACGCACCCGCATCGGCAATCTGGCGGAGGCAATGCCGCGGATTCGCCGGGAGATCGATGCGGCTGAGAACGTTATTTTCGAGTCCAACAGCGTGATGCGTTTTCTGCGCCCTGATCTGTATTTAACGGTTCTGGACCATGGCACGGCTGACTTCAAAGAGTCGGCGCGACTGTTTTTGGACCGAGCCGACGCGGTGCTACTGCGTGATTCCGGCAAAGACCTTACCCCGCAGTGGAGCCAGGTTTCATTGAAGCTGGTGGCGGGTAAGCCACGTTTCCTGATCGCGCCGCCCGGCCTGGTTGGAGACGATCTAGTCGCGTTCGTAGAACAGCGGTTGGCGACCGCAGCAACTGCAGATCCCTCCACTCCGCTCCTTCGGAGCTCCGGTCGGGATGACAAGGGTAGGCTGTTGGCTGACCGTTGAGTCAGTGACTCGGATGGCAAGATTCGTCGTGCAGGTCTCCCCGCTCTGACTATCCCAATGACCAGATCAAGATGAGTAACAGCTCCCCTCTCCGTCCGTCCCGATGACCAGAGCTTGAGACGAGTAACAGCTCTCCCCTTGTCATCCCGACCGGAGCTCCGGAGGAGCGGAGTGGAGGGATCTGCAGTTGTTACTTCAAAGGGAACGGTTCGGGTTTGAGAGAACCGTCGCGTTGCTTGAGCAGGATCTGTACTTTGTTTTCGGCGGTGTCCAGTTCTTGCTTGCACTGCGCCGATAAACGCATACCTTCCTCAAACATTTTGATCGAATCTTCCAGCGGCAAATCACCACGCTCAAGCTGCGCGACAATCCCTTCCAGCTGTTTCAGTGATTCCTCAAACGTTGCCAACGCCCGCCCCCACCACTTCTAAAATCTCCACCGCACAGGAATAACGTCCAAACGGCGCGCTCACCTGGACTCCCTGAACCATTGGGCGCGCCGCTGCCAACATCTCGCGGGCGATTTCAATTCCTTCCGCACGCGCCCGCTCGGGAGTGTCTGCCTTCTGCATGCGCAGTATGATGTCGTCCGGCATCGAGACGCGCAAATCGTTCTTCATGAATTCCGCGTTGCGCAGGCTGGTCAGGGGCCAGATGCCCGCAATGACAGGGATGCGAAACTCCTCGATGCGTTTGAGGAACGCCTCCAGCAGCTTCAGGTCAAAGACCGGCTGGGTGATCGCATATTCCGCCCCCGCCTCGACTTTGTAGGCGAAGCGGCGAATCTCGTTGTCCATGTCCGGGAGCCCAGGATTGGCGGCCACGCCGATGGTCACGCCGGCGGAGACCCCGACAGGATTGCTTCCCAGATCCAATCCGTGGTTCAAACGGCGGACGATGTTCACCAGTCCAATCGCATCCACATCGAACACTGCCGTGGCGTCCGGATAATTGCCCAGCTTAGGCGGATCGCCTGTCAGGCAGAGAATATTCTTCAGCCCGATCGAGGAGGCGCCCAACAAGTCCGACTGGATGCTGAGCAGATTCCGGTCGCGGCAGGTGTAGTGCAGCAACGTCTCCATGCCCGTCTGCTGAATCTGGATGCACAGGCTCTGCGCACTCATGCGCGGGGCAGCCCGAGAGAGGTCCGGAACGTTGATGATGTGGACCCCGTTTTTCAACAGCATGCGCGCGCCGTCGAGCTCGCGTTCGCACGTGATGCCCTTGGGTGGGACCATCTCCACCATGGTGATAAAAGTGCCGCTGTCAATCAGCCGGCCAAGACGGGATCGCTCGGCCAGGGGCGCCGGCTCGATCTCAGAGGCGGCCGGGACCTGTTTCACCCCATGATGAGGGACTTCCTGGGCGTCCATGGCGCGGAGAGAAGACTTCATCGAGCGAATGTGGCTGGGAGTGGTGCCGCAGCAGCCGCCCACAAATTGCACTCCGGCCTTGACCAATTTGCGAGCAAAACTGGCCATGTACTCCGGGGAGCAGAGATAAATATTCCGCCCATCCACCTCCCGCGGCATGCCGGCATTGGGCATGGCAATCAAGGGCAGATCGGTAGCGCCCGCCATGCACTCAATAGCGGTGAGCACAGTCGCCGGTCCGACGCTGCAGTTGCAACCGATCGCATCTGCGCCCCACTCAGTCAATTTGACAGCGGCTGTCTCCGGGGATGAACCGTCCAGACAGTTGGCATCCTCATCAACGGTGACCATCACCAGCACCGGCAGCTGAGGGGCCACGGATTTGGCGGCAAGAATAGCCTGCTCTGCCTCATTCAACGCGGATACTGTTTCGATCAGCAGTAAATCGACGCCGCCCTCGGCGAGACCGCGAATTTGCTCCGCAAATGCTGTGCGCGCCTCCTCGAGGCTAGTCTTGCCCAACGGTTCCAGACGCACGCCGAGGGGACCGATGGCGCCTGCAACCCAGGCCTTTCCACTTTGCTTGTCGGCCCGCTGGTTCACTGCCTTGCGCGCCAGCTCGGCTCCAGCCCGGTTGATTTCAAACACCTTGTCGGCGAAACCGTAGCGCTGCAAACGCAGAGCATTGGCGCCAAAGGTGTTGGTTTCGATGATCTCCGCGCCCGCCTGCAGGTATTCTTCGTGAACGTTGCGTACCAGCTCCGGTTGGGAGAGATTTAATTCGTCGTAGCACCGGTTGATAAAGATGCCGCGAGCGTACAGGCTGGTACCCATGGCCCCATCGCAGAGCACGTTACGCGTCCCGAAGATCTCCCTGAGCCGGTTCGTCATAAGGTAAGTCTAATTATGCTAAGCCACCCGGAGCCCGAATGCCAATTAGCCCTTTGTTATACTTGGGCTTTCCCGCTCGTCCGCCGCGTGGTGATTTTGGTGAGGTCTTAGTTGAAGAAAAGAAGTCTCCGGTCGTTCTGTGCCCAATCTGCGCTAGCTTGTTTTGGATTCGTCGTTCTGGCCGGATGTGGTCAGAGCTTTTACTTTGGCGGCCGGGCATTGCCCCCCAGTGGAATTCTCAACCGGGTGTTGATTGCCGTGCAAAATCCCGGTCCGTTGACCAAGGGAAGCCTGCAGATCGTCGATGCCTTCTACGATATCCGGCACAGCTTTAACGACAAGGTAGCGGCCTTCTCCATCGCCGGATACTCCGGAGCTGATCCGATCACCATCCAAAACATGCCGGAGGAGCAGGCAGGCGCGGTTTATGGGGCGGGCGATGGCAGCTACGCTCTGTTGAATTACGCAAGTGAGAAGCAAAACACCACCGTCAGCTTGCCCGGCGCTTCCTCGAGTGTCTATATTTCCCGCGACCAGAGGTACGTTTTCGCTGCCAACCAGACCGCCCATACGCTCACCGTGCAGGACCGTCAACTTGCTACCAGCTATGGGTTGAACGTGCCCAATATCTATCGCGTTTCCACTAATCCCAGTGGCTCGGCAGCATTGGTCTTCGTCCAGGACAGCAACTCGGTCTACAGCGTTTACAAGCTCCAGAACAACCAGAAAACGCCGACGAATGCCGTGGATTGCGAACCGCAAAATCTGCCCGTGTATTGCGTGTTGCCGGTGCCTGGCACGTTCGACCGGCCCACCAAGGCCGTCTTTTCTCCCGATGGCACCACCGCATGGGTGCTTAATTGCGGTCCAGAGTGCGGGGGCAAGCAGGCCAGCGTGAGTTTTCTGCCGGTTGCGGGAATCATCATCCAGAGCGGTGCCCCGGTACCGCCGGGTGCTCCCACTGCGGTCACGGCGACGGTGCCCGTTCCCGGCGGGACGACAGACGCCATCGCCAATGGCAATTTGCTCTACCTGGCAGGTCAGCAGCTGCAACCCGATGGCTTCTTCGCCGGCTTTCTGTCTATTCTTGATACCAATGCGAAGGCCGTAACCGGTAGCTACTCCATCTCTGACGGAACCCATTTGAAGATGCTGTTTGCGGACGACAATACGCTTTGGATCGGTTCCCAGCTCTGTACCCAGGGCGAGCGCTATCACCAGGGCGCCACGACCAATCTGGGCTGCCTCACGATGTTCAACACGTCGAGTAATTCGGTAACCATGATTGACTCTTATAAGGGTGACGCCACCGGCATCGCTGCTGTGACCACTCTGCACAAGGTCTATACCGCCGAGGGCGGGCAGGTGTACATCTACAACACGACGACCGGTGCATCCATGGACAACTCGCAGGTGACCGTGGTGGGTACGGCTTACGACGTGGCCTACATGGACGCCCCCAGCGATGACAACAACACCACCTATTGATGTCCTTGCGATCGCTGCCCACCGGGACGATGTGGAGCAGACCTGCGGCGGAACGCTGTTGCGCATGCATTCGTTGCGGCTGCGCACAGCTATTCTCGACCTGACGCAGGGCGAAGCCGGTACCCGCGGTTCCGCCGAGGAGCGAGCCGCCGAAGCGGAAGAAGCAGGGCGTATTCTCTGTGTTTCGTGGCGAGGGGCGCTCGACATTCCCGACGGCCGGGTGGAAAACACCTGGGAAAACCGCATCAAGATTGTTCGTAAGCTACGCGAGTTGCGGCCTCGCGTGGTCATCCTGCCCTACTGGCAGGGACGCCATCCTGACCACTACAACAGTGGGACCTTGGGGTATGAGGCTTGCTTTCTTTCCGGCTTGGCGAAGATTGACACTGGCGAACCGCCTTTCCGGCCCTTCAAGATCGTCTATGCCAGCCTTTATGCGGATGTTCGGCCGAGTTTTGTGGTCGACATCACCTCATTCATCGAGGAGCGTTTTCGCGCATTGCTCGCCTATCGCTCGCAATATGCCGATCAGCCGTCCGGCGGAGGCCTCTTTGTGCCCCATGACGAGATCCGCGAACGGACCTTCTCCGTGGCTCGGCACTACGGCCTTCTGGGCGGGGTTCGCTATGCGGAACCATTCGTGCAAAAGGAAGTTGGGCTGGTGGACGACCTGACGCTGCTTCCGGTCTCATCGATCTAAAAACCAAGTGGAGAGATCTCTGTGTGGATGCTCCTTCTTGGAAATGTTTTTCTTGCAGAGCGTAGTCTAGAGGTGGCCGCGCACCTTTGTGGATCACTCGGCTAGCATGGAAGACATGCAGCAGACCTGGGACGCGTCTCTCTATGCAGGGAACGGCCGCTTTGTGGCAGTGCTTGCCGAATCGCTGGTTGAGGCGCTGCAGCCGCGCGCAGGCGAACGCGTCCTGGACCTGGGATGCGGCGATGGCTTTCTCACCCAGCGATTCGGCGAATCAGGAGTCTCGGTGGTCGGTGTCGATAGCTCTCTGCAGATGATTGCAGCGGCCAAAGAACGGGGTGTGGACGCCCGCCTCATCAACGGGGAAGCCTTGCCATTTCGGCCGAATTCGATGCAGTTTTTTCCAACGCCGCCCTGCACTGGATGAGCGATCACGATGCCGTTCTCGAGGGGGTCTACCGGGCGCTGAAGCCAGGCGGCCGCTTTGTGGCCGAATGCGGCGGTCAGGAAAATATCGCCGCGATTCGTGTGGCGCTGCTGGCGGTCTTGACGGCTCGAGGAATACCCCTGGAACAAATCGAGAACAATAAATTTTTCAACCCCGCAGAGTATCGCGCAAAGCTCGAGAGGCAGGGGTTCCTGGTAGAGGAAATTACCCTTATTCCGCGTCCGACTCCACTCGAGTCAGGGATGGCTCTCTGGCTTGCCACCTTCCGGCGCAGTGTGCTCGAACTGTTGCCTGAAGCGGAGCGGGCGGGTGCGGTAGAACAGATCGTGGCCTTGCTTAAACCTGTTCTAAGCGACCAACAGGGACACTGGAGCGCTGACTACGTGCGACTCCGTTTTCTGGCGCGCCGGCCGTAATGGTCGCAGCTGCCGGACCGAGCGCCGGTAGATAAACGAAGACGGCCGCTCCTGGATAGGCTGGATCGGTGCTGTTGGTGAGCTCGATTTTGCCCCCGTGCTTCTCCACGATTCCGCGGCTGACCCAAAGGCCAAGGCCGGTGCCCAGTTCCCCTTTCGTAGTAAAGAAGGGTTTAAAAAGCTTGGCTTGAACACTCTCGGGAACTCCGGGTCCGCTGTCGCTAATGGTCACCATTGCGCCCGGGCGGGTATCCGCAGGCAGCTCGGACTCGAGCAGTACCCGCACCCGTCCACGGGGACCAGCCGCTTCCGCCGCATTCGTAATCAGGTTCGTGAACACCTGCCGCAGTTCTCCGGGGAATCCCTGGATGAAAGCGTCCTCTTCCAATTTCCGATCTACGGTGACGAACTGGTCCTTGAGTTGCCGGTCAAGCAGCAACAGCACACTCTGCAGCAGCTCGCGCATATTTACTTCGACCGGCGCTTTGGGCTCACGGTAAAGGCCAAGCATGGCGCGGCTGATCTGCAGCGTGCGATTCAACTCCTGCTGCGCCATGGCCAGGTATCGCTGCTGCAGGGCGCCGTCTGTCTCTTTTTCCATCAGGTAGTGCAAGTTGGCCACGGAGTCGAGCGGGTTATGAATTTCGTGCGCAATGCTGGCCGACAGGCGCCCTGCCACCGCCAGTTTCTCGTGCGCCATCAGGGCCGCCTCCCGCTTGCGAACATCGGTCACATCGCGAAACACCAGCACCACACCGGCTACTTTCCCTCTGGCGTCGCGAATCGGGGCGGCGCTTTGATCGATCAGATATTCGGCGTCGTCTTTCGCTAGTAGGAGGGCATGATTTTTTGCGCCTGGGTCGTCCGTCTCTTCGCCTGGATTCTTCACCGGCTCGCGTGTTTCCTCGTCGACCGTGCGAAAGACGGTTTCAAGCCGCCTGCCTTTGGCATCTTCGAGTGTCCACCCGGTGAGCCGCTGAGCTACGGGGTTCATGAGCTCTATGCGGCCCTGCTGGTTGCATGCAATCAAGCCATCGCCCACCGATTCGAGCGTGGTCTGTAGCCACTGCCTGCTTTCCACCAGCTCATCCGCGCGTTCATGCGCTTCTTCGAGCGAAGTCCGGAAGGCAGCCGAGACCTTTTTCATGTTTCTTTGCGTGTAGATTCCGAGGACGATTCCAACCCCAATCGACGACGCTATCAACACCGTCATCAGCGTACGAACCTGAGAATTAGTGGACTCCACCTCCTCGTCGCGGCGGTGGACCTCAACCTGGGTCATTGCGCCTAATTGAGTGCGGAGGGCGGCCATACGTTGGGCGCCGTTGAGATCCAACCCCGTATCACCGAAGAGTTTTCCAGCACGCAAGTTGTCCAGCGCCCGGCCGGCAAACTCCATCCACAACTCGTGGCTGTCGCGTACCTGGCGTAAGCGCCTTAGCTGGTCGGGATCCTCGCGGACCAGGAGCAGCAGGCGGTCCAGGGTTTGATGCAGTTGGCCTTCCGCGTTCTGGTACGGCTCGAGCGTCGTCGGATCGCGGGTGAGCTGGTATCCCCTGAGCCCGGTTTCCTGGTCAACCACCAGCCGCTCCAACTCGTTCAATTGGGCGGTAATGCGGTCGGTATGGTCGATGCGGCGCTGTTCCCGCAGCGTGCGCTGGATCTGCCAAGCCAGCACCAAGGCAAGGAGCAGCAGCAGGACCAGCGGGAGGAGAACGGTCGTGATCAAAATCTGCCGGAACTGGTGAAGATTCACCGCGGGCCCCCTCGACCCTCAGGGGCATTGGTCTGCAACAGGTCCTTCAATTTGTCGACCAGCGTGAACGCGCCGTCTCCTTTCGTAGCAGAGACGCTGACCACCCGCATAACCTCTTCGGGAAGGGCCACATAGGCCGAGAGCATCAGGATCGGAATATCGGGGCGGCGCTCACGCAAGATCGCGGCCACCTTGCCCCCGTCCATCCCCGGCATGGCATAATCCAGCACCACGGCGTCGATCTGCTCGGTATCAAAGACGGATATGCCGCTTTGGCCGTCCTTGGCCGTCAGGACGGTGAATCCCTCGCGTTCGAGAACCATCTTGCGGATCTCCAGGCCGAGATCTTCATCGTCGATGCACAATATGACTGGACGTGACACGGGTACCGTCCTTGACCTCGGCCGCGACATCGCAGCCAACCAAAAGCTTACTCTAAGGCTGCCTTAAAGGTACCCGGTGTGTGGCATGTTCGGAACTTGCTCTTTGGGGGGATGTCGCGATCTCGCCAGCATGTCCAAGGATTCACGGTAGTTTTGCAATCTTATGCCCCATATGGGGTACGCTAAACGCATCCGCGCAGGGCGTGGCCGTAACTTGAGAGGCCCGAACGTGGGGGAGAGAGACAGTTGAGTCAAACCATATGCGTCCTGGAAGATGATCCGGATATTTCTCGCCTGGTACAGCATCATCTGGAAGCCGCCGGTTTCGGGGTACACGTCTACAGCACTCCCACCAACCTGGTACCTGATTCGGAACGTCAGGCGCCGGTTTTGTTTCTGTTGGATATTATGGTTCCCGGCGGAGACGGGCTGGACGTATGCCGGCGGCTGCGCAGCAATCCTGCCCTGAGTACCGTTCCGATTATTTTTCTGACCGCCCGGGCCGGCGAAAATGACCGGGTTTTGGGCCTGGAGCTGGGCGCGGACGATTACATCACCAAGCCATTTGCCACCCGCGAGCTTGTTGCCAGGGTGAAGGCGGTTTTGCGCCGATTTGAACGGCCTACCGCCCCGTCGATCATTTCCTTCGAAGAAGTTGTGATCGACGCCAGCGCAATGCAATTGAAGGTACGTGGAGAGCTGACTACCACCACGGCGACGGAGTTTCGGTTGCTGGACTATCTTGCCCGGCATCCGGGCCGGGTATTCAGTCGCGACCACCTACTGGATGCGGTCTGGGGCGATGCCCGCTTCGTGACACCCCGGTCGGTGGATGTGTATGTGCGGCGCATCCGTGAGAAAATCGAAACCGATCCTGAGAGTCCACGCTACCTCAAGACCGTGCGCGGCGCGGGTTATCGTTTTGAGGTGCCGCGGCTGGCGGAAGAACCTCGCAAGACAGCCTCCTAGGTTCCTGGTGGAGGGACCTGCGGGTCCTTCCCCCGGAACTCTACACCCTCTGTAGCCCCTGAGGGAGCAGCTCTCCTATGACCGAGAATGGCCACGTAACGGGCAAGGTCTTCACAAAGCTATTCTTCGCGTTCGTGGTCGTGCTTTTCCTGGGCATGGCGGTTCTGGACGTCTCGCTCCGTCAGGTTATGGAGCGGTCGCTGCGTGCCCAGTCAGAGGAGTCCCTGGCCAGCGAAGCCCGGTTGGTGGCAGCGCAGATAAGCGCCCACCCCGAAGTGGGCCCCCTGCAGCAGGCCGTCCGCCAGGATGCCATCGCCGCCGGCGCAGATGTAGCCGTTTTCGATGCCCAGGGCCGCCAGATTGCTTCTTCACAAGACCACGCGCAAGCTGAATCTGAGGTGCCTCCCGAAATCACCGCTGTGCTCGATCAACATGAGCCTGTGGGCCGTGCTCGCCGTGGAGGAGCGGTTTATATCGCTGTCCCGGCAGGCTCGATGGTAGTGCGGTTAGCGGCGTATTCGCCGGCCGACCTTCCTGCCCCCGTGCATGTACTGCGCCGCGGTATTGTGCTGGCATCGCTACTCTCGCTGCTAGTGGCAACCTTGTTGGCGGCCCTGCTGGCGCAACGGGCGGCCAAGCGTCTGTCCCGGATCGTGGTTTTTGCCAATCGCATCGCTGCCGGCGATCTGACGGCACGCGTGGAGGAAGGCAATCTAGATGAGATTTCCGCGGTTGCCCACGCGCTCGACGTCACCGCGAGCCGCCTGGAGCAGAGCTTCCACGCCCTGGAAAGCAGTCGCAGCGAGCTCACGGCGTTGCTCGACAGCATGCAGGAGGCGGTCATCGCGATCAATCCGCAGGGACAGGTGAGCTGGTGCAATGCGGTCATGCAACGCATCGCGATCAGCCCGGTTCAGTCGGGGCGCGCCCTGGTGCATTCCATTCGCGATCCCGAGGTTCTCTCTTCGGTGGCGGCGGCTCTGACCCAACGCCAGGCCAGCCGGCGGCGCGCCACCTCAGTTGCACCGGGAAAAATATTTGAGGTCAACGCGGCCCCCATGCCTGGTGGCGGCGCTGTTGCCGTGCTCCACGACGTCTCGGAGAAGGAACGCTCGGAAACGACCCGGCGGGATTTTGTGGCCAACGTCTCTCACGAACTGCGCACGCCGCTTACCTGTATTACCGGATATGTCGAAACTCTGTTGGATGACCCGGGCCTGAGCAGTCAGACGCGTGAGTTTCTGCAGATCATTCTCAAGAATGCGTCGCGTATGAATCGCCTCACCGAAGATCTGCTGGCTTTGGCGAGCGTGGAATCCGGTGATTACAAGCTGAATCTCGAAAGGGTCCCAGCATCTACGCTGGTGGAAGAAGCCGTGGGATCTCTGGCCGGGTTGGTTCTCGATTCCGCGCTCACGCTGGAGTTGGGAGAAGCCACCGACGAGCCCGTCATGGCCGATCTGGACGCACTGAGCCAAGTCTTCGGCAACTTGATTGAGAATGCGATGAAGTATGGCAAGGCCGGGGGGCGCATACGGGTGGGAGCGCGCAAGCAGGATGGGTTGATCGAGTTCTATGTGCAGGATTTCGGTCCCGGCATCGCCTATGAGCATTTGCCCCGGATCTTTGAGCGCTTTTACCGCGTGGATAAGGCACGGTCGCGCGAATCGGGTGGGACGGGCCTTGGCTTGGCGATCGCTAAGCACATCGTGCATGCCCACGGCGGGGATATTCGCTGTGAGAGCGACTTGGGGTTTGGAGCGACTTTTCTTTTCCGGTTGCCGCTGGTGGCTGCGGCGGCCCCCGCCCCAGTTTCGGTTTCTCCCGTGCAAACCGTTGAAAAGTAGAGCCTTTAAGGGATTTGGTTGGGGGCTTTTCTCGTCATATTCACGGTCCTGTAAAGAGCCATTCACTTGCATCCCAGAGAATCAGGGCTACTTTTCTGAGGTGGAACGTGCGAAAGACGATCTGGTTGTTAGCTGTTGCCATGAGCGCAACGGTCTGCGCGGGGCATGCGCAAAAACTGAATGGAGCCGGGGCGACCTTCCCCTATCCTGTTTATTCAAAGTGGTTTAGCGAGTACATGGCCTCCCATCCCGGGGTTCAGATCAATTACCAGTCGATCGGTAGCGGTGGAGGTATCCGCCAGGTTACAGCCGGCACAGTCGATTTTGGCGCCAGCGACGTCACCATGACGGATGAACAGCTGGCCGCCTCAAAAGTAAAGATTCAGGCGATTCCCACGGTGCTAGGAGCCGTGGTCCCGATTTTCAATCTGCAGGGTGTCAATGACTTGCATATAGGGCCGGACGTTCTGGCCGACATCTACCTCGGCAAAATCTCCAAGTGGGATGACGCCCGCATCGCAAAAGACAATCCAGGCGTCAAGCTGCCGTCCGTGGACATTTTTGTCGTGCACCGCTCCGACGGCAGCGGGACCAGCTTCATCTTCACCGACTACTTGTCCAAAGTCAGCAAAGACTGGGCAGGGGGGCCGGGCAAGGGTGCGGCACCGAGCTGGCCCCGGGGAATCGGCGCCAAGGGTAACGAGGGTGTGGCCGGCTTCGTTCGCCAATCGCCAGGTGCGATCGGATACGTAGAGCTCATATACGCCCTGCAAAACAAGATCCCCTACGCTTACGTGAAGACCGCCGGCGGGAGCTGGGTGAAGGCATCCATTGAAGGCGTGTCGGAAGCAGCGGCCAGTGTCAAGACCATGCCGGCCGATTATCGGGTCTCTGTCACCAACGCACCCGGAAATGCCTATCCAATCTCCAGCTTCACCTGGCTGCTCATTCCCAATCCCGCCAAGGATCCTGGCAACGGCAAGGTCCTCGTCGATTTCCTCAAGTGGATGCTGGAGCACCAGGCCGAGGTCAGCTCGCTCTACTATGCGCCACTGCCTTCGTCGGTAGCGCAGAAGGTCAGCGCTACCATCAACACGTTGAAGTAGGCGCGTTGCAGGGCTCAGGCACGCACCGTCGCGGTGTGTGCCTGATGATATTCTGACCCAGGAAAGTTTTCCTCGAACCGGATCCGCGCGCCACAATCTTTTTCATTTCAAAAGGTTTGTGCCGTACCCCCTTTAACCTTAAATTCACTAAAGCCCGCTACGGTATGAGTGGTGAAATCAGATACCCAGGTGCCGCGAGTGGCTGGCCAGGCTGACGTGACCCAACGAACAGAAAGCAGTTCGTCTCCGGGCGCGGAGCCGGCGCTCTCTCCCGTCCGTGCGTATCTTCTGAACTGCGGCAGCTCCTCGCTCACCGACCGTGCCTTCAGCGCCCTGATGATGGTGTGTGCGCTGAGCATCTTTGCCATTGTTCTGTTGATCCTGGTCGAGCTCATTTCCGGTTCGAAGCTCACTATTCAAAAATTCGGGATCTCGTTTTTCTTCGGCTCCGCGTGGGATCCGATCAATGGCAATTTCGGTGCGCTCCCGTTCATCTACGGCACCGTGGTGTCGTCGATCCTGGCGCTTATTATTGCCGTGCCCCTGGCCGTAGGCGTCGCCATTTTCCTTACCGAGATGTGCCCCGCCTGGCTGCGCGGATTCCTGGCCTTTTTTACCGAATTGCTGGCCGCCATTCCCAGCGTCGTGTATGGTCTGTGGGCGATTTTTGTGCTGATTCCGCTGCTCCGACAATACCTGAATCCGTTCCTGATCAAAACCCTGGGTTGGTCCGGAATCTTCGCCGGGCCTAATTATGGAATCGGGATGTTTGCCGCCGGCGTGATTCTCTCCATCATGATTCTGCCTATCATCTCGTCGCTCACTCGCGAAGTTATGTCGGCGGTCCCCCATGCGCAGCGGGAAGCTGTTCTGGCCCTGGGAGCCACGCGCTGGGAGATGATTCGCATGGGCGTCTTGCGCAACGCGCGCATTGGTATTGTCGGCGCAGTGATTCTTGGTCTGGGCCGCGCCCTCGGAGAAACCATGGCGGTCACCATGGTGATTGGCAACCGGCCGGAAATTGCGCGCTCCCTGCTGGCCCCGGCCTACAGCATGGCCAGTGTCATCGCCAATGAGTTTAGCGAAGCCTCTGACGAGCTTTACTTGAGCGCCCTTATCGAAATCGGGCTCGCGCTGTTTATTGTCACCATCATTGTGAACGCGCTGGCCCGGGTTTTGGTCTGGGCGGTAACTCGCGGCGCGCCGGTCAGGGGCACCTAGCGAATGGCTTCCACCACCGTCATGCCACCCCCGCTGCGCGCGCGGGCATCGAACCGGCTTTTCCGCGTCGTCATGAACCACCTGGCGACAGCCGCTGCTGTAGGAAGCACCATCCTGGTGATGGCGCCTCTCATTGCCATCTTCGTCTATCTCCTGGTCAAAGGCGCCAGTTCGCTCAATCTCGCGTTCTTCACCCAGGTGCCGAAACCGGTGGGCGAGATTGGCGGTGGGATGGCCAATTCCATCTGGGGATCGGGCATCCTGCTGGCGATCGCCAGCCTCATGGGCGTGCCCATCGGCATTGCAGGCGGCATCTACATCGCGGAGTTTGGCCGCAACAAGCGCCTGGCCAACATGGTCAGGTTTACCGCCGACGTGCTCAACGGTGTGCCTTCGATCGTCATGGGCATCGCCATTTACACCTTGATCGTAGTGCCGCAGAAGCATTTCTCCGCCCTTGCGGGTGGCGTCGCGCTGGGCATCATGATGATTCCAACCATCACTCGTACCACCGAGGAGATGTTGTTGATGGTGCCTCTCAATGTGCGCGAGGCCGCTCTCGGATTAGGTGTGCCCAACTGGCGTTCGGTGCTTTCCATCACGCTGCGAACCGCATCGCCCGGCGTCATTACCGGTTGCATGCTGGCATTTGCGCGGGTCGCCGGAGAAACGGCGCCGCTGCTCTTTACCGCATTCGGCAACCAGTTCTGGAGCACCAGCGTCAATCAGCCGATCGCGGCTCTTCCGCTGCAGATTTTCGTCTACGCGCTTTCTCCTTATGACGAATGGCATCGGTTGGCCTGGGCAGGCGCACTGGTGCTGATCGTGCTGATTGTCGTATCCGTCGCACTCGTACGCTACGTAGCAGGCCGCGGAGTTCTGAAAGGGGCAAGCTAGTGGGTGTAGAAATCGATGTGTCTGATCTGAATGCCTGGTATGGCACCAACCATACCCTTCAGAACATCAGCTTGAAAATTCCTGCCAACCACGCCACGGCTCTTATCGGCCCTTCCGGCTGCGGTAAATCCACGTTCGTTCGCTGCTTGAACCGCATGCACGAGACAAACCCCATCGGCCGGGTCACCGGCACCGTGCGCGTCGGCCCGACGGATATCTACGCGCAAGCCTCACCGGTGGAGATTCGCCGCCGCATCGGCATGGTCTTTCAGCGGCCGAACCCCTTTCCCACCATGTCGATCTACGACAATGTGGCTTCAGGGTTGCGTCTGAACGGATTCCGTAATCGCAAAATTCTTGATGAGGTTGTCGAGCGCTCACTGCAGCAGGCTGCTCTGTGGGATGAGGTGAAGAGCGACCTTAAAAAGAAATCGGGAGCCAGCCTGTCGGGCGGGCAGCAGCAGCGTCTTTGCATTGCCCGGGCGTTGGCGGTGGATCCGGAAGTGATGTTGATGGACGAGCCTGCCTCGGCGCTGGATCCGGTATCGACAGCCAAAATCGAAGATCTGATTTTTCAGCTTAAGTCCCAGTATACGATCGTGATTGTGACTCACAACATGCAGCAGGCCGCGCGCGTTGCTGAGAATACCGGGTTCTTCCTGAACGGCAAGTTGGTGGAGTTCGACGCCACTCATAAGATCTTTACCAATCCTACCGATAAACGAACTGAGGATTACATCACGGGCAGGTTTGGATGACGCGCATTCGTTTTCACCGGAAACTCGACGATTTAAAAGAGCGCCTGTTGGTCATGGCAGGCATGGCGGAGCAGGCGATCCAGCGCGCGGTCGAGGCTTACCGGGTGCGCGATATCTCTCTCTGCGACCTGGTGGTGCGCAGCGAGATTTCCATCAACAGCTTCGAACGCGAGATTGACCAGATGGCGCTTGATTTGTTGGCGATGGAGCAGCCCATGGCCATCGATCTGCGGTTTATCCTGGCGGTGATCAAGATCAATGCGGATCTGGAACGCGTAGGGGATCAGGCGGTGAGCATAAGCGACCGGGTGCGCGACCTGCAGGCCTTCCCGGTGGTCGAACTTCCGGTGGACATCCCGCGCATGGCCTCCCTGGCGTCGGCGATGGTGCGTAAGGCCTTGCAAGGGTTCATCGAGGCCGATGCCGAGATGGCCACTTCTGTGCTGACCATGGACGACAGTGTGGACAAGCTGAACGACGCTGCGTTCTTTGCGCTTTCTAACTTGATCAAGGAGCAGCCTCACTACACGCCACAGGCGCTGCATGCTCTGATGATCGCCCGCAATCTGGAGCGGGTTGGCGACCACGCGACCAACATCGCGGAAGACGTCATTTTCTGGGTGCGCGGCGCCGATGTTCGCCACCACATAAGCACCTAGCTTTGAGCGCGGCGCGAACGCCGCTTTGGGACCTATCCCCGCCGCCCATCGGTGG
>CAZSUK010000238.1:0-4666 GCA_964609355.1 uncultured Acidobacteriaceae bacterium | reverse complement strand
TCGATATGGCGGCGCCGGAACAGCAGCCGATCCTGGTCATCCACATACTGAACCAGTCCGGGAAACCATTGCGCATTCCCGATCCACCCCTGCTCTGCAAGAGTGCGCCTGGTGCGCTTTCACTGGAAGTAAAATTCGTGCCGGAGAATTCCAACCAGCCGCAGGCGGCCATCGATTGCGGCCTGGAAGTGGACGGCCGAGGTCTGCCCGACATTCGCGAACGTGCGAAAAACTGGCTGACGCTGAAGCCGGGTCAGAATTACGAGGCCAGACGGCCGCTGGCCATGGGCGTCGACACCAACGCCCACGGCACCTACGAGTTTCACGTGGTGTATGACGGACCCAGCGCTACCCCGGACGACGATCAAAAACTCAAGGATGCTGGAATCGCGGTACCGAGCGGACGATTCGAATCGGACAAATTAACGTATAAGATCACCGCGCCGAAATCTTAACCCACTGTGTTGACCAGAGTGCCGATGCCCGTGATCGTGATGCGGATTTCGTCCTGCTGTTGCAGGGTGAACTCATCCGGCGGAACGATGCCTGTTCCCGTGAGCAAGAAGCAGCCATTGGGAAAAACGTTGTCGCGGTAGAGGTACTCGAGCAAGACGCTGAATGTACGTTTCAGCTCGGTGAGCGTTGTTGAGCCGGTAAAAACAGGCTTTCCGGCGCGCACAATCTGCATGTGAATTTCGGTTGAGGTGGGAATCGGTTCTCCGGTGATGAGTATCCCGGGACCGAGAGCGCAGCTTCTGTCATAGACCTTGGCTTGCGGCAGGTACAAAGGATTTTCCCCTTCAATGTCTCGCGAGCTCATGTCGTTGCCGATGGTGTAGCCGACGATTTTTCCGCCGGGATTGGCGAGGAGTGTCAGTTCGGGCTCCGGTACCGACCAGGTGGCATCTTTTCTTATCGCGACCTTTCCGCGATGGCCAACCACGCGGTTCGGGGTGGCTTTCATGAAGAGCTCGGGACGCTCGGCCAGGTAGACGCGGTCGTAGAAGTCTCCGCCGCCGGCGGTCTTTGCTTCTTCCATGCGGGCGTTGCGGCTGCGATAGTAGGTGACCCCAGAAGCCCAAACTTCCTGGCTGCCTATGGGAGCTAGTAGTGAGTTTTCAATGTCTGCAAAGGAGGCGGCGTCCATTGGGTCTTGCAAGGATTTTTTTAAACTGGATTCGAGGTCGTCTCGGGTGAGGAGTTGATCCCATGACATGTTTGTATCTGCATAGAATCGATCGTGGTGCTCGACGATGTAGCCGCTGGCGGTGCGGTAAAGTTTCATTCCATCCTCTCAATTCGCTTATGCGTGATAAAAAAGATGCCCTCAGGGGCAAATGCTCGCTGCGGCGAGGTAGCCCGGTAGCTTTCAACGAATTGCGGCACGGCTGAAGCCGTACCCTTCCAGGACCGCGTTCTCATGGAGGGGCTTTAGACCCGCCGCGGTACCCGACGCATCAGGGGAAAGGATTGTGGGCGCGCAGCTCGCTTACGATCTCGGCAGCGGCGACGCGTGCCCGGTCTCCCTGGTCCGGTGGGAAGGAGATTGCTCCCACGCGTGCATGGCCGCCTCCGCCGTAGCGTTCGCAGATTTGTGCCAGGTTTACCATCTGCTCGGGCTTTGCCTTGGTCCAGGGATTGGAGCCTACTGCCACCTTGGTGCGAAAACTCGACTTGCTCAAGCCCACACTGTAAGTCGCATCAGGATGGAGGAAATAAGGAACGAATTTGTTGTAGCCCTCAAATGGCTGATCAGTAATGTCGAAGTAGAGTGTGCCATCCTTCAATTCGGTTCGCTCCCCAATGATCGCCAAAGACTTGTGGTGACGTTCGAGCAGCGGAGGCAAAAGCTCGGCCACGAAAGGCTGCTCTAACACTTCAGCCAGACTCATTTCGGTGAGCAGCGGGATCAGCCTGGGAATGAACGCCGGATCCTGGCTCGACTCTATGACCAGAGTAAGCTTCATCGCCGGCTCAGCCATCTCGACTGCAGCCTTAGGGCTCTCATAGAGCGCGCCATCCACAATGTCAGCCCAGTGGATCAGCTCCGCTACCGGAGCGGCGTCAAAACCAAAGCGGGTTTTCGCGACATGGGCGATAAAACTGGTGCAGGAGGTGTAATTCGGATCGTAGAACTGCCGGTCGCTCGTAGTGCCGTCTTGCTGCCCGGCAAGGAAATGCCGCTGATCGGCAGGAGTGAGAAACGCGCTCAGATGATGATCGAACCACCATGTGACGCGCGGAGAAGCGCTGTACTTGAAATCTACGATCGCGTTCTGATCACCGACAAATTCAGACTCCTGAAAGAGCGCACCGGCTCGATGGACGAGTCCGTGATAGCCGTATTTCGCATTCGGAGAAATGCATTGGATGTGGAAGCGCATGAAGAGCGAAGCAGAACAGGCTCCGTCAAAGCACCGGTCGTGATAGAAAACGCGGACATTCAAACAGGTATCTTCCTCGCTATTGGACGAATGATTAGGATTGCCGGGAGCCGCTTGCCTGTCAAGCTGACACCCCCAGAAATATGACCTGCGATGAGACAATGAGCGCTGAGATGATGGATAAGTAATGGCGAGGCTCGAACTGGATACCGCTCCGAAGCGGAGAATGCCGCTGTTGCTCCGGATTGCTGCTGGGCTGGTAATCAGCCTGTTGATTGCATTGATAATAGGCATCGCGGGCAGCGTGGCGTGGCTGAAGGACGCCATGCACGAGCAAATGCCGGTGCTGGACGGAACTCTGCAACTGCCGGGACTCTCCGCTCCCGTAGTGGTGAGACGCGATTCCCATGGAATCCCGCATATCCAGGCTGCAAACATGGATGACCTGCTCGAGGCCCAGGGATATGTCGTTGCCCAGGACCGCCTATGGCAGATGGATATGGCCCGGCGCTTCGCCGCCGGCGAATTGGCCGAACTGCTGGGCCCGAGCGTGGTGGAGCACGACAAAGCGCAGCGAGTGCTGCAGATCCGGCCCTCTGCCGAGCGCCTGACAGCTACCATGCCTGAAGAGCAGAAGCGTCTCTTCGAGGCGTATGCCCGGGGAGTGAACGCATTTATCGCCGGTCACCAGGACAATCTGCCGGCTGAGTTCCGGCTGCTCGGATACAAGCCCCGGCCCTGGCAGCCGGTTGATTCCTGGCTGGTGGCGCTGAATATGGTGGCTCGCCTCGATACTCTTTATCCCTGGAAGCTGGAGCGGGAAAAGGTGCAGGCCAGGCTGGCGCCGAACCTGATCGCGGAGTTGTATCCGACGACCACCTGGCGCGATCATCCGCCCACGCAGTCGATTCCCGATTTAACCGCACCGCAGCAAAATATCCCAGATGTTCCCCTCGACGAATCACAATCGAGTCTGGAAGATTTCTTGCGGCTGAAAGAGATCCTCAGGCTGGGAGGAGACAAGTGCAACAGCTGCAAGCCGGGATCGAACGAGTGGGCTGTGAGCGGGGCGCGCACCGCCAGTGGAAAGCCCATGCTCTCGAACGATATGCACCTGGAGCACTCCATCCCCGACATCTGGCATGAAGAGGACCTGCAGGCAGGGAGTTTCCACGTGTCGGGGGTCACCACGCCGGGCATCCCCTTCATCGTCGAGGGACATAACGAGCATATTTCCTGGGGCTTCACTACTCTCAACGGAGATGTTCAGGACGTCTACGTAGAAAAGACAAATCCGCAGGGAGAGTATTGGGCGGGCAACGCATGGCGCCAGCCCGAACATGACCGGGAATATATCCACGTGCGCTTCGGCAAGGATGTCGTGCTGGATGTGGAGACAACGGATCACGGGCCGGTGATTACCCCGATGCTGCCTCACGAAACGCGCATGCTGTCGCTCAAGTGGACTCTCTACTCGACGCAACTACGCGGCATACCGCTGGAGGCAATGGACTCGGCCAGCAACTGGACGGAGTTTCGTCAGGCGACCAGCGAGTGGTGGGGACCCACGCAAAACCTGGCCTACGCGGATGATCAGGGCCATATCGGGTACCAGGCGGTGGGACTGTTTCCGGTTCGACCCGGCGGGCTTAACGGGGTTCCTATCGTGGAGACCGGAACCGCGGCCGACAACGATCACGAGTGGCAAGGGTATGTTCCCTTCCCTCAGTTGCCCACAGTGCTGGACCCGGACAGTGGTATTGTGGCCACCGCGAATGCGCGGATCACTCCTGACGATTACCCGTACCCCCTGGCGTTGAACTGGGACGCGCCCTATCGCAACGAGCGGATCTGGAAATGGCTTTCGAGTCACTCCAAGCTCACACCGGCGGATATGCTTACCCTGCAGACGGACACCTTTTCTGAGGTGGACCGTGGATTGGCACAGCGTTTTGCCTATGCCATCGACCGTTCGACGGTTGCCGACGCAAAACTGCGCCAGGCTGCGGACCTGATACGTAGCCGGGACGGAGTCATCACCACAGGCTCGGTTGCGGCGGAAATCGTAGACGCAACCAAGCAAGCGCTGTGGCCGCTGGTGCTCGAGCCTAAACTGGGCGCCGACTGGCAACTCTACGACTGGCAGAGTAAGAACTTCGTACAAGAAGAGATGGTGGAGAAAGCGCCGGCAGAATGGCTGCCCGCGAAGTACAAGAGTTGGGATGATCTGATTGCCGCGGCAGTCGAAAAAGGTATGGTGGATGAGCATGCTCCGGCAGCTC
>CAZSUK010000237.1:0-9478 GCA_964609355.1 uncultured Acidobacteriaceae bacterium | reverse complement strand
TTGGTCTTCCAGAAGTAGTGCCAGAGGATGGTGCCATCGCGAGCATCGACGGCCCACGCGTTGTCGGGCACCGAGACGTAGAGGATCCCGTTCACCTGAAGGACACCGCCTGAGATGTGTCCGGCGCCGCGTACCGGGACGGGTTCATCGATTTCCCCGCCGATGATGGTGGGTGGGTTTCCAGGCCCGGTTCTGGAAAATGGCGAGGGAGGTGCGCCGCGCCCCGGGGTGAGGTGGCTTGTCCAGGCAAGGCCTAGGTTCTTTATGTTGCCTTGGTTGATCTGGGTGAGCGTGCTGAAACGGCGCGCGGAGTAGTCTCCGGAATAGGTGGGCCAGGCGTCAGTCGCCGGCTTGGTGAGCAGAACGGGATCCAGACCTTGGGCGAAGGCCGCGGTTCCCAAAAGAAGGGCAGGCAGGAGAAGGAGTGTCTGCTTCATTTCAACGTCACCAGGTAGGCGGTCAGGTTGTGGATGTCGTCGTCTTTTAAGGTCTGAAGCATGTCCAAATGCGGCTGTAGCGGATCTTTGACCACCACCTTGGGAACCGCTCCGTGCCGGGGAAAGCTGTGGTAATCGCCGTTGGCATCGATGAGGGAGACCAGGAAGTCATCGATCTGGTAGAGCTTACCCTCGATCACTTGCCCCGTCGGAAGGGTAACCGTCACGGTTTTCTTGCTCACCTCGACGAACTCGCCCCGGTGTTCCCCGGCGAGTATAGCGTTTTGCAGCGCCCGGACGTCGGTAAGCTTAGCGCCGATGCCGGCCAGGTCTCCTGTGATGGAGTGGCAGGTCGCGCATTTGCCGGGACCGTTGAAGTAGGCCTCCCCGGCTTTGGCGTCGCCCACAAGGGGATCGACTGTCCCGGTGCTTCGGGCGCGGCCGCCGACGGGAATGCTGTGGAGAAAGGTGGCGATGGTGCCTACCTGCTCTGTGGTGAGATCGAACTTGGGCATGCCTTTGTCGGGACGGCCGTTCTGGACCACTGTGGTGATGAGTTCTCCATTTTTATCGTCCAGGACGGTTTGGCTGCGAATCAGATTGGGCCCTCCTTCTCCGCCTCGCGCGTCGGAACCGTGGCAAAAGCTGCAGTTGGCGCTGAAAATCTGACGGCCCTGTTGCACCGCGGCCGGGTCGGCCGGAGGCCGGGTGGGATAGGCATTCCCAAAGGGAGCCTCAGGCGGAGCCGCTGGTTTGTCCGCAGCGGGAGTGGTGGTTTGTTGTGCGATCAGAGCGATGGTGCCTATCCCGAGCAGGGATAACAAGAAAAAGTTCACCCGGTACAAATTGACCTCCGAACCAAGATAAGCGCCAACGGGCTGACAGTGTGTTCATACCAATGTAACCCGTCGGCGGTTGCTGGAAACGATGGAAGCAGAAGTCAATTTGGGTATGCAGCAATTTTGTACGGCCCAAAGCCCGCAAAGGTCAAAAACATGGCGTTTGTTCTAGCGTGTCGTCTTTAAGGACCACGGAGAAGGCTCTGCCTCACAGGCTGCAGAAGAAAGGGCCTCCCTTTCAGGGAGGCCCAAAATTAATCAGGAGAATTGAACTACTGGCTAACCGCAGGTGCAGAAGCCGTGCTCGATGCAGTGTCGTTCGCGAGTTTTTCCGCGAAGTAGCTGTGGTCCCACAGATTGTGATAGAAGACGCCAGTCAATTCCGCCGCTTTGGGGCCGAATGTCGGACGGCCTCCTTCGAGGAAGAACACGGTGACAATCCGGCCGTGGGAAGTATTGGCAAAGGAAGCAAACCATCCATAACGGGTGCCGTTGTTGGAGCAGGTGCCGGTTTTGCCCAGGATAGGCAGCTCGCTGAAGTTAGCGTGCAGCCGGCGGGCCGTGCCGTAGTCAACCGCGCCTTCCATCCCAACACTCACTTCCGGGATCAGGTTCGCAATATCCAGCGTGCGCTTCACCCGAGGCTGGAAGTTTGCCGCATCTGCTTGAGTCGTCGGATGCTGCAAGTAATAAAGGGTTCCGCCATTGGCAATCGAAGCTACCAGCGCTCCGAGTTGCAGTGGAGTCATCGAAATCCCCTGGCCGAAAGAGCACATACGGCCAACACCACCCTCGCTTTCGGGCAATACCTGCTCGGGGTAGATGCCCAGCTGCTCACCAGGGATATTCCAACCCGCCAGCTCGCCCAGTCCAAAGGAATTCGCATAATGCCGGACCCGCTCGAAACCGAGCCGGCGACCGAGTGTCTCAAAGTAAAGGTTGTTGGAACGAGCCAGCGCCTCGGTCATGTTCATGTGGTAGCTACCACCCAGATTGACCGGAGTGTCTTTAGTGACGATGCCTTCCTGCAGGGCAGCCAGGGCCACCGAAACCTTAATGGTGGAGCAGGGCTCAGCGCCACTGGAGAGCGCCAGCTTCTGGTTGACCATGGCGAGAATACGGCCATTGCTGGGGTCGATGGCGACCGCAGTACCGTACATGTTGCCCAAAGCGTCGATGGCGGCCTGGCGAACCACTGGATCTTCGCCGGCGGTCACATCACCCTGGGTGATATCAGAGTCGGCAAATGAGCTGGCCGAAAAGTGCTCGTAGGAACGATGGCGCACCAGGACCATGCGACGGACTTGACCCGATTTGCTGTGAACCAGGACAACGCGGCTTTCCGTAGCCACCGGCCGGGTATGGCGTAGGGTGGCCATGTGGTGGCGAGCCCGTGCGCTCTCCTGCACATGTGCCACGTGGGCGCGATGCGTAGGATGCGTGGGACGCGCGTGCGCCGGTTTCGCGAAGGCAACGGAGGCCAAACCAAGGATCATCAGAAAGTTAAAGCTCTGCTTTAGAAATCGTCTGCTCACCGCGTATTTTCCTCTCGAAACCGTCGCTTTATAAATGATACGTGCTGGCGAAGATCAGAGTACATCAGTAACCCGTTTTGTTTACCACTATCTAATCAAACTTCCTGACTGCTTGTCTTGTTTTTATTAACCCTAATTTGACAACAATTCTCTTCGCATTTCCATATTCCAATGAACTCTTTGGGATGTCCGTACCACAATTGGGTACACGAGCGTAACGGTGGAATCGGAAACTAACACTCATCAGATGAAATCGTGACCCGATAGTCTTCAACGGTTCGAAAACAAAACGTTCTAGTGCCCTGGCCGGCGGAGGAACGCCGGGATGTCGAGATTCTCCGCGTGGTGCTCGCTTTCGATATGCTGAGCCGCCTCCGGGCTAGGAATGAGGCGGGCATACTCCTCTTCAAACGGCTCCTCAAAATTGATGTGGGGCACAGGTGTTTTCACCTGAGGAGCAGGAGGAGCACCCGCGGACCGCGGCGGCTGGGGTAGTTCTTCCGTGACCACGGGCTGGGGGTGCAAAGTAAAGGCCGCCGGTTCCGGGGCGGCAGCTTCCTTCACCGGCGGCTGCGGCGTTGGCGGCGGCTGAGGCTTTTTGGACTCGAAGAGCGGGGTGAGCTGCTGTTCTTCAAGCTCTTCGCTGGCGAAGCGGGGAAGGTTTGGCTGGCCCTGGACCGATACCCGGGGTGACGCAGCATCCGAGGCCGAACGCTTTTGCCGGCCCATCTGATCCTGGCGAAAGCCGGTGGCAATCACAGTGATTTTGACGTTGTCACCCATGCTTTCATCCAGAACTGCACCAAAGATGATGTTGGCCTCTTCGTGAGCCGCATTTTGGATGAGTGTGGAGGCGACATTGACCTCACTCAGCTTGAGGTTGCTGGAGCCGCTGATGTTGATGAGGATGCCACGCGCACCGTCGATGGCGCCGGCCTCCAGCAGCGGAGAAGCCATAGCCGCCTGAGCAGCGGCAATGGCGCGGTTTTCGCCACTGCGTACGGCGGTGCCCATGACCGCGTAACCCATACCCGCCATGGTGGTCTTCACGTCCGCAAAATCGCGATTGATGATGCCGGGAATGGTGATGATGTCGGAAATGCCCTGCACGCCCTGCAGCAAAACGTCATCGGCCACGCGGAAAGACTCGAAGAAACCCGCATCTTTGGCGACGGCGAGCAATTTCTCGTTAGGGATGACAATCATGGTGTCGACGCCTTCGAGCAGCTCCGCCATCCCGCGTTCGGCCTGCTGCATACGCCGCTTGCCTTCAAAGCTGAACGGTCGAGTGACCACCGCCACGGTGAGGGCGCCCATTTCGCTAGCCAGCGAAGCGATCACAGGAGCGGCGCCGGTGCCGGTGCCGCCGCCCAGACCGGCGGTGACAAAGACCATGTCCGCGCCTTCCAGGGCTTCGATGATCTTTTCCGAGTCTTCCAGGGCCGCACGCCTGCCTACGTCGGGATTGGCGCCGGCGCCTAATCCGCTGGTCAGTTTTACGCCTAGCTGAAGCTTGACCGGGGCCTGGGAGAGCTGCAATGCCTGGACATCGGTATTGGCGACGATGAACTCCACTCCCTCGAGCTTGGCGGCGATCATGCGGTTCACGGCGTTGCCTCCGCCGCCCCCTACGCCGATGACCTTGATTTTCGCTCCGCGAGTGGCGTCATCGTTGTATTGAATGCGGATTTCATCGGAAAAACTCATCGGATTCTGCTCCATTTCTCGTTATACCAATTTCGTTGACTATAAGCTTCCTGCAAAGATGGCGCGCAGCTTCGCACGCAGGCCCTGATCTTCGGCGGCGCGCAACACGCTGGTGCGATGGGTGTAAAGCAGCATGCCAATCGCGGTAGAAAATTCCGGCTGAATCAGTTCTTCGGGCATTCGGGAAAGTGGCACAGGATAGCCCAGTCGCGCGGGCACACGCAACAGGCTTTCGGCCACTTCCAGCAGGCCCGCCAGTCGGGCACCACCGCCGGTCAGTATGCATCCTGCGCCCAGTGCGCCCAGAACGCCGCCCTGACGAAGATTTTCGCGCAGCATCTGGAACAGCTCAAAGGCGCGTGGCTCAAGAATTTCACACAGTTGGCGCTGTTTGATGGTGCGGATCACCTGGTTGCCGCTGGCAATCATCTCCAGCTCGATGGAGGAAGGAACCGAGGTAACCACACAGTGCCCGTACTCGAGCTTGAGAGCTTCTGCTTCCTGGACCGGCATGTGCAGACCAACTGCCAGGTCGTTGGTGAAGTGATCGCCGCCTATGGGGATCACCGCGGTATGAGCTACCGCCCCTTCAAAGAAAACGACCAGCTCAGTCGAGGCGGCGCCAATATCGATGAGGCAGGCGCCGAGTTCGCGCTCGTCGGCAGAGACGGTTGCTTCGGCGGACGCTATGCCTTCGAAGATCGTATCCGTAACTTCGAGGCCAGCCTTGTTGGCGCAGGTGATGACGCTCTGCGCGGCGCTGGCGGAACAGGTGGCAATATGCAAATTCACTTCCAGACGGTTGCCGATCATACCGATGGGGTCGTGAATGCCGGGCTGCTCGTCGAGGATGAATTGTTGAGGTAACAGATGAAGGATTTCGCGATCCGCGGGCAAGGAAACAGAGCGCGCCCGGTCCACCGCGGCGCGCACATCTTCGCGTGTAATTTCGCGGAGACGGCTGCCCAGGCTGATGCCGCCCTGGCTGTTGACGCCACGCACGTGAGAGCCGCCCAACCCCACCACACAGTTGGCAATGACGGCTTGCGCCATTTGCTCGGCCTCGGTGAAGGCAAGATTGAAGGCCCGGCTCGCGGGGCCCAGATCGCTGATGAGACCTTTGCGCATCCCCTCAGCGTTGACCACGCTGTGCGCGCGATAACGCAGAGCGCCTTCGTGCAGTTCCGCCACCAGAACGCGAATTTTCGAACTGCCGGCGTCCAGAACGGTGAGCAAGTCTTCGTTTCTTGGGGTCATTCGGCCTTGGCCCTCGCCGCTTTGGCCGTGCGGGCGGCCGGCTTCCCTGCCGGATGTTTGACTGCGGTTTCCGGGCTCGGTTTGGAGTTCGCTTGAGGCGTCATATCGAGGACTACCTGATTCTCATAGCGCATATCAACGGATGACAAGTGAGGGTACTGTTGCCGCCATTCGGCGAGGTGTTGCTGGTAACTGCGGTAACGAGCGAGGAAGTCCGAATAGCCAAAGTGCACCTGGATATCGGAGCCCTGGGCGGGCAAAAGCGCCCAAACGTCTTCAGGATCGGAGATATCGACTTCGCTCAGCTGGGAGGAGACTTTCGTTCCTCCCGAGTCGAGGTCGTGGATGAATTGCTGATACAGATGCATACGCGCGGCACGGACGGGCAGCGGGTCCCGGCTCGAGATTCCCGTGACCACGGGGAAGGAATAGTGTTTTGCTGCCATGGCTGCTGGTGGCAGATGCAGCAGAACGCCGTTGGCGTCTACCAGGCCGATGGCATTACCCTGACGCACAAAAGCCACGGGCGTGCGTTCGATGATGGCGACCCGCAATTGGTCTGGCATCAGGCGCATGACGGTTGCGTGCTCCACCCAGGGGAGCTGCTCGAGGGCGGTGCGGCGCTGGCGTAACGGGATATAGAAGATGTTGCGGCCCAGATCGGATCCGAAGACCGAGAGCAGCTCCGGTCGCGTCACCTGGCTGTTGCCCATGATTTGTATGGAGGAGGAAGTGGCGATGCGGAAGCGGGGATCGTCACGGAAGAAGTTACGTATGGCGATCGCGAGCAAAAATAACAAGCCCAGCGCCAGGACAACTACCGCAGCCGCAGCGATGCGACCGTTGCGGGTCGTGGGGACGAGCCCGCGGCGAACCGGCACTCGCCAGCGCGCGCGCAGGAAACCGTCCTCTCCTGGGTCCAGCTCCGTGCCGGCGGCAGGTTCTGCCAGCTTGCGGGCACGGCCAGGGGTGATCGGCTGCGGTGCTTTTGCGCGAGCCGTGGTTGGAGCCGCGGGGCGGAGAAACTCTTCCACCGGTTCATCGTCTGCGAACACCGTAACACGGCTTGTTTGTGAGTCGATTTTTGCCACGCCCGAGTCAGGTCGTGAGATTTGCCTTCCAAACTATAACGCGGATAGCTGCGGGCATTTTCAGGGATTCGCAGGGGTATCTGTGTGGGAAATGGGGTGGCCCTCGGAATACACCTTTATCCAATGATTTCTCACTTCCGGTTTGACTCGTTTGCCGGCGAAATCAAACACGATGACGTTGGTTTCCTGCCTGGGCATGTGGCAGTCGATGCAGTTGTTGGTGACGGGGTGATTGGCTTTGCTGAAGATGGGGGAGTCTGGTTTGTGGCAGGTCAGGCATCGCTGGGAAAATTCTGCAAGATTGTGTTGGCTGACATGAACGTTATGACATGTGAGGCAGGTCATGGAGGAGGCCAGGAAGCAGCGGCTCTGTTTCAGCAATTCCACCTGGTTGCCATGAACATCGAGCGGCGCGTTTGCATCTGGCTTGGGGAAGTTGATGTACTTGTCGAGCGGATTGTTGGGCAGGTAGGAGAAGGCGGGCAGGATGGCCTGACCGTGTCCAGCGTGGCACCACGCACAGAGATCCATTTGGCGCTCGCGGGTAAAGTGCGCCGGATTGAGGATCGCCGTATCGGGAGTGGATCCGGGTTTGGCTTGTTCCCGTTTCACGTGTTCCCTTCCCGGTCCGTGACACTTTTCGCACTGGATGCCGAGCCCGTAGCCCGTGGTGTTGTAGCGGTTCGAGGGAGGGGCAAGAGATTCGAACCAGGTGGCGTGACATTCCAGACAGCGGGGGATGATGGGGCGTTCGAAGTCGGCGACACCGTCGCGATAGCCGGGACTATTTACCCAGCCCACGTTGGTCCAAAAGGACACGGGTAGCTGGAAGAGCTGATCTCCATCCCGGAAGAGGTAGGTTTGCCCTTTGTCTCCGGAGCCGACCACGAATGCGAAGCGTTCGCTGCGAGAGTTTGCGGTCTGGAAGAATCCACCTTCTTTGGCTTCCATATGGAAGGCCAGATTTGGATTTGAAGTTTTCAGGATGTTGTCGCCGGCGGTGAACTTACCCAGGATGGTGTGTTCGTTTGGCTCCGCGGAGGTGAGGTAGTGCGCGGTCTGGTGAAATGAGTCGACCTGGGTTGCATGACAAGAGCGGCAGGCGTCATCCCCCACGTAGTTATCTCTCGCGGCTGGCGAGCGGAGGGTGGACAGTAGTAAAACAGTGACGATTGCAAAAAATCTTGTCGTCGCGTTAGTCGTGGTTACGGGAAAGAGCAAAAGACTGACCTTTGATGGGCTTCGCCCCGTCTTTACTGACCCACGTACGCTGGTGCGAGGGGCACCCCTTCAGAGTTGGTTTGAGTGAGGGGAGTGAATTACCAGGGTAGCGTTACTGACGAATGCTCCGGGCCAACATCGCCCTCCCCTTTGTGATCTCGACCGTAGTGGAGCGATCTCTGTATGGACGCTCCCACCGGGAAAAGTGTTTCAACCTTGCTCAATACAGCAGATATGCTTTTCGCTTCGCGTTGAAGTCGTCTAACTGTTGCCGCCAGTCCTCGGCTAGCCGCTGCGGATCTCGTCCAGCCAGCAACCCATCGAGCACACTCTTATTGGCAAGTAACCTATCGATCTTATTCAGCTGGAATTTGTCTCCGGAAACCTTGTGAATAGCAGATGCAATCTCCAGGCCAAGCTCCGGTGAATCGAGGACATTGCGGTCAGTAACAATCAGCTCGATTCCATGGCAAAGCTGATCCGCATATGGATAAGGGGGCTTTGGAGTGAACTCTACCGGCACGAAGCGTACACCCGGTAAAAATCTGGCGTTCAACACACGAGCCAGCGCCGGGCCGTCGATCCAGGGCGCTCCCACGTATTCAAAGGGGGTGTCAGTGCCCCGGCCAACGGAAATATTTGTCGTCTCAATCAGCCCCACTCCCGGGTAGAGAGTCGCCGCCCGCAAACTGCGCAGGTTGGGAGAAGGATTCGTCCACACGAGGCCAGTGGAGTCGAACCAGTCCCCGCGCTGCCAACCCTTCATGGCAACCACCGTCAGGGGCGCGTGCAGTTTGTATTCGCCATTGAAATACCGTGCCAGCTCGCCCAACGTCATGCCGTGTCGAACCGGAATCGGCGCTACGTTGACGTAGCTTTCGCTTCCGGTGTCTGACAAGGGGCCTTGCACGAACTCACCCGTAACCGGGTCGGGACGGTCCAGGACCACGATATCCGTGCCCGTCTGGCCTGCAGCTTCAAGGAAATAACGGACGGCGGTCTCGTAAGTATAGAAACGAACGCCTGCATCCTGTATGTCGATGAGCACGGCATCGAGCGAACGTAACGTGTCCAATGAGGGCCGCAGCTGCTTGCCAAAGAGGCTGATCACCGGCAGACCGGTCGATGCGTCCTTTGTATCGTCGATGCTTTCTTTATCGAGCGCGCCCTGGATGCCGTGTTCGGGGCTGAAGATCACCTTGAGTTGGAGGCTCGGCGCTGCGGCCAGGACATCGATCGTCCGCCGCCGTTGCGCATCCAGGCCGGTCTGGTTGGTGAGCAGACCGACACGCAATTTTCCTCCATGCTTCTGGGCGAGCGCTGCCAATGGGGCAAACTGGGTCTCTTCGAGGACATCGATGCCATTGGTCACGTTACCGTTGCGAGCCTGC
>CAZSUK010000236.1:0-3525 GCA_964609355.1 uncultured Acidobacteriaceae bacterium | reverse complement strand
CCCTTTCTTAGCCTCATTTCCGAGCAGCGCATTGGGAAGACTCTTCACCTTATGGGCCGGGCAGCGGATGCGCCGCTTACCCCCGAGACAGCACGGGAGATCTGCGAGCGTACGGGAAGTGCCGCGGTCCTTGAGGGTTCCATTGCAAGGCTGGGTAGCGAGTATGTAGTTGGACTTCGCGCAGAGCAGTGCGAAACGGGAGACGTCCTCGATGTGGAGCAGGTGCAGGCATCGAGAAAAGAAGACGTCTTGAATGCGCTGAGCCAAATCGCCGTTAAGTTCAGAACTCGAGTTGGCGAATCGCTCACCACGATCGAGAAGCACTCAACTCCCTTGGCGGAAGCCACTACAGGTTCGCTCGACGCTTTAAAAGCCTACAGCGAAGGATTGAAGGTGGGCTTCTCAACCAGCTTAGAGGCCGGTCTGCCTTATCTCAGACAGGCCGTTGCCATTGACCCGGATTTTGCAACGGCACACGGGCAACTCGGGATTTTTTATGAAGACCTTGGCGAATCTGGTCTGGCCACAACCAGCACGGCCAGGGCCTATGAGTTGCGCGCCCGCACCAGCGATCGGGAGAGGTTATTTATTACCACGCTCTACCAGAAACAGGTGACCGGAAATTTGGAGCAGGCGCGACAGACCTGCAAACAATGGGTCCACACTTATCCCCGGGACACCGCCCCGCACGCATTGTTATCCGGATTTATTTTTCAAGGTTTAGGTGAGTACGAGAAATCGGTCGAGGAGGCGCGGAATGCCATCAGCCTGGACAACGGTTTTGCACCCGCCTATGTCAATCTTGCCTCCAGCTACATTTTCTTAAATCGTCCGGCAGACGCGGAGCGAGCGATTCAACAGGCTGCAGAACGTGAACTCGATATACCGGAGTTGATGGTTATGCGATACCACATCGCATTCCTACGCAACGACGTGGCGGCCATGGATAGAGAGGCTGCTCGGGCTGCCGGCAGGACTGGAATCGAAGATTGGATGTCGAACGCGCAAGCGCTCGTCTTCGCCCGTTCCGGTAAACAGCGGCTGGCCAGAAAGATGTCAGAGCGTGCGATCGTTTTAGCCCAGCAAGCGGGCCAGAAGGATAGGGAAGCCACCTATGAAGCTGGGGCCGCGGTGGGGGAAGCTCTGTTCGGAAATGTAACCGCGGCAAGGCAAAGGTCCATGGCGGCTCTCGCGCTCTCAAACAGCCGCGATGTGGAGTATGCCGCGGCGTTTGCCTTGGGGCTCACGTCCGATTCTTCCCGAGCCCTGGCGCTCGCGAATGATCTGCAAAATCGGTTTCCTGAAGATACGTCGGTCAGATACAACTATCTGCCTGCCCTTCGCGGAGTGTTTGCGCTCCAGCGTGGTGATGCTGCAAGCGCAATCGAACAATCGCTGGTCCCATATCCCCATGAGCTTGCTATCACCCACAGCACCGCCGCCGCATTCTTCGGGACCTTCTATCCCGCAATTGTGCGCGGTGAGGCTTACCTTCGGTCCCACAAAGGGGCCGATGCCGCGGCCGAATATCGTCGCATCCTCAGCCAGCCAGGCCTTCTTCTTGGGGACCCGGTGGGGGCGGTGGCTCGGCTCCAGTTGGCCAAAGCGTATGCGATGCAGGGGGACACCGTCAAAGCTAAGCAGGCCTATCAGGATTTCCTGACCCTATGGAAAGATGCTGACCCCGATATCCCGATCTTCAAGCAGGCCAAGGCCGAATACGCCCAGCTCCAGTGAAAATCGAGCTTTGTTCTGGCCCACCTCAGCCAAGGAATAGATAGACGCTGACTCTAAGAGAGTGATTTCTAGGGGGACGAACTTCGCGTGAAACGGAATCCGGTACCTTGCCGGCTCCCGGCACCCCAACGGGCCAGAGGAAGTTACCGATAACCCGACTTTTGAGGCACACCGCACTTTAAAACCTCGCCGTGGCGATGAACCCTCCGTCGCTGCTGTGTGTCTTGTCCCTTCAATCCTCTACAACTTTGGTGCCCATTCCGTAACGACTCATTATAAGTAGACTTCGTTTGAGGCTCCAGTCAAGCTATGAGGCTTCGCGCGCTGCGCTCGTCTTCCTGGTTGAAAATTTCGTTGTTCGCCATGCTGCTTGCGTGCAACGCGTGTAGCAACACCGCCGGCAATAGCGGCAATACCGGTGACGGAAACACCGCTTCTGCTCCCCCCACCAACCTCATCGCTACAGCTGGTAACCAGCAAGCTAGCCTTACCTGGACGGCGAGCAGTGGCGCGACCAGCTATTACGTAAAACGAGGAACGGCGAGCGGCGGCCCCTACACCACGGTGGGTTCGCCTGCAGGAACAACCTACGCTGACACGAGCCTGACCAACGGAACCACCTACTACTATGTCGTGACGGCTGTGAATGCGACGGGACAAAGCGGCAATTCCAACCAGGCGACCGCGACACCGGCTGCCGCGCCCACCGCCCCGGTGCCTCCCCTTAACCTCACGGCCACGGGAGGCAACCAACAAGTCTCGCTTGCGTGGACGGCCAGCACCGGCGCAACCAGCTACAACGTCAAACGGGCAACCACCAACGGCGGACCCTACACAACAGTGGCGTCGCCTGCGGGCACAAGTTATACCGACACGAACGTAACCAACGGAACCGCATACTACTATGTCGTGACGGCTGTGAATGCGACGGGACAAAGCGGCAATTCCAACCAGGCGACCGCGACACCGGCTGCTGCGCCCACCGCCCCGGCCGCTCCCCTTAACCTCACAGCCACGGGAGGCAATCAACAAGTCTCGCTTGCGTGGACGGCCAGCACCGGCGCAACCAGCTACAACGTCAAACGGGCAGCCACCAACGGCGGACCCTACACAACAGTGGGGTCGCCTGCGGGCACAAGTTATACCGACACGACCGTAACCAATGAAACCACCTATTACTACGTGGTCACTGCAGTCAGCGCCAGTGGAGAAAGTGCAAATTCCAATCAGGCGTCGGCGACACCCAGTACGACTCCGGTAGCGCCCGCTCCCCCCACAACTCCCTCTTCGTGTGCTACGCCTATCAGCGTTGTAAATACAGCAGGCAACACCAATGTCGTGGGGGATGGGACTCCGGCGAGCTGTACGGAGAGCGCATTCGAACAGGCCCTTGTTGCCGGCGGGGTAGTCACCTTCAATTGCGGCGCCGCGCCCTATCGGCTCGTCCTGAGTTCTACCAAGTCAATCACCAAGGACACCGTTATCGACGGGGGAAATCTAGTGACACTGGACGGCGGCGGCCAGGTCAGGCAACTGCTCCTGAATACCGGCAACTTCGTTGCTACTACCCCAACTCTGACGCTTCAGAATATTACTTTAGCCAACGGTCATGGGACCGATAATGCAGGCACAGGCGCGCCGACCGGGGGCGGAGCGATCTATCGCTATGGAGGAACGCTCAATGTCATCAACAGTCAGTTCATCAACAACGTAGGCCCGGCAACCGGACAGGATTCTGCGGGCGGAGCCATTTACTCAGTCGGTGTCGGCACAACGACTGTTGTAGGA
>CAZSUK010000235.1:0-4816 GCA_964609355.1 uncultured Acidobacteriaceae bacterium | reverse complement strand
GTCGCATTTGCAATCGCCGCTGCGCTCATTGCCCGGCTTGTGCCGGCAGGAAATGTTCGACGAAGCGCGCCAGTCAATTTTCTTGCTTTGGTCAGCAAGCGGTCGCTAATGGTCCCTGCTGTAACAGTCGCGCTGGCCGCGTTCTCTGTAGGAATCATTGAACCGCTCTTGCCCGTGCGGCTGGCACGATATGGCGCATCCTCCATGGCCATCGGCATCCTCTTTACTGTCTCGACTCTGGTGTACGGCTTGTGCGCCCCCGTCGTCGGCCAGGTATCAGAACGAATTCCTGTCCAGAACGTGATCGTTCTGGGCACGGTCGCAATGGCCGTCACACTCCCCTTCCTGGCGCTTTTCAAGGGAGTCATCCTGGCCTGCATCACGTTATCTCTGGTCAATATTTCGTTCGCGTTCATGCTTAACCCAGCGTCGGCGGAACTCGGCAACGCCGTCGATCGATCCGGGATGTCCAGCTACGCTGCAGTCTACGCGGTTTACAACATCTTTTATTCCGTAGGAATGTTGTCCACGGCAGCACTCGCTTCCGCCGCGGAGCGCCTGCTCAGCTTTTGGGGTGTTTTGCTTTGCGCCAGCGTAATCCTGCTGCTGTCTATCCCTTTTCTGCTCAAGGGCGGTCCATCGCGAGGAGTGGCGAGCGGGGCATCCGGCGGATAACCATCAAGGAAATACAGCGAAGACAAATCTTGAAAAGAACACAAGGAGATAAATTCCATGCTTCAGCCCGTCATAGCCCCAGTCATTGAGACTTCCGATAGTTTGCTTGCAGCCCTCGATCGCGGAGAGTCGCTTCCCGCCCACTGGTATACGGACGCCGCCATTACGGCGCGCGAAATCGAAAAGATCTTCAGAAAGCGTTGGACTTACATTGGTCCCGCCAGGGAACTAACGAAACTGGGCGACTACATTACCGGCTATGCGGGCGAAGTCCCCGTCGTCGTTATCCGCAACGAACAGGGTTTGGCGGCCTTCGTCAATGTATGCCGCCATCGCAGGCATGAAGTGATGAAGGGCCGCGGAAACTCGACCATGATGCAATGCGGATATCACGCCTGGACCTACAACCTCGACGGTTGCCTGAAGGGTGCGCCCCGCTCAGCCGCTGAGCCCAACTTTCGACTGCAAGACTACCCACTGCTGCCGATTCGAGTGGAGAACCTGGGTCCATTTGTCTTTGTCAACATTGACTCCCATGCAAAGCCTCTTACCTCGTACTTCGGCGGCCTGCTCAAGATCATCGCAGGGAGCGGCATAGACCTGGACAGTCTCGAGCTGTACAGCCGGGAATCCTGGAGCGCCGACGCCAACTGGAAGACGATGCTCGAGAACTATCTGGAGTGTTACCACTGTGCCGTAGCACATCCCGGTTTCAGCGCCGCGATCGATGTCAAGGAGGAAAACTATCACCTGACCACCCATGGCTGGTTTGCGAGCCAGCTGGGGCAGGTGCGCCAGTCGGCGCTCGAAGGCAAGGCCGCCGTCGAAATCTATGACGCGCGCGGCGAGATCGCGCAAGCTCAATATCATCTGTTGTGGCCTAATGTCACGATCAACATCAATCCCGGGTTTCCCAACTTTTCCATTGATGTGTGGGCCCCTGACGGACCCAACAAGGCCAAGGGGATTTCGGAGCAATACTTTGCGCCCGGCGTATCGGAGAAGTTCGCCCACGATTTGATCGCGTTCAACAAGCAGGTAGGCTACGAAGACGATGTTCTTACCAATTCCGTGCAGAAGGGACTGCTGGGGGGAATCCCCGATCGGGGCAGGTTCCTCACCAACAGCGAACACCTTTGCATCCATTTCCAAAAGCTCATTGTTCAGGCTATGTCTTCGAACTCAGCAGGACTGGAAGTATTACCGGCAGCCAGCTCGCTTCCGGTTTCAACGACGATCAGCGTAGTTCCCACCGCTTCCGTCACCGCGGAGAGCGAGCGCAATGCCTATGTGGGGTTGGAAGTGGCAAAGGTGGAAAGGGAGAGCGACCTCATCACCTCCTTCTATCTCCGGCGAGCCGACGGCGCACCGTTATATCGGTGGCAGCCAGGTCAGTTCCTGCCTATCCGGGTGTCGATTCCCGGCCGCACGGAGCCTGCTTTGCGGACCTATACCATCTCAACCTGTTACAACCCCCACTTCTACCGGTTGTCGATTCGGCGCGGTGAAGCAGATGCGCTTGTCTCCCAGTTCATGCATGCGAATGCGAAGGCCGGCTTTCGTCTGCAAGCACTCATGCCGCGCGGTAAATTCATTCTCGACCAGAGCAGCGCGCGGCCGGTTGTGCTGGTTTCGGGTGGAGTCGGCATCACTCCCATGATGGCGATCGCCGAGCACATCGTCGAGGAGGGCCGCCGCAGCGGCAAATACCGGCCAATCCACTTTATTCACGGCGTGCAAAACGGCCCGGTCCGCGCATTTGGCAACCGTCTTCAGCAACTCGCGTCCGAGCATCCCACGCTGAGCGTACACGTCTGCTTCAGCAGTCCATCGCCAGAAGATAAGATTGGCGTTCACTACGACAGCAAGGGCCGCGTCGACATGAGCCTTTTGACTGCGCTGTTGCCTCCCGGCGACTTTGACTATTACCTTTGCGGTCCTTCCGAGTTCATGAACACGCTGTATTCCGGGCTTACCGGAACTGGCGTGCGCCCGGAGCGCATTCATTATGAATCCTTCGGTCCAGGAACAGTGCTCAAGCCGGAGTTGCCCAGAAAGCACTCCGAGGACCATGCCGCGAGTGCGATCCGTGTGAAGTTTGCCCGGTCGGGAATCGAGACGACCTGGTCCCGTGAAGATGGCACCCTGCTCGAACTAGCTGAGGAGGTAGGACTCGCTCCCGCTTTTGGCTGCCGTTCGGGAATTTGCGGGACATGCAAAACCCGGATCATCAGCGGAGGTGTGGAATATCTGGATGAACCGTTGGCAGATCGCCGCCAAGGGGAGATCCTACTGTGCTGTTCGGTGCCGCGAAAGGTTGAGGGAGCAAACCACAACGGAAGCGGTGGGGAAGTCATTCTCGATTTTTAGCTGCCCAACCTCAACCAAAGGAGACGAGCATGACGACGCTACAAACCCAGGCCCCCGCACAAGACTTCCACCAGCAGGCCGCGGCCCTCCGTCCCGAGACGCGAATGGTGATCGACGGCAAGCTGGCCGATGCCAGGTCAGGCCGGCGCTTCGAAACCGTCAACCCGGCAAACGATGAGACGTTGGCATCCGTGCCGCTGGGCGACGCGGAGGATGTCGACTTTGCAGTAGCTTCGGCGCGTGCGGTATTCAAGGCGGGAGTCTGGTCCCGCATGGAACCGCGCGCTCGTATGCAGGTGATGTATCGAATGGCCGATCTCCTCACCGAAAATGCGCTTCGCCTGGGGCTAATGGATTCGTTGAATGTCGGGAAACCGATCGCCGACATGCTGAATCCGAATGGAGAGGTTGCTGCGGCAGCCTTGACTTTCCGGTTCTTCTCAGAAGCCATCGATAAGATCGAGGGATCGGTAACTACCACGGCATCGAATGCCTTCCACTATGTGGTGCGCCAGCCGATTGGTGTCGTGGCCTGTATTGCGCCGTGGAATTATCCCCTTCTGATCGCGGCGTGGAAGGTGGCGCCGGCGCTTGCGATTGGCAACTCCGTCATTCTGAAACCGGCACAGATCTCGCCCTTTTCAGCGACCCTGCTGGGGCAACTCTTTTTGGAAGCCGGCGGGCCGCCCGGCGTTTTTAACGTAGTCCACGGAGGGGGCGGCACGGTGGGAAAGGCGCTCGCGCTTCACCCCGACGTCAACAAGATCAGTTTTACGGGTTCGACCGATGTGGGCAAAATGATGATGGTCTATTCGGGGCAATCGAATCTGAAACGGGTCACGGTAGAGACCGGAGGCAAGTCACCCCAAATCATCACTGCCGAGGTACCCGATCTCGACGTTGCGGTGGAATATGCGGTCCAGGGTATCTACGGCAATAAGGGAGAAATGTGCAGCGCCGGTTCGCGCCTTCTGGTCGATGCCAGGATTCATGATGACTTTGTGGAGCGCTTCAAAGCCAGGACGCGCAAGACGATCCGAATCGGAGATCCCCTGGATACTGCAACGACGATGGGACCGTTGGCCAGCCGAAGCCAACAAAAGAGTGTTCTTTCCGAGATCCATCTCGCCGGGCAGGAAGGCGCCAAGTTGGCGCTGGGCGGCCAAACACCGCAGGGATTCGAACGCGGAGCCTATGTTGAGCCTACACTGTTCACTCAAGTAAACAACGGAATGCGCATCGCGCGTGAAGAAGTCTTTGGACCGGTGGCGGCCGTTCTGCCGTTCGAGACAATCGAGGAAGCGGTCGCCATCGCAAATGACAGCATTTATGGCCTATCGGCGAGCGTGTGGACTTCCGATATTACCACTGCGCACAGAGTAGCTCGCGACCTGGAGGCCGGCGTTGTGTGGGTGAACGGGTACGACCTTGGGGATATGACACAACCGTGGGGCGGCCTCAAGCAGTCAGGCATCGGCCGGGATAAGTGTCTCGATACGCTGAACGCGGTCAGCGAGGTCAAGTCCGTCTGGATCAATCTGGAGTAGTTATCGCGAAAGTGGAGTGGGCTTCCGCCAACGGTTGACCCTGTTGGCAGACCGTCCCGTACCCAGACGGCTGGAGGCTGATTGACAGAATTTCGCAGCTTAGCTAAGATAAGTTAGCAGGAATTGCGAGTCCATGATTACAGCGACAATCTTTGAAGCCAAGACGAACTTGTCGGAGCTCTTGAAGAAGGCTCAAGAAGGCGAGACGGTGGTGATTACCTCGG
>CAZSUK010000234.1:0-3126 GCA_964609355.1 uncultured Acidobacteriaceae bacterium | reverse complement strand
GTGACCTTTGCTACCCACCCAACGTGGTCCCGTCGCGACGAACTCCCGGGTGTACGTGAGGGCCCGCTCACCGTCAAAATGGGGCAACGCCTGGGCCCGGGCCAGTACAGACATCAAGCAACAGAGAACTACTCCAACGAGCTTCATGACTGCTCTTTAAGCCGATTTCTCCGCGTGGGATGGACCATGTAGGCCACCCCAATACTCACCAGGTAGAGCACCAGCATAGGTGCGGCAAAAACGCACATTGTCAGGACATCCGGAGTGGGGGTAATGATCGCGGAGATAATGAAAATCACCAGGATGGCGTAACGAATATTCTTCCAAAGCCAGCCGGCACTCACGATGCCAAAGAGCGCCAGAAAAAACACCAGAATGGGCAATTCAAACGTAACTCCCAGGCCCAAAATCACGGTCATGAAGAGTTCGGTGTATTCGCTCACTGTCACCATGGGCCTGAACTGAGAGCCGTAGCCGATGAGAAAAGTCAGAGCGCCAGGATAAACGTAGTGATAGCCAAAAAATGCACCGGCGAGAAATAGACCGACCGTGGCTGACATGAATGGCAGGATGTACCGCTTCTCGTTCCGGTAAAGACCGGGAGCGATAAATAACCACACCTGAAACAGGATGAACGGCGAGGCGATGATAGCTCCACAGACCAGGCTGATTTTGATGTAGAAATTGAACGGGTCTACCGGGTTCAAATAGACGAGGTGGGAGTCCAGATTGTGCGCCTTCAGCGCCGCGGTGATGGGCTTCACCATAAACGCGGAAAGCTTTTCGCGGATGGCATAGGCCACGAAGAAAGCGACAATCAGGTAGACGCCGGAATGAATGATGCGTTTGCGCAGTTCCTCCAGGTGTTCCAGGAGGCTCATTCCCGGTAATTCAGCTCGTTCGCTCACAGCCGTTCGGGCCCGGTCCACAATGTCAGTCATGATGGGTGGTTGCCTGCTCCGGCTCCCGCTCCAGACCGTCGCTTGCCAACTCCGGGTGGTCTCCTGCGATCGATTTCAGCTCCGCCACTTCCTCATGCACCGGGATCACCCTCGATGAAGGACTTTCCGTGCTCACTTGAGTTCCATTGCTTGGCGGCCGGATGGTCAACGCGTCTGACTCCGGCTCGGGCGTCGCAGCCGGGGCTACCGGGGCCGCAATCTGCTTTTGCCGATCGGCCACCTCGGCTGCCCGTAACTCTTCCTCAATCTGCATCTTGAACTCATTGCTCGCACGACGGAATTCAAGCACCAGCTTGCCCAGCTGGCGTCCGATCTCCGGCAGCTTTTTGGGCCCGAAAATGACCAGCGCCAGTCCGAAAATGAAGATGGTATCGGGCAAACTCATTGCACTGTCATGATACCTGCCCCGCCAAGCGGTCACAAATCAGCCGGCGAGGTGGATTTCACCGCTAGCAGGATCAACGTTCTGCGGTGACTTTAGGATCTTTGGGGTGTATTACCATAAGGTTTAGACGAAGGTCGATCCATGAAGACATTCTCCCTTGACGAGGCCCAATCGCTCTTGCCGATTTTGGAATCCCTGTTACGGCGAGCGATCGATGCCAAGGCCAGTGCCGGCCAGGTCGAGGCGGAATTGCAGTTGCTCAGCCAGAATATTTTCCTCGCAGGAGGCATGCTGGTGGATGTCGCCGCCGTGGCGCGCAAGCGCATGGCGCAACGAGCCGCGGTGCAGCAGGCCCAGGACGCGATTCAGGAGATCGATTCCATCGGCGTTCAGGTGAAAGATCTCGACAAGGGTTTGCTGGATTTCCCGTTTCAGGTAGGGGAACAAATCGTTCTGCTCTGTTGGCAGTTAGGCGAAGCAAAAATTGATTACTGGCACACTGTAGAAGCTGGATTCCAGGGCAGGCAACCGCTCGATGAGCGTTTCCTTAAAAGCCGCCCGGAAAGACCCAACTAGCTTCTAGCCCCTCTCGCAATTTTCGATTTCGCCGAAGCCTGTAGTACCTGCCCTGCACGGCAGAATCGGAAAACCGTCTAAACATCGCAACTGTGTTATAAACCTGCTCCAACGCGAGTCCAACCACTGTTAGACTGCAACGGGCCGCCGATGCACGAAAAGCTCACAAGCCGCGCCAGCCTTACGCTCCTGCTCGGCACGCCGATCACGGACCGGCAGGGCCGTGTTCAGGGCCGCCTCAAAGACGTGGCGGTGGCGACCGGATTGGCCGCCGGCGATGTCGCCGGCCTGCTGCTCAAAACGCGCGAGGGAACCCGGCTCGTAGCGGTGAAAGATGTCATGCAGACCCCGGCAGGAACTATCGAATTGCGTGAGGATGCCGTGCTGCAGCCTCTCCGCGGCGATGAAAACCTGCTTCTTCTGCAACAAGACGTACTGGACCGGCAAATCATCGATGTTCATGGGAGAAAAGTGGTGCGGGTTAACGACGTTGACCTGCAGTGGTTCCCCCAGAATGGCCGCGAGGCACTGCGGGTAGCAGAGGTTGCGGTCGGGCTGCGAGGCGCGATACGCAGGATCCTCAAAGGCGTCATGCCCAGGCAGGCGCTCGCGAACTTCGCGATGAACTTCCGCGCCAGCATCATCCCGTGGGAGTTTGTGGATCTGATTGAAGTAGACCCGGCGCGGCGGGTGAAGCTCAAGATCGAACATGAGCGCTTAGCTCACATGCACCCCTCCGATCTTGCCGATATCCTCGAAGATCTGCCACCTCCGGAGAGAGAGGCCATCTTCGTCTCTCTCGATGAGGAGGTAGCCGCAGATGCGTTAGAAGAAGTAGACCCCCGCCTGCAGAAGTCTTTGTTGGAATCGCTCGACTCCGGCCGGGTCGCCGACATCGTGGAAGAGATGGACCCAGGGGCGGCGGCCGATCTGCTGGGCGAGCTCTCCGACGAGCGTTCCGAGGCCATCCTTGAACAAATGGAGCCGGAAGAGCGGCACGAAGTGGAGGAGCTGCTCGAATTTCGAGAGGATTCCGCTGCCGGCAGAATGACCACCAGCTATGTACAGGTTCCAACAGCCGCCACGGTAGCGGACGCAGTTCGAGCCTTGCGCGAGTTCGACGGAGATCCGGAGGGCATGACGGAAATCTATCTCACCGGAAAAGACGATGTGCTCGACGGAGTCGTTCCGCTGGCTCGGCTC
>CAZSUK010000233.1:0-4590 GCA_964609355.1 uncultured Acidobacteriaceae bacterium | reverse complement strand
TCGTCTAGGATGAGGGGGCTTTAGCCCTGGGAAATTCAAGCTATTGAGCTCAACTGGAGTGCATATGAAGACACTGGTTCGTTCGCTGCTGGCCGCAACCGCGCTAGCTGTAACCGCAATGATCGCTTCGCAAGCAGGTGTGGCTCAGGTACCGGCAGGCGCTCCCGCCGGCACTACCGGGCTTTGTAATGATGGCTCTTACTGGACCGGTGCAAGCAAGAGTGGTGCGTGCCGAGGCCACAAAGGCGTGAAGACCTGGTATGCAGCCAGCGCTGCTGCCCCCACCTCTGCCGCCACTCCTACCGCTCCCACTCCAGTGAACCAGACTGCGGCTCCTGCAGCGGCTGCAGCTCCCGCAGCGGCGCCGGCTCCTAAAACCAAAACCACGACCGCATCCGGCACAGCGAAGACGCCCGCTGCCGGCGGCGGACCGGGCTTGGTCTGGGTGAATACCTCCACCAAGGTCTATCACTGCTACGGGACGAAATACTACGGGACCACCAAGGCCGGCGCGTATATGTCGGAAGCAGATGCAAAAGCCAAGGGCGCCCATCCGGATGCGGGTAAGCCCTGCAGCTAGACGTTCTTCAGCAATGTACGGGGCAGCGATCTCCTCTGATCGCTGCCCCGTAATCGTTTATCACCGCATGGTAAGAAAGTCAGCGCGGCAGCCCCGATCCACCCAAATCCCCCAGTTATCGAAGCCCCAGGTTTTACCCTGGATACAGGGCGAGCCACTGCGCTGGTTAGTCAGTCTTACGTCGCGGCTGGTATTTGCCGCGCAGTAAACCCGTTTGCCGTTATTGGAGGAACAGGTGATGGTTACCCCGGAAGGTCCGCCAGGCCCTCCTGGCCCCCGGGTCTCCAGCCAGTCCTCAGGTAAAAATCCGCCCGGCAACCGCGAATCCACCCAGATACTCTGCCGGCTGTAGGCCCAGGTCTGCCCCTGGATGCACGGCAAGCCGCCGCGTTGATTGATCATCTGTGTCGACCCGGCACAAATGCCGCTTCATGTCGTCGGGGGTACACGTCACTTGTCTGCCATTTTGTTGAGTGATTCCGCTTTGGGCCCACAGTGAAGAGAAGCAGGTGGGTAGGCGCCTGGCGCTGTCTTCATCGCTTCTTCTCGTTCGGATCAGTGCGGCTTGACGTGCTGAAAAAACTCGGTTTTGTATCAGGGCACGACTTTAGTCGGGCCGCAAACGACTGAGAATATGACGGGCTTTAGCCCCTGCCGTCGCTACGGGTACATCTCTCCTGCCGGTCACAAGTTTTTCTGCAGCCTGTTCATGCCGCTTAGCTCAACTCCAACTGGTCTCCGACCCTCATTTCGCAAGCGCTGATTCCTCCCGCCGGCAGTTCCAGAATGCTATGTGTTTTCAGGTTGATGGTGGTCACCCGAAACGGGGCCAACCGGTGCCAAAGCCTTAGAACCTGCAGATTCCTGTTGAGCGCAACCACATCGATGGGAAACAGCATGCCAAAAGTATGAATGCCGGATGAGGGTCTGATAAGAAGCCCGCATCCGGCATCAAGCCGCCTCCTGCCCGCCAAACCTATTAAGCGGGCCAGAGACGTGTCGGCGATCGTTATCCGGGTACCGACCGTGGTGGCCCTGGTTACGTTCCTGAGGTTCATTGCTGCGTTAAACCTTTGCGTGCTTTCTGCGGTAGATCAGGAAGGCGAGCACAACGACCGCCAAGACACCTGCGACGATGCGAACTAGTGTTGTCGTATCCATCTGATGTATCCTCCTTTCTTCCAATCTCGTTTAATCCGTAAACTCATATAAGTAACTACGTCTGTAACTTTAGGTAGAAATCCCCAACCATAAGCTACTGGCTTGTCCGCATATTCCTGGCAATGTTCAAAATTGCCGGCGCAAGCAGGACAATGAAAATGCACGGAAAAATAAACAGGACAAGGGGAAAAAGTATTTTGATTTTGGTCTTCGCGGCCATCTCCTCCGCCCTTTGTTTTCTTTTCAGGCGGATCTCGTCGCCAAACCTGCTGAGGGCGCGGACAATTGGGGTACCGAACCGGTCAGCTTGCGTCAACATGCTGACAAACAGCGAGAACTCAGGAATCTGGGTACGGTCTGCCGCACTCTTCCATGCCTCCAGGCGAGGCTTGCCGGCAAGTTGCTCCAAATTGACTTGCATGAACTCGTAGTGGATGTCGGGGTGGCTAAGGTGCAGTTCCTGGCCCACTCGCAGCATTGCCTGGTCCAGCCCCAGCCCCGCCTCCACGCAGATAACCAGCAGATCCAGTGCGTCCGGAAGGCTTCTCCTGATTCTTTCATTTCGTTTCTTGATCATCGTTCTCAGCCACATGTCCGGCAGCAGATAGCAGACGGCCGCCAGAGACAAAGCCCAGAAAATTGTGTTGCTGGGGATGAGGCTTCCGCAGGCCAGGCCCAGGACGGGGCCAACGACGCGGCTGGCGGAATATGCGTTCCTGCCTCGGTTGGTTCTGATGCCCGCACTCAAAAGCTGCTGTGTGACCTTTTCATCCGCGACCAGCCCGAAACGCACCCGCAAGAACCTGGCCGTGGAGAGGATCTTCTCTTGCAGCCGCTCTTTGCTGCCTACGTTTCTTTCGTCCGGGCGATTGCTCCGCACCATCTCCAGCATGCGTCTGGCGGCGAGCGAGGGCCGCAGGATCACCGGAGCGAGCAGCAGCGCAACCACCAGAAAGATGGTAAGCGTGACGGCCATGTAAAAGACCAGGTCCATATCTTGCTACACCTCGATCCCATTGACGATGCGACGGATGATCACGCTGCCCACCACCAGCATTGCCAGGCCAAGGTAGATCAGCTTGCGCCCCGAAGGATCGTGGAAGAGGATACTGGAATAGCCAGGATTCACCAGGTTGAGCAGCACCATCATCACCACTGGAAGCCCACTCAGAATCCACCCGGTAAGCCTGCCCTGGGCCGTCTGCACTTGAATCTCCCCTTGAATCCGCAGACGTTCTCGAATCACGAAGACCGTGCGATCCAGAATCTCCACCAGGTTCCCGCCGGTGTCCTTCTGCACCATGATCGCGGTTACCAGAACGCGCAGATCGGGCGACGGAACACGATCGAGAAGTTGCATCAGTGCGTCGCGGATCGACAAGCCGAGGTTCAGCTGTTTGAAAACTTCACCGAATTCGAAGGCGGCCGGTTGCTGCGCGTTCTCAGCCAGCATTTCGAGCGCCCCTACGACAGAATGGCCGGCACGCAGAGCGCGGGCCAGCATGTCGATCGCTTCCGGCAGAACCGCGTTGAACGCGTTGACTCTTTTCGTACATTTGAAGGAAAGAATCCCATACGGCAGAAAGCTGAGTGCCGCGCCGGCGCCGAGGTCGATCAGAACCAGGGGGGCAAACAGCCAGGTGATCGCAAATCCAGCGATCAACAAACTCAGACTGGTCAGGATCAGACCACTTACGGAGAACGAGCTGTTCGCCTGCAGAATGCGCGCCTGCACCGTTTTCGCGAATAGGAAACGAAGCAGAATCCCATCCAGCCAGTTGGTCGTCTTTGTCGCCTTGAGCAGTTGCGCTGCCTCCAGGCTGTCTTTCTTCTTCGAGATATGGATCGAGGCCATTCGCTGGCCGACGATCTTCTCCTCCGCCGACGGGCGCGTCACCGCGATCACCAGCAGGAAGGTGGCCAGGACAATCGAAAAAAATGTTAGAAACAGGAACGCCATCGCGATAACCTTCTATATTTCCATCGAATAATCGAGCAAACTTGGCGGCAGCGGGAAACCCGCGGCCTTCAATTTGTCACCGAACTTGGGGACGATCCCAGTGCCACGGAAACGCCCTTTCACCTTCCCTGTGGGGCCCAGCCCTTCTTTCTCAAAAAGGAAGATGTCCTGCATGCTGATGACATCGCTGAACGCTCCGGTGAGTTCACTGATATGCGTAACCCGGCGCGAACCATCGCTCATGCGCGCGATCTGCACGATCAAGTGGACGGCTGATGCGATCTGTGCCCGAATCGCCTTTTCCGGCAGGGTCACGCTGCCCATCATGGCCATGGTCTCCATGCGGGCCACGGCATCGCGCGGCGTGTTGGCGTGGATGGTGGTGAGTGAGCCATCGTGGCCGGTGTTCATCGCCTGTAGCATATCCATGCATTCTTCGCCTCCAACCTCGCCCAGCACGATCCGGTCGGGGCGCATACGAAGCGCGTTGATGACCAGTTCTCTCTGCTTCACCGCCCCTTTTCCTTCCACGTTTGGAGGCCGGCACTCAAGCCGCACCACATGCGCATGTTTTACCTGCAGTTCGGCTGAGTCTTCGATGGTTACAATTCGCTCTCGCTCATCGATAAACCCCGACAGCACGTTCAGCAAAGTAGTTTTGCCCGCCCCGGTCCCGCCGGAGACGATGATGTTAAGCCGCGCCTGGACAGCACCCTTCAGAACCTCAAGCATCGGCTCGGTGAGCGCCTTGTTACGCAACAGGTCTTCTGCGGCCAGCGGTTTTGAACCAAATTTACGAATCGACAGAATGGGGCCGTCCACCGCCAGGGGCGGAATAATCGCATTGACACGGGAACCGTCTTTGAGACGGGCATCCACCATCGGCGAG
>CAZSUK010000232.1:0-6438 GCA_964609355.1 uncultured Acidobacteriaceae bacterium | reverse complement strand
GAAATGAGTCTGGGAGCCGCTTCCGTCTTTGAAAAGAACCAGGTGCTGATGATGACGGGACCCGGCTTTCAATTGCAGATCGCCGGGGCCACCGTGCTCCCCCGAATGACTATCGGAATCCGAACAGGTGAGGCCTTCCGAAGTAGATACGGGCAAGCCGACTGGCTTATTCCCCTCGCATTCGATGACGCTGCCATACTGACTCAACGCATTGCGATAAAACGCGATTACCTGATCCTGACGATCTGCCGTAGCGTAATGAGCCACCTTCACCCGCAGCTTCCAGGAGCCGAAGCCCATGTCTACCTTGGCCGACTTGCTCCCTTCGCCGGTCATATCCTGGACAGCCCCAGGGTAGGCCGCCAAACCAAGCTCGGCCGCCGTGGTCTGATCCTGATTGACGTTAATTCCACCAAACGGAGTGGCAATCTTAACGTTCTGCTGCTCGCCATCCTTTGACTTGTCCACCTGCACCTTACAGCCACCCACGAACGCAAGGACCATCGCCAGCACGGTGAATACGAGGATGCCACCCTTCATAATCTTCTTCCTCCCAGTGCTGTACGCACGCCGGCTCTTCCATGTTCCAGAAAAGTCAGCAACGACTGCAAGACTGCGACTTCTGGAGGCGCGCTGCATCTGATGCCAAGAGGACTTTCCTTGTCTAAATCACTCTTATTCTCGCCTATCCAGTTGTCTGGCATTACTGTCCCCAACCGTGTTTTCGTCTCGCCGATGTGCCAATACTCGAGTGAAGACGGGTTCAGCAATGACTGGCACCTGGTGAATCTCGGCAGCCGGGCCGTGGGCGGAGCGGGACTGATCTTTACCGAGGCAGCCGCCGTGCTTCCGGAAGGACGCATCAGTCCGCAGGACCTGGGCTTATGGAAGGACGACCACATCGCCGGCCTGCGCCGGATCGTCGACTTTCTTCACCAACAGGGGTCACTCGCCGGAGTGCAGCTTGCGCACGCCGGACGCAAAGCCAGTACGGCCCGCCCGTGGGCTCCGAAGCAAGGATATGTCACCCCTGCCGAAGGCGGCTGGGAAAATGTAATGGCCCCCAGTGCGCTGCGTTTTCAGGATAACTACCCTCAACCCATTGCCCTCGATCTTGCCGGCATACAAGCAATTACCAGGGCGTTCGTCAGGGCAACCGAGCGCGCCCTGGAGGCTGGATTCGACCTGGTCGAGGTGCACTCCGCACACGGATACCTGCTGCATGAATTTCTCTCTCCCTTGAGTAATCAGCGGAACGATCAGTACGGGGGCAGCTTCGAGAATCGAATCCGCTTGTTGGTGGAAGTCGTGGATGCTGTGCGCACTGTGCTTCCTGCCGAACTTCCCCTGCTGGTGCGAATTTCTGCCACCGACTGGTCGGAGGGCGGATGGGACATTCATCAGTCCGTAGCTTTGGCCAAAGTGCTGAAGCAGCATAAGGTCGACTTAGTCGACGTTTCCTCCGGCGGCCTGACGACCCGGCAAGTAATGCAGCTTGGCTCGGGATACCAAACGCCTTTTGCGGAGCGCATTCGCCGCGAGGCGGCGATCCCCACGGGCGCGGTTGGCATGATCACCGAAGCGGCTCAGGCGGACCACATCCTCCGCACCGGTCAGGCAGATGTAGTCCTGCTCGCCCGGGAGTTTCTACGCCAACCGTATTGGGCGCTCGAGGCGGCAGAGGAATTGGGAGACGTCATCAGCTGGCCTGCCCAGTACCTGCGTTCCGCACCTCAGGGCAGCCCGGAGCGGGAACCGATCGTCACTTCTGCAATCCCGCAGACAACGGCCAGCTAAGTTACCGGAGGGATTGTCACACTTGGTGTTAGGGAAAAGAAATCCACTTGCACGCATAAGAAAAGCTCCAGCATTTGAGCTAAGCTGACCTATACTTCTGAGCGAAGGCAGCTCCATCCAAGTTGCCTCCGAATACCAGTATGGCTACTCACCTGCCTCAGCAACGCGCTCCGCAAAAACCGGAAATTCCCGACAAGCTCTACTTTCGCATTGGGGAAGTAGCGCGCTTGTGCTCGGTTGCCCCTTATGTTCTGCGCTTTTGGGAAACTGAGTTCACCCAGCTGAAGCCGAACAAAAGCGGTACCGGTCAGCGGCTCTATCGCCGCCGCGACGTAGAGATGGCGCTACGTGTGAAGCGTCTGCTGTATGACGAGGGTTACACCATCGCCGGTGCACGCCAGGCGATCCAGGCGGAATCGCGCAGCAAACGCGCCGGTCAGCCGGAACTTCCGTTGCCGCAGCAACAACAGGCGGCGCAACGGTCTGAAGTGCGGTTACACAAAGTGCGTAAAGAGTTGCGCGAAATCCTGAGCATACTCTCGGTTCCTTCGCCGCAAGTTCAGATCAAGGAGCGCCCTGCGCCCACGCCAGCCGCTAAGGCCGGCCTCTTCGAACTATAAGCTGCGGGCAATTTCAGTGGGACTGATTGCCGGCCGCCGCCTCGCTGGCACTATGCAAAAGGCTATCGGACACGATGCTGCCATGGTTCATGAATCGTTCCATTGCCTGCATTGCGCAGCCTTGTCCGCAAAGATGGTAGAAGTCGGGATTACCGCTCTCCCCCTTATTCCACGGCATCAGGGTAAAGCGCTGACGGGGTTGACCTTCCTCAAAGCAGGGGACATCACCCAGGACGAGCATCCACCAGTGATTCGCCTCCAGCTTCTTTCTGCCGCAAATATCGCACGTGAACGATACATCCCAGACCATGTTCACCTCATCTGTTTAAAGACCACCTAAGGCATTCTCCCTAACGTGAACGGCCGGAGAAATTGCCTGCAAACTTCGGCTGTGAAAGCCCTGCCGACCGCCGGAAAAGCCCTGCAACCGTGCTAAAGTAGCTGTTGCACGGGCCGGATAGATTATAGCCTCTTGTAATGGAAGCCGGTGAATTCCAGTGACTTGTCCCGAGTGCTCTTCCTCAAATTTCCGTCTGTCGCGCTTTCGCATGAAGGATTTAGAGCGATTGCTACTGTTGCAATATCCAGTGCGCTGCCGCCAATGCCAACGCCGTCAATACGCTGGATGGCCCTTGGCTTTGGTGCTGATGCAAGCCAGCCGGATCCGCCGTGAGCGGCGGGAGCACGAAGCGACTCGCTGACTCTTTGTGACGAAACAGAGTCTTGCCTTTTGAACCACAGGTAAGGGATTAAAAGAGAGCGGCGGCGCGTTCAGGGCGGCGTGTGCAGAGTAAGTTTTTGATTTGAATGGTCGGGACGGGCAGATTTGAACTGCCGACCCCTCGCACCCCAAGCGAGTGCTCTACCAGGCTGAGCCACGTCCCGACGGCAAATTGACCTCTTGAGTGTACACGACTGAGTGCTCAGTGAGCAGGCGGGACGTATTCCTTGGGCAGCGCCGATCCTTCGCCGAAGAAGTACTCCTGCATCTGCTCCACCAGGAACTCCTGCGCTTCCTTAGTCCATGGTTGAAGACGATATTCGTTGAGCAACATCTTTTGCCGTTCGATCCACTCCGACCAGGCCTTCTTGGAGACATGGTCGTAAATCTTCTGGCCAAATTCGCTGTCAAACGGAGCCTCGTCGAGCCCCTCCATCTCCTGCTTGTAACGCGCACAAAGAACCATGTGTGGCATCGAACCTCTCCCTGTCTCTGCTTCATTGTAAAGCGAACCCAAAAACCGGACCTAGGTGCGCTTCTTCCCCGGGCGTTTATTCTTCGTCTTCTGTTTGCCCTTGCGCAGCACCTTGTTCTTCGGGGGCAGGTAGGGATGGGCCTTGCCGCTGGACGTTGATTTAGCGTGGGACCTGGTTTGGGCCTTGGCTTTGCCCTTGGCAGGGCGGCTCAGGTGCAGCGGAGCCACTTCCTCCAGAATAGAAAATTGTAACCGCCGCTGCATTGTATCCACGCGGTCGAGCACCACCCGTACCCGGTCACCCATGGAATAGCGGCGGCCGGATTGCTCGCCCATGATCTGGCGCGTGTTCTCGCGAAAAGTGTAATGGTCGCCTTGCAGGCTCATGATGGGCACCAGCCCCTCGATGAAGAGATTGTCGAGCTCCACAAAGCAGCCGTACTTGGTCACACTCATGATCATGGCGTCGAAATCGTCGCCCAGGCGCTCCTGCATGAATTTGACCTTCTTCCACTCCATCAATTCGCGCTCGGCATCTTCGGCGCGGCGCTCCGCCTGGCTCGATTCATAGGCAATGTCGGTGAGTTCTGCTTCGCTAATCGGCCCTTCGGAAGGAGAAGTCTCTTTGCTCGGCCGGCTCTCCGTCGCGAGCACCCCGATACCGCTCTCACCCGAAGCCAGAACAGCCTTGGCGATGCGATGGACAACAAGGTCCGGATAGCGGCGGATAGGCGAAGTGAAATGGGTGTAACAAGGCGCGGCCAGGGCGAAGTGGCCCTCGTTCTTTTCGCTGTAACGCGCCTGGCGCAAGGAACGCAGCATGAGATGGGCAAGAATGCGCTCTTCCGGCTTGCCCGCTATTTTGAGCGCCAGCTGCTGATACATGCGCGGGGTCACAGCAATGTCCTCGGCGATCTCATATTGTCGGGGCTGGTGGCCCCGTCCCGTCCCCCGGCCTCTTTGCTCGCGCCGCTCCGACTTCATGGTCACTCGCTTTACCGGCAAGGAACCAATGCCAAGCGAGTAGCCAAACCTTGCAGCCACATCCTCGAACTCCGCCACCCGCCGGGGTTCCGGCTTTTCGTGAATTCGATACAGCGACGGTACGTCGAGGTTCTGCAACCAGGAGGCCACACACTCATTGGCCGAAAGCATAAACTCTTCGATCAGCCTGTTGGCCCAACTGCGCTCTGACCGAACGATGCTCTGCATCGCTCCCCGGGCGTCGAATTCAATTACCGGCTCGGGCAGATCGAAATCAATCGAACCCCGCCGCTGGCGTTTTTTGTGCAGCAGGCGGGCCAGTTCGTACATCCGCTCGAATTCGGGCACCAACGGCGCAAATTGCTCCCGCGTGTTGCTGTTGCCACGGATCACGTCGTGTACCTGGGTGTAAGTCATCCGGCTGACCGATCGGATGACCCCCTCCGTGACCTCGTAGCTCAGGATCTCCCCTTGCGCATCGATCATCATGATGCAGGAGAGAACCAGGCGATCTCTCCCCGGACGCAGACTGCAGAGATCGCTCGAAAGCTCTTGCGGAAGCATGGGGACGGCGCGATCGGGAAAATAGACCGAGGTACCTCGCAACCGCGCTTCCAGATCGAGGCCCGAACCGGGCGTCACGTATTCTGCAACATCAGCAATGTGGACTTGCAGCTCCCACCTGCTGCCGTGCTGGCGGACGAATACCGCGTCGTCGAAGTCCTTGGCCGTTTCGCCGTCGATGGTCACGATCGGCAGCTCGCGAAAATCGCGGCGGCGGCCCACTTCCTCCTCGTCCAGGCGAGCGGCGCGCGCCTCCGCCAGAACGTTGGGCGGGAAAACGTGGGGAAGATGATGCTTGCGGATGACAATCTCAACGTCCACGCCGAAATCGCCTTCCCGCCCCAGAACCTCGATGACGCGCCCGCGCGCCGGGCGGGTTGGGGTGGGCCAGTCGGTGATCTCTACGTCCACTACCATCCCCTCGAGGTCCGAGGGGTTATCGAAACCGCGCGGTGGGCCGATATTCTCACTAACGACTCGATGCGGAGTGGCGCTGCCGGACGCCGGCGCTTGCTCCATGCCAAAGGGGATGAGGATAGGTTGGGTGACCCGCTCGTCGAGCGGGGTTACCGTATTTCCGGCGACATGCTCCTGCCGAGCGTAATGAAAAATCCCCACCACCGTAGGATTGCGGCGGCTGAGCACCCTGGCGATACGGCCGCTGCGCCGTCCGTCCGGCCGCGGGGGAGCAAGTTCCACCAGCACTTGGTCGCCCTGCATGGCGCCGTTCATCTCGTTGGGAGGAATGAAGATGTCATCATCCCCGCCAGCCTGGCGAGCTTCTGGCCGCACAAAGCCAAAGCCGTCCCGATGCACGTCGAGGCGGCCGGCCAACAGGTTATTGCGCGCCGCTGCCTGGGGAAGCGCCCAGTGATCGCGATCAGACTTGACCAGTTCGCCACGGGCAGCCATGCGATTCAGCTGCTCGACCAACATGCGGCGTTCGCGGCCGCCACCCAGGCCCAGCTCGCGTACCAATTGCTTATATCCAGCGCGCTGGCCGGCGGAACGTTCAATACGGCGGAGGAGTTCGCGGTCTGTCATCCAGGGCTACATTCGTGCAAAGAGAGCCAACTCGCACGAAAGGTCATGTCTTTGTTGATACTAATGGGTCAGCCCCCCCTGAACTCTTAAAGTTTCGGAATGGGGGATTTCAATTTTGCGCTAAGCGTGGTTAAGATGCAGAGAAGAGCAAGGATTGCGCGGTTTAAGGCCGCACCAGCAACTGACCAGGAAACTAACAGCTCCGCCTGATTTGCCCTGATATGCGGAACAGA
>CAZSUK010000231.1:0-6546 GCA_964609355.1 uncultured Acidobacteriaceae bacterium | reverse complement strand
TCCAGGAATGCCCCGATTCGCGCATAAAGCGGTAGTTGTCATAGTGCACCGAGTAGCCGTTGCTTCCGAGCACGGTTGCATCAATAAAGTGGAGCTCGCGGGGAGCCTCAACCTGGGGCCAGGGGTTATAAAGGACAGCATTGGACCAGGTAGCTACGGTGGTGAGCGCACCGATGCCAAGGGCCAGCGTGAGCACCGCGGTGATGGTGAACCCGGGAGAGCGGCACATCTGCCGAAACGCGAATTGCAGATCCTGCAAGAAGTGCTCCAGCCGCAGCCAGCCCCAGCGCTCGCGCGTCACATCTGCGATCAGTGGCACATTTCCGAACTCGCGCGTCGCCGCCCTGCGCGCTTCGGCCGGCGATTCGCCGCGAGCGATCCGGTCGGCGATCGCCATTCGCAGATGACTCTCGAGCTCCTTGCTCAAATCCTCCTTACGCCGAAGCGCCGACCACAAACATTGAAGGGGATTCATGCCTTGCTCCTCGCGGCGTTCATCAGGATCAGCATGTCCAGCGCGCCGTCAAGAAGTTCGGTCCGATTTTGAGAGTCAGTCTTCGGATACCGCATAATGATGTAGACAATCTACACCCTGGGCAACGATATCGGCAAGCGAGTTTGTGGCAAGCTCAAAACGGACTTCACGGCCGTTGCGCTTGCGAAGATGTGGTGGAAGCACGGTTTGTTGGCGCAGGGCAGCCCTGGTTCAAACGCACGCGTCCAAGTACTTTGGAACAGATAAAGAACGCATCCCTTCGCGTGCCACCGAAACCCAGACGGGTTTCGCCTCGCGAAAAGAAGTTGTTGATTTCCCTGTTTGGAGGTAGGTATGGCTGAGATGCAGACGCTATTGCCGGCCCGGCAACTTGCGGCCACCAACGTGGCTCACTTTCCCAACGAGAGCGCTACCTACCGCAAGGCTCGCAACGAGCTTCTTGTTGAAGAGATTGAATTGCGCCGAAACATCGAACGAGTGGCGGCACAGCGCCGTGCGCTCCCTGCGGGTGGCGAGTTACCCCAGGACTTCGAATTCATCTCGGAAGCCGGCCCGGTGCGCTTCTCAAGCTTGTTTGGCGACAGAGATACGCTCATGGTCTACAGCATGATGTACGGGCCGAAACGTAAGCTGCCCTGTCCCTCCTGCACATCCTTTCTCAGCGCATGGAACGGAGTTGCGGTGAATCTGCGTGAGCGATGCGCGCTCGCGGTGACGGCGCGCTCGCCCATCGAGCGGCTGAGCGACTATAAGAGAGAGCGCGGTTTCGAAAATCTTGTTTTTTTCTCCGATAGCTCCGGCGAGTTCACGCGAACCTACGTGAACGAAAAAGACGATGATGTTCCCGGTTTTAGCGTTTTCACGCGGCGTGATGGCCAGGTTCGACATTTCTATAGCGGTGAGTTCAGCGGCGCGATGGCCGACCCGGGACAGGACCCGCGTGGTGCTCCAGACCTCGACCCGCTTTGGTTGATGCTGGATCTCACCCCAGATGGTCGAGGTGTGGATTGGTACCCCGCGCTCGATTACAAGCGGAAGGATTGACCCTCTTGCCGGTTAGTCTCTGGCCTGCGCGAGTTTTACTGGTCTGGCTGCGGAAAGCAACAGAAGCGAAAGACCTCCGAGTGCCTGGCAACAATGGTAGAGCCCTGACACGACCTTGCCTGAGGGCATCGAGGACCCTCAGGTCATTCGGCCGTAGCACCAACCTACTGGACGATTAGGGTTATGCTCATCGCTTGCTGCGGCCCACCAGCGCTGCTGGAAGCGGTCACTGAAACGGTATAGGAGCCTGCAGGAGTACCGGGGTTGGAAGGGGAATTGTTGCCTCCGCCTCCGCAGCCTGAGGCCAACAAGGATAGGGGACGCCAGCAATAACGCCCAACAGAGCCAGCGCAATTGTTGGTTCAACCGCCAGATCCTCTTTGGGGTGAAGGCCAAACCCAGGGCTCCGGCCATGGCGAGTCCACCTGCAGGAAACCACGGAGGGAGCGAAGGGCTAGATCGCCGCTCAGGATTCAGCATAGCCGAAGAAGTTGCCGTGGTGATCGTCATCGTGGTCGGTCAAGGCGACGGAATCGGGCTTCGAACTGGATGACACATACCGCTTCGCCCAAGCCTACGAGGACCAGGCACCAGCTGACCTAAAGAATGCTGCATGGTTTTATACGCGCGCCGCGCAATACGCGCCTTCGAAAACCCAGCCTCAATGGGAGGCAAAAGCCGAGTCCACCTACCTGGAGTATCACGGAAGCATGAATGGCTATCCTGAGATGCAGGCGCTGGCTAAAGCAAACCTGTTCCCACCGCCGGAATATAGTCCATCTCGCGCCATTGCTTCCAGGTAACGACGCCAGTCTCGTCCGAAACCGTCACATGGCGGAGAGAGAGGGATTTGAACCCCCGATACCCGTGAAGGTATGCCTGATTTCGAGTCAGGTGCATTCAACCGCTCTGCCATCTCTCCGCGTCTTTGTTTTCAATTACTTACGGTAACACCTTCCGACCCGTTTTGTCTATTGTGACGTAAATTGTGTCGTCGCGCATAGGAACGGAGAAATTCCTACAGCGCTTCGCCGGCTCTCTCAGTTGTTGAGATGCTAATAGCCCCTGGGCGATTTTTTCCCTGGCTTTGCTCTCCACAGAAGATGAGTAGCACCAGGACAAAATAATCACTAAAGTCATTCACTCTTTTGGCGATGAAATAGAACAAGTGGAGTGCCTCCCGTCTGGACCACTCCACGCAGGGTTCAGATACGGGCCTTCCAGTTAAGGATGATTGGCCCTGAATGGAATCAAGTCCTGCTGCCCGATCGCCAGCCTGGAGGGTCTGCTTGAAGAGAATGAGAAGAGCTTCCATTCTTATTTGGCCGCTTGTGGTTGCGTTTTCTTTGTTTGTAATCGTCACCTCAGAGCCTGGTCGGACTGGGAAGCCGGGGCGTCGAAAAAGCGTTGACGAGGAACAAGAGCGAACGCCTACTTCCCTGGTGATCTCGAATTCGACAGTCATGGATGCTCAAGCGACGCGGGAGTACCGCCACCCAACTGCCCCCAGGTGGAGAGGTCTGCTCCAAACCTCTGCCGTTGTGATCGTTCTTGGTTTGCTGATCTTCAATTTGTCTCAGTCGCGGGCCACGTCGCGCGCTACGCAGCAAGCTTCCAGCGCTGCGAAGAGCACGGCGGAAGCAACGGCCCGGCAGCTCGAACTGTCGCAAAGGCCGTGGATATCAATCGACACGTCCATTGAAAGTCCACTGACTTTCACTTCAGAAGGAGCCGCGCAAGTGAGCGTAAAGTTTGTCATCCGCAATGTGGGGGGTACCCCCGCAAAAGGCCTCTCGGTAGATCCCGAGTTATCGATTGCCTCCCAGGGCGAGCATGATCCTGTGATGGAAAGGAGTAAGGTTTGCCAACAGAATCGAACGCGAGAAGCGGGGAGCGACGGGACACTTTTCCCCAAGGGTGAAATCACGAAGCCTGTGACTTTCCTCGCAGATGCGTGGGACATCGTAAAGGAGTCGAACCGCACGGGTTCCTTTTCGCCCGTTGTTATCGTTTGCGCAAGCTACCGATCGACATTCGACGACAGCGCCCGGTACACCACCGGAGTGATTTACTACCTGCGCAGAATCGACCCAAGCCATCCCGGGACTTACCAGCGGATGAAAGATCGAGTTGATGTTCCACGAGAATTACTCATGCTTGAGTACGATCCTATAGGCGCGATCGCCGCGAATTAAAGAACCTGGAGCAGGGAGCGAATCGTAGATTTATTTGGCGTGGCGCACGCACACCTTACCATGGTGCTCTGGGCGCGAAGTTCATCGGTCACCGTTGCCACCTTGCAGCCGATGGATACACCATGGCTGAAAAGCACCCCATGCTGACCTCGTCAGGATACGCAGAGAGCTCTGCCGATTTCCTGGGATGGGAGCGCACCTGGTGCGGAAAGAGAAAACTACATGGCTGTGACCGATTCCCAAACCCTCCAACGGCTCAGAAGCGAAGAAGGCCTGGCAGAGCAGCAGGGCAGGCAAGCATTGAACATCGCGGTGATACTCAAGGATCATCCACAGTATTTTGTCGCTCGTCAGAAGGCGGACGCGCTGATGGCCAAGGCCTCGGCGTTGCGTGAGCAGATTCTCAAGATCGAAACCTCATGAGAGGTGGCAGCGTGGGGTCATTGGACCGTTCAGGCTGCAACCCCAGGGGGTGACTCCCTCCCAAAGGTAGTATTTCCTGCATCGTGCGGGCGTGGCATTCTTTCCCTACGATGCGAGTCAACATCAAAGCCCGTATCCCCATGCACCTGTATCAGGAGTTTCACACTCTGCCCCTTGTGCTGACGATTGAAACGGCACATGGCCTGGCCGCTCGTTGTGAACATCGCACCACTGCCGCGGAACTCATGTGGACCCTGGACCAGAAGACCGATATCAATGCCGGTCTTCTGGATCGGTTCCGGCAAAAATTAAGGCTCATTGAAGAAGCCCATCTGAGCGACGTCGAGGTTAGCGACGAAGTCCTCGATATGTTTGGCTTTTTCGTCTAGTTTTTCAGCTCCTCATTCAATACTTGCGCCAACCGTAAGCCGGCCAAAGCAAGTTGCCGGTCGACGACTGGCCGCTCCCGCTCATAGTAGGCCTGGTCGATCTCCGTTTGTGGTTGGACCCACGCCTGCCTGGCCAATTGCAGCGACTGATTGGCCCACGCAACCGGATCAGTCGGGCCGGCCTCAAGATGGTCCGCCGCGATCATTTCCTCCAGCTGGTGGGCATAGCGGTGTTCCCGCACGCCGGCGTGCCGGATCAATTCGCTATCCCACACGGAATGCAAATTACACGCGTAGTCACCACACTGAGCGGACCCGAATACGGTCACAGGAATGTCATTTCCTCCGCGCGCATCGCCCATGGCGTGAAACGGCTGGCTCAGGTCGCCTACAAAATGAACCAGGTATTTGAGCGCCTCACTGCGGGCGGCGAAGGGCTGCGATGGATCGCTCAGGATACGGGCGAACCTGTTGATCTGCACCACCACGCAATTGTCGTCAGGACAGTCCTTGGGCTCGTAACCGCTTGCGTCTGACGGAATATCGACGTAATGCCAGGGACCGGTCTGCGGACGCCCGCTGCGGATGTCGTCGGCCCAGGTGGAGATGGAGGCCAGGTCGTTGTCGCCCAGGTACTGGCGCAGTTTTTGCCGCGCTGCGTCGTCGAGGTGGTTCCAGGCAATATCAGCGATAATCCTGTGACCTTCGCTACCCCACGCCCACGCCTGGAGGTGAGGAAGCAGAAGGAGAAAACTGGCCAAGCCCGTTCTGATCAGACGTAAACCCATGGTTTTAATGATAGAGCGGTGGAGGATGACAAATCGTGGATTTATTCTCCTTTTGTTCGCCTATACTAGGGCTCATGGCAACCCTTCCACGCAAAACTTCGGTCGTCCCCTGTAAGGAGTGCAATGGCGTTCCCGCTCAGCCGGTCGCCGTCCGCTGTCCGCTCTGCGGTCAACGGCGCATGGACCGGCCGGTGGCCGTGAATCTCGACCGGCTGCGTGCAGCGGTTCTCGAACGAGGCCAGGGATGAAGGTTACCGGGTACGAGCAACGGCCAGACTTCTCGCGTATGGGGCCGACTCTGTTGATTGCATCGGCGCTGATACTTGCTGTGCGCACTGCCAGGTGGCCGGCGGCGCTTGATGAAAATCTGGTTAGCCCGGAGCTCGATCAGGAAATTGATTATGCCATCCTGCTGGCGACGCGCACCTTGTCATGTCTGCTCCGGCACAAGGAGTCGATGTTTTCGTCGCGGAAGGAGCCCAGGTATGCGCCTGACGATGACGAGAATCCGGCGTGAAACATCGGCCGTTTCCCGCGCAACCGATCTGACTGGAGAAACCAGGTCTCAAAAGCGAGACCTGGGCCGGTTCTCGTCGATCGGTTTCAGGTGGTCAGAGGAAGAGCGGGGCCAGCACCAGCGTCACTGTGGCCAGCAGCTTGATCAGCACGTGCAGCGACGGCCCGGCCGTGTCTTTGAAGGGGTCGCCGACCGTATCGCCAACCACCGCCGCCTTGTGCGCCTCGGAACGCTTTCCGCCGTGAGCACCGGTCTCAATGTATTTCTTGGCGTTATCCCATGCGCCGCCACTGTTGTTCATCAGCATGGCCATGAGGATGCCAACAATGGTTCCCACCATCAGCAGGGCAGCGACCGCCTCGGCGCCGGCAAGGTCGATGGAGCGGCCGTTCAGCACGGGTGAGTATTCTCCCGGGATGTGGATGTGAAAGCTTCCGCTCAAATTCTTGAACACCAGGCCTACTGCCAGCGGGGTGAGCACCGCCAGCGCGCCTGGCAGCACCATCTGCTTCAAGGCCGCGCCGGTCACGATGCGGACGCAACGGCCATAGTCCGGTTTGGAAGTGCCTGCCATGATGCCCGGATTCTCGCGAAACTGCGCCCGTACGTCTTCGATGATGTACTGTGCGGTGCGGCCCACGGCTTTAATAGCGAAGGAGGAAAAAAGGAAAATCAGCATCGCGCCCAGCAGAGC
>CAZSUK010000230.1:0-16616 GCA_964609355.1 uncultured Acidobacteriaceae bacterium | reverse complement strand
ATTTCACTGAGCTCTACCGCACAATACCCCGGCGGATCGGTCGACGTGCGAGTAGCGGGCAAGGAGCTTGGGGCACGGTATGTACTCGAGGGCAGCCTTCGCCGCGTCGGCGCCAGGGCGCGCCTCTCGGTGCATCTGGTGGACTGTGCTTCAGGAGCTCATCTCTGGGCCGAAACCTACCACCGGCCCTTCGCCGAGCAGGCTGCTTTTGATGTGATGGACGATGTCGTGCCCCAGATTGTGTCGACCATTGCGGACACCCACGGCATTTTGCCGCGCAGCATGAGTGAGGCACTCCGCACGCGCGATCCTTTGAAACTGAGCCCATACGAGGCGGTGCTCCGGAGCTTCGCACATTTCCAGCGCGTAAGTGCCGAGGAACATGCACCGGCGCGAGTGGCACTGGAACGCGCGGTCCGAAAAGAACCCGGCTATGCCGATGCCTGGGCTATGTTGTCGCTCATCTACAAGGAGGAATTTACTCACAGATTCAACCTGCTGCCGGACCCGCTCGGGCGTGCGCTCGCGGCCGCACAGCACGCGGTAGAGATCGCGCCATCGAATCATCTCGCTTTCCATGCGTTGGCGTCGGTCGAGTTCTTTCGCAAAAACCTGGATGCTTTCCGAATCGCGACAGTGCGGGCTCTGGCCCTAAATTCGATGGATGGATTCACGCTCGCGTACCTCGGCTTCCTCACCGCCTATGCCGGCGATTGGGAATGGGGCGGAGGGCTTTCGGCGAAGGCTCGCAGTCTGAATCCTCACCATCCTGGGTGGTATTGGTTTGTGCCGTGCTTCGATGCATATCGAAACGGAGACTACGAAAGATCCTTGGGATTGGCTCGCACGGTGAATATGCCGGGCTTCTGGCGCACTCAACTGGCCATCGCCGCGAACGCCGGGCAACTCGGCAATCAGGCTCTAGCGAACCAGGCCTGGCAGATTCTTCTGACCCAGAGACCGGATATTGGCGGAGCTCCTCGCGAGGAACTAGCCGTCTGGTGGCAACCAGATATGGTCGAACACCTTATCGCCGGCCTCCACAAAGCCGGCCTTCCGGTGTAGTGAGGTTCGGTGATGGCAACAGTCATTTTGAAACGCCACACTCTGCTTCTCTCTTGACCATCGGATAGTCGAGTGTCTACCATCATCGCCAAGGTGAGGGTAGAATGTCTTCTACTACGAAGCAAGCCCAGCAATGGGCCGGACTGCTGCGGGAAACGGGTTCCGCTTTCTGTATCGACTTGCTCACGGTCACCGCTTGACTGGTAAGGGCAGGAAGCAGCTCCTGGGCGAAAGATCGCAGAGCAAGCAGATGACCGAAGCTGTGGCGCGCGTGATATGGCCGGCCGCCACGGAGGGCTGACATGAAATGGTGGCAGAGGAAGAAGAGAGATGCAGATCTGGAGCGGGAGCTGCGCTCCGACCTGGAATTGGAAGAAGAGGAGCAGCGGGAGGGTGGCGCTTCAGAAGAAGAGGCTCGGTACGCAGCCTTGCGCGCCTTTGGCAATCCTACGCTTGTTCGCGAACAGACTCGCGCCACCTGGTCCTGGTATTGGTTTGAATCCCTCACACGCGATCTGCGTCTCGGCCTGCGCGCGCTTGGCCGCACTCGCGGTTTTACCGTTGTCTCCATCCTGGTGATGGCACTGGGCATCGGCGCCAACGTCGCGCTGTTCACGGTGGTGCGCGGCGTTTTGCTCAAGCCCCTGCCGTTTGATGATCCGGATCGCCTGGTGATGCTCCATGAGGCGGACCTTCATGAAGACGATACGGCCGGTTCCGACGTGGTTTCCGGTGGAATGTTCGCCGAGTGGAAGAAGCAGAACCGCAGCTACACAAGTCTCGCGCTCGCCCAGGGTATCCGGGTCGGACTTTCCGGTTCCGGCGGGCAACTGCCGGAGAAGCTGAACAGTGCCCTGATTTCATGGGACCTGCTCCGCACGCTGGGTGTGCAGCCGGCGCTGGGCCGCGATTTTATGCAGGCCGATGACAGCCCCGCGGCCAACGGCACGGTATTGCTGAACTGGGGCCTGTGGAAGCGTCGCTTCGGTGGTGACCCGGCGATCCTGAACCAGACGATCGATCTCGATGCCCGGCCGTACACCGTGATTGGCGTTATGCCCGCCTGGTTCGATTTTCCTGACACGTCTACGCAGCTATGGACACCGGTTTACCACGACGAGCCCGAAGACACGATGACCTCGTTCAGCAACCATATGTTTCTCGTAGTGGGGCGGCTGAAGCCGGGGGTTAGCGTGTCGCAAGGCGTGGCCGATCTGAGCATCATCTCCCAGCGCATGCACAATGCGCACCTCAACGACCCGTTCGTATTTCGAAGCGCCAGGAGCCGGCCGTTGCTGGAGCACATGGTAGGCGAAATAAAAAAGCCGCTCTATGTGCTGTTGGGAGCGACGTGTTGCCTGCTGCTGATCGCCTGCCTGAATGTGGCCAATCTGCTGGTGGCACGCGCGGCGGCCCGGCGCAAAGAGCTGGCTATCCGCACCGCACTGGGCGGGGGCTGGTTCCGTCTGATGCGCGAGCGGCTGATGGAGTGCTTGCTGCTCTCTGCTGGCGGCGGTGCGCTGGGACTTATGTTGGCCTTCGTCGCGCTCCATTGGCTGACGCGAACTCGCCATGACCTGAGCCGCGTTCAATCCATCCACATCGACGGTGTGGTCGCGATGTTTACAGTTGGCGTCATCGCGTTATGCGCGCTGTTTTCCGGACTCATCGCTGCGTTCAGCAGCAGCGACAAGCGCATTCTCCGCGTGCTGCAAGAGGCATCGAACCCGGTGACCGGGGGCAGCGTGCGGGCCACGCTGCGCAAGGTGCTGCTTACGGTCGAAGTCGGACTGAGTGTGACGTTGCTTATTGGCGCCGGGCTGCTGCTCAAGAGCTACGAACGGCTGCGCTCCGCCGACATGGGCTGCATCACGCAAGACGTGATCACTATGCACCTGGGCCTCCCGGATGCCCGCTATGCGAAGGCCGCCCAGCGAGCCAACTTCTACGACACGCTGCTCGAGCGTGTGCGTGCTCTGCCCGGAGTGGACGCGACAGGTTTTGTAACGGCGGCTCCCGGGCAGGGCTATGGGGTGGATGAGATCTTCAGCATCGTGGAGCATCCGGCCTTGCCACAAGGCACCGGCCTGGCTGCCCCAAGCCGTTGGGCTGATGCGAAGTATTTCGGCGCCATGGGCGTTCCGATTTTGCGCGGACGTACTTTCGACAGCGGAAAGCGACTGGATGCTGCCGAAGAAGCCATCATCAGCCAATCCTTCGCCAGGCAGTACTTTCCCAGTGAAGATCCGCTGGGAAAGCACCTCCACGTACGCGGGAAAAATGCGGTCATTGTGGGGGTTGTGGGCGATACCCGGTATGCCATCGGCGAAGCGCCGCGGCCGGTGCAATATTACCCGCTGGATGCCGGCGTCGAAACCGTCGGCACGCTTGTGATTCGGTCCAGCCACGGCCCGGAGCAATTCGCTCTTCCGGTACAGCGCATCGTCTCGGAGATGGACCGCGATCTTCCCGTCTCCGACGTGCTCACCATGAACCAACTACTCGGCAAATCGACCCTGGACCAGAGCTTCAACACGACGCTACTCGTCATTTTTGCCACGCTGTCACTGGTCCTTGCGGCGGCGGGCCTGTTCGGGGTGATGTCGTACATCACAGCGCAGCGGAAGACGGAAATCGGCATCCGCATCGCGCTGGGCGCAAAGCGTGAACACGTGCTGCGGCAAATGTTGCTGGACGGAATGGGGCCCGCGGTCTTCGGTCTCGTCGTGGGACTCGCAGCAGGCCTGGAAGCGGGCCGGCTGATGAGAGACTTGCTTTATGAGATCAAGCCGCTCGATCCGGCAGTTTTTGTCGCGGTTGCCGCAACGCTGCTCGCGGTGGGCGTATTTGCATGTATCGTGCCCGCATGGCGTGCATCACGCCTCGATCCGATGCAGGCATTGAGAGCCGAATAGGCTGACTTTCATTCGCAGCGCAATGCTGCCATCGGGTCGATGAGGATCGCTCGTCGCGCCGGAAGGTAGGCCGCCACCAGTGCGACCAGCATCAGCAGGAGTGCAACAGCGATAAACGTGAGTGGATCCGTCGGCGTTATGCCGAAAAGCAGGGCGGACAGAAAGTGCGTCAAGATCAAAGCCGCGGGAATGCCTGCCGCCAAGCCAAACAGCACCAGCTTTGCCGACTCTCCAAGCACCAGATGTCGAATGCTCGCGGGCGTTGCTCCCAGCGCCATACGCACGCCGATTTCGCGTGTGCGGCGCGAGACAGAAAAAGAGATGACACCGAATATCCCGATGGCAGCGAGCAATAGCGCGATGGCGCTGAACATCCCCAGGAGCATCGTTCGGAATCGCGGTTCCGCCACCGAGGCATGCATAGCCTCCGGAAATGATTCAATGTCCGTCACCGGCAGATTCTTGTCGATATTGTGAGTTTCGGTCCGAATGGCGGCGGCGATCTCGGCTGCGCGCAGATGGCTCCTCACCACCACCTCGCAACCCCAGAAAGGAACTTGCGCAAAGGGGACATACATCATCGGACCCGGATTGCTGGCGATCGAAACATCGTGGATGTCGGCCACCACGCCTACTATTTCCCGCGAAACATCGCCATGCGGTGGAAATCCAAAAATGAGCTGTCTGCCCAGCGGATTCTCTCCGGGAAAATAACGCTTGGCCAGCGCCTCGCTGATCAATGCGACAGAGGGCGTCGTAGCGGAATCCTCTTCGGAAAACAGTCTGCCTCGAACCAGGGAAATACCCATGACGTGAAAATAGCGCGGACTGGCCGCGACGTAGTTTGCGGTATCCGTTGTGCCTTGCTCCACCGGCGGATTGCCGGCAATTGCGAAGGGCAAGTTGACACTGTTGTTCAGGATGGGCAGCGGAATGCCAATGGCTGAATCCTGCAGCCCCGGCTTCGCCTGCAGTCGCTTCATCAACTCATTCGAAAAGGCGGTCCACTGCTCCGGCCCGGAATATTGGAATCGAGGCAGTGAGATTTCTGCTTTCACCATATTCTCCGTCTCAAAGCCGGGGCTTACCGATAGCAACCGGGCAAAGCTGCGCAGCAGCAGTCCGGCACCGACCAGTAGAACCATAGCCACCGCCACTTCCGCTGCGGCCAGGAAGCTGCGGGCGCGCTGTGAGCCTCTGGCATCTCCCGCACGGGAGCCCTCTTTGAGATTTGCCTGCGGATCGGAGCGGGTTGTGTGGAGTACAGGCGCCAGGCCGAAAAACACGCTGGCGGCCAAGGACAGCACAAAAGCAAATCCGAGAACGGAACCGTCCACGCGAATGGAACGAAGCTGGGTTAATCCCGTGGGCAGTAGTGAGGTGAGGGCGGACACGCTCCACCACGCCAGCAACACTCCCGTGACACCACCCAGAAGCCCCAGAATAGCGCTCTCTGTCAGCAGCTGACGGGCTATGCGTCGTTGGCTTGCCCCCAGCGCAATGCGAACGGCGATCTCTCTGGAGCGCGAAGTCGCGCGCGCCAAAAGCAGGTTCGCAATATTAGCGCACGCGATCAAGAGTACGAGTCCGGCAGCGCTGAGGAGCAGGAGCAGCGGCTCCTTCACGTCGCCAACGATCACCTGCTGCAGCGGCTCGATCGCAATCCCCCATCCCTTCTCCGCAGGAAACTGACCGACCAGCCCTGCGCTGATCGTCTGCAATTCCGCTCGCGCCTGATCAGGCGAGACGCCGGCGCGCAGCCTGGCAATCACCGGGAGCCAATGTTCCTGAGGGGGCCGCGTTAACCAGCCGCTGAAAAGCGGATCCTGAAGCAGGGGTATCCAGACCTGCTCCGTCTGGTTGAAGAATGGAGTACGGAAGCCGCCCGGCATAATACCAACCACCGTGAAGGCACGCTGGTCGAGCGTTATCGAGGTGCCCGCAATTCCGGGATCGGCTCCGAATCGGCTGCGCCATAGCTGTTCGCTCAGAACCACCACCGGCGCGGCGCCGCGTTCGCCGTCTTGTGGCGACAGCGCGCGGCCCAGCAGAGGCTTTGTCCCAAAAAGAGAAAAGAACTCAGGGGTAACTGCCAGGGTGCTCACGTCGGCCGGCTCTCCGCGTCCAGTGAGCGTGAGCGCGTGGCCTGCAAGTCCGGCGACCGAGGTGAATGCGCGGCTGTGGTCTCGCAACTCGACGAATGCAGGATAGGACACTCCCGCGCCGACGACGCCCGCCTTGGCCGCCGACACGTCGACAAGCTGGGCGGGATTGGCATAGGGCAACGGCGTGAGAAGAACGGCATTGACCAGGGAGAAAACTGCGGCGTTCGCTCCGATGCCCAGCGCGAGCGTCAGCACCGCGATTGCAGTGAACCCCGGCGACTTTGCCAACATGCGCACCGCGTAGCGCAGGTCCTGCCAGAGCGAGTCGGCCGCAGACTCCCATCCGGCCGCCCAGACTTTCTGGCGCACCGATTCGGCGCTGCCCGCTTCCGCGCGCGCTGCACGAAGCGCTGCTTCGCGGCTCATTCCGCGCCGCGTCTTCTCCTCAACCGAGGCGGCCTGAAAACTATGCAGCTCTTCCTGGATCTCTGCGTTGCGCTGGTTGCGGTGAACCAGAGCGCGAATTCCCTCGATCACATTACGCACCATGGCTATGACAGTCCTCTCAGGCTTCGAGAATGCGGTTGATGGCTGCGATTTGGCGGCCCCATTGCCGGCGCTCTTGCTGCAGAGCTTTTCGGCCCCACTCGTTCAGGGCGTAATATTTGCCACGGCGATTGTTTTCAGTAGCGCGCCACTCGGCTTTGATCCGTCGTATGCGCTCCATCCGGCTCAACGCGGGCAGAAGAGATCCGGGATTGACGCGAAAGACGCCATTGCTGATCTGCTCGATCCGCAAAGCGATGCCGTAGCCATGCATCGGCTCCAGGGCAAGCGTCTTCAGAACGAGCATTCCAGTGTTCCCTGGACCATGTCCCGATTTTCTGCGGCCATGCGGCGGGCTCCACCACTCGATAAACAAGAGGAATACTCCGACTCCTATCGCTTGTCAAGAGAAGAGAGCCGGCATAGATCCTACACTGCAGGACGGACGAGTGTCGGACCAGTCCGTAATCAGCTGCCGTGATGTCGCCAATTCCCTACTGCAAGGCATATAAGCTCCCGTCGCTTGTTCCCAGATAGACGGTGCTTCCGGAAACGACCGGCGAAGAGAGGATCGAACCTACGGAGCGGAGTTTTTTGATGCCAACGATTGTGTCGTCATAGAAGGTCGAAGTGAAGACAGATTCGTAGGCCGCGCTACCGTCGGGCTTGGAGAGCTTCGGAAGATTCTGCCGGGAAGCATCCGTCTGGAAGACCCAAGCCGGTTTGTGCGCGATGAGGTTAATGGCTGTCAACTTACCATTCTGTTCCGGGAGATAGAGCGTGTTTCCAGCAATTGCCGGAGAGCCGAAGATAGGCCAACGAAACTTGATTGAGTAAAGCGGGGCACCGGTCTTCGCATCGAGAGCATGAAACAGCGTGGAGTCTGAGGTGGCGAAATACAATTTGCCATCCTTGACGACCGGCGAAGTAATAACCCAGGAGCCATGGTTGGAGAAGAACCAACGTTTGCGACCGGTCGCGGCATCGAGTGCGTAAAGATTTGAATCGCGGCACCCGAAATAGACAACTCCGTCGGCGATCGTAGCAGAGGATTGAATGCCGACCTGGTTGTGAATTTTAGGGTCTTCGCCGGTCTTGAATTGCCATAACTGCTTTCCCGTGGCCGCATCAAGGGCGTAGAAATAGCTGTCCCAACTGCCGACGTAGAGCTTGCCCTGGGCAATCGCTGGAGAGGCATGGACCACATCGCCGGTGTGGAACTTCCATTGGAGAGCTCCACTCTTAGCGTTGATTGCGTAGACATTTCCGTCGCCACTCCCGAAGTACACCGTTCCATTCCAAACAACAGGCGATGACAGGTAGACATCGAACGGATCGGGCATGGTTTCACCGGCTGGCAGCATCCCGTGTAGATGAGTTCCGGAGTAACGGCGTTCACCTGAATCGGCAAACTTCCACTTGAGCTTGCCAGTCACGGCGTCCACTGCGTAGAAGTTGCCATCGTAGCTCGCAAAGTAGACGATCCCTGCTGCAACTGCAGGTGAGGATGGGATGGCTGAGCCAGTCTCGAATTTCCAATGCAATTTTCCGCTCGACTCATCGATCGCATACAGATTCCCGTCGTTGCTTCCGACGTAGACAACTCCGCCGACGATAGCGGGCGATGATACGACCTCGCCATTTGTATGAAACGACCAGCGGATCCCGTGGAATTTGGGCACGCCTGCGCCGGCGTAGATTCCTGAGTGGGCAGGATCTCCGCGGAACATCGGACTCCCCTGGCCAAAGCTGTGAATGCCGACAAAGAGAGGTAAAAGAGCGAATAAGGCCAACCGTGGTTGGTTCATGCTATGCATATTCCTCGACTCAAACATGGCCCCGAAGGCGAGCCATTCTTCGAGGAATGGGTCCCTGTTTACTCCCTTCTGTCGACAACTGTACCGCTGCAACATCGTTCACGTACACCTCGTGCTGTCTCCAAGGCGAATGTCCGGATTCGAACAGTATCGTCTCGCGATGGACGGCTTCCCTATTACCTCCCTCCGGCGGACCCGGTAGATATATCCCCGGGCCTCGCTGATTCTGTCTTCAGACCCTACACAGGCAAACAGCAGGGACTTTTCGCGCACTTTTTTGCCAAGCTATAGGCCAAGGCCTCGGAAGCCGCCGCGATGCCATCCTTTAGAAAGCATAGTGAACTATGCAGGCGATCGCCGGGTTAGCCGTAAAAGAACGCCCAACTTTTCGGCGAACGCTGTCTGACGGTGATAGAAATACTCCTCGCCGACTGAAGTACTACTGGCCTCGAAGCGATGTGGCAGCTCGCACAATGAACTCTGCAACTTTGAACGGCTCCTGAAGCATTGCGACATGGCAGGTCGGCAGTGTGATTGTTGTAGCGTTCATCCTCTCCGCCAACCGCTCCTCCAGACCAGCAGTGATCACCTCATCTTGGGCAGAGACGATGAACCATGTAGGTTTCGTTCGCCATGCAGGCACCACGGTGGGTGTCGCCGACAAGGCCGCGAGAGATGTCGGGCCTTGTGTGGCCGTTAGCGTGATCTGCTCAAGTCTGGATCAGTCTTGAGCAAAGGCAGCCGCAACACCTTGTGGAGAGATCGTTGCGAACTGCTGCGCCGAGTCGAATACAAGATATTGGTTGATCGGAGGAGGGGTGCTTAGCGTCCCCAGCAGTGAGAGTGCAGATTCACCGCTATCGGGAGCAAATGCAGCAACATAAACCAAGCCTGCAACATTTGAACCATTTCCTGGCGTATCTCCGATGACAACGCCGCCATAAGAGTGCCCGACGAGCAGCACAGGGCCTGGGTATGCCGCCGTGTTACGCGCGATAGCACGCTGAGTTGCGGCGTCATCGTCTTCGAGAGAGGTAAGGGGAAGCTGCGCCGCGATCGCATGATATCCCTGAGCCTCCAGCAGAGGAATCACCTTGGACCAGCTCGACCCATCAGCCCATGCTCCGTGAACGAGCACGATGTTCTTAACGCCCCCACTGGAATTGCCTTGCGATAGTGCTGGAGATTGTTGGGCGTAGCCAACGCTATGGAATCCTGCCGCCAGTAAAACTCCGGCACTCATGATTGCGTGAGTACTTTTTCCTATTCTCATCGATGATCCTTTGTATTTCGTTCTCTGGTTCGCTGCCGGCTCGTTTGAGCCGGAGGGTTTTCGAAGCCTACGGAAGTTCAGCTCTACTTCGAACTGACCTTTTCCGCCGCATCACAAATCACATCGGCAACCTTCGACGGCTGAGCGAGCATAATGACGTGGCTGGAGGAGACAGTGGCAGTTGCCGCTCCGATTTTCTTTGCTTGAGCTGCTTCGAGATCGGGTGAAATTGCCCGGTCATTTGCGGCGATGATGTACCACGACGGCTTCGACTTCCAGGCGGGAATCGTGACCTCTCCCTTCATTGCCGCAACGCTTGTTGGCACCTGCGTTGCGGTCAGAACCGCAATCTCCTTGGCGGAAAGATCCTGCGCGAAATCCTCAGCAATCCCCTTAGGAGTCAGCTTGAGGAAACCATTCTTGTCGGGGCGTAGTTCTGAGCCGATAGGTGTTGGCACGCTCGTAATGAGGCCAAAAGCGGACTCCCCCTTATCCGGCGCAACCGCCGACACGTAGACGAGGCCGGCTACCTTTGGATCGTTCCCGGCTTCGGTTATGACCGCTCCGCCGTACGAGTGACCAACGAGGAGTACCGGTCCATCCTCGAGGGCAATGGCCCGCTGGGTTGCTGAAACGTCATCCGCAAATGATGTGAGCGGGATCTGCACAGCAACAACATGCAAGCCTTTCGCCTCCAACAAGGGAATGACCTTCGACCAACTCGAACCATCTGCCCATGCCCCGTGAATGAGAAGTACGGTTTTTACCTCTGTTGTGGATTGTGTTTGTGCCTTCGCCCTAGGGGCGATGATCGAGAGTAATGCGGCGCACGCGGCGACCACATTCCGAATAAGTTTGAATGATTGCATTGTCTTTCTCCTTGATGAACGGAAGATCCGCACAAGATTCGAAAATCAGAATCCGTAGGGACTAAGCGAATGCGAGCAAACACACAGGTTTGTGGCATTTTCACATTCGCTATCCTGTCTCATCTGAGCGTAGTTTTGGAGCAGGCGAAGGATCTAGGCGAAAACCATCAGAAGCTGGTGATTCCTGCTGCATATGTCAAGGGTGGGCGCAGTCAAGGTAGCCATGATGGCCGTACAATCATTACCGATCGCAATGAGCTTGTGGACTGGCTTCGTTCATGCGCTCTTGCGTTATCCCAACGGGACGTTTCGGAGTGGCTTACCGTTGCGTATTGCTTTCATCGCTACCAGCTTTCCGCGAACCCATAGGGAGCCATTGTGGGTCTCCCGCAAATGCAGATGGATTGAGATTGCCTCTTCAGCAGGGATGGGCAAGGGGAGTTCTGGCATCCCATTGGAACGGAGTTCAGTGACCGCAACCTGAAGTTGATTGGCTGTCGAAATAGCCAGCATTGGAGCAGATGAGAGGTGGAAGCGCGTCCCGAATGTTGCGCCGGATGCACCTTGTTCGCCGGTCATGATCCGGACTTCTGGAATGGACGCGCGTCTCCACCGCTTGAGGCGGCTGGGCCGCCGCGGCCGCGGGTTGTGCTCCGTCGCCAACTTCCCGGAGTCACACCGTGAATCCGTTTGAAGATACGGTGGAGCGCAGATTGATCCGTAAATCCACACCGCGTGGCGATTTCGGCGAGGGGCAGGCGGGAATTCGTCATAAGATCTCTGGCCCTATCCACACGGCGTTCTGTCAACCACTGATAAGGCGGCCTGCGAAAGGTTTGTTTGAAAGCCCGAGCAAAGTGGCTTACTGATAATTCGCATGCTTCTGCAACCTTTTGAAGGGCAATGTTGCCGTCCAGATGGGACTCCAATAGCTCTGTTGCTCTGCGCATTTGCCAGGGAGAGAGTCCGCCCAGAAATCGCGGCGCCGACATTGCCACACCGCCATAAGAGCAGACAAAATGACACTTCAAAGCCTGCAAGACATGGTCCAGGAAAATCTTGGAAGTGTGATGGGGCCGCTCCAGCGAATTGAGCAGAATTTGTCCGAGTTGGTGGACCACAGGATCAATGACCCCGTGCGGCCAAACTAACTGCTCCACTCGTGACCGGTGATGGTCATGAGCAACTTCATCCAGAGCAGTTTGAGGGACATACTGGACCAATGCGTCGAAGGGATTTGGGAGCAAGACTGCCGGCTCCTCTTGTAAGTTGATTGCACTCACGGCCCCCATGGGGTAGGGGCCACTCGATACCTTTTTATTGCCAAGAAATTGCTCGATAAACGGAATGGTTTTGAGTTGCAACACAATGATGTAGCTGCGCTCACCTAGGACCGGGCGCGCAACATCTGGAAGACCTTGGCTGCTCTGAAATCGCCCAAGCGAGAACGAGGCAAGTTCGGATAGTCTGACCTTCGCTGCAGGCGAATCTTTGAGATACATGGTTTCGGCGAGTTGATTCCAGACAGTGGGGACTCGGGTGGACATGTCCATGTACGCAAACCTTAACCTTCCGAAGAGAAATGCGCGCCAGGCGGTCTCGACGTATTACTGAGCTGGCTTGAAAGAGCAGAACTTTATTTTGCAGCCTCTGCCAGTATCCGTTCGATCTTTGCGTCCAGATCGCGCGCCACTTTGAGAGCATCGCTATTCCCATACGGAGCAAGATAGGAGGCCATTCTGTCGTAAGAGATGCGGACGCTGTCTGGGCGCTCTTCGATGAGGATGGTTACCGGCGCATACGAGCCGGCGTCAGGCACATGCTTCACCATTTCCTTCATAATCAGCGGATTCCCGGCGACAATGCGTAGAATCTTCGGCGTGCTGGCTCCATTCTCTTTCCTGAGAACCTCGCCGAGATCAAACCGTGTGAACTCCATAATGCCGTTCGGTTGAGTCACCGGATCCACAACTTTTCCCATTTCAGCTTCGTTTTGTGCCGCTGACAAGCTCTTACGAAATGCAGCCATATCCGGATGACCGATCTGCTCGTCGATTCGGGCAACCACCGCGTCAAAGGGCTGGGTGGTAACTACACTGACACGTTGGACTTGAACCTCTCGAATGTTCATGTGCTTGGCTTCTCCATTTTCGCTGTTGTCTGACCTTTCGTTGGCGCATACGTGGCTAAAGCCAGGGGCCAGGCCGGAATTACCCAGATCTTCGTGAATTACAGATGTTCCTTTCCGGCAAATTGGACCGCAAAATCGCCGTAAAAGACCAGTTGATTGCTCTTTCTGTGCCTCGTGCCGTGTCTGGGACCATCACCGAGTGGCGGAAGATCGCCGACGATGCAACTGGGGAAAGGCTCGAGGCGGTCGTCCGTTACTATCTCGCGTTGCGGCGTCACGACCACCCCGAGACAGGATGTCTGGCAGCAGCGCTCGGTTGCGAGCTTTCGCCCGCATGACGTCGGACGGCGAACTCCGCCAGGAGATTCTGAAAGATGTCGCGCACGCTGCTTCAAACAGCGTCAGTGCAACTATCTGACATAGAACCCCTTCAAGATGCGGCCACACCGCCGGCAAGGACGCGCGTTGTTTTCTGCCCAGGACGCAACAGCAGATAGAGCGCTATGGCGTGCGTGATCATCAGCGCCGGCACGTAGATAATCGGTATTGCGTATGTTGCGCCCAACTGCCCCGATAGCTCGGGGAGGCCGACTTGGATAGCGTGGTAATAGTCCACGATGAGATCGACTGCCCCCACAACATTGAAGGCGACGACCAACGACCAGAAGAGCGGCCGTATTCTTACCGTGAGAAGCGCCAGGAGAGCCAGGACCCCGGTCGCGAAGTCACCGTAGGCGGCAAACACGGCGAAGCCTGCGGGCAGATTGGGACCCACAACGCCCGGGATCAAAAAGACGAGCCCGAAGAAACGGAAGCTGTGCAGCGTTGCGATCGCGCGCTGTGCATCGACCCGGTCCATTGCCTTGAGCCTGGGGAAGACATAGACAACGATGCAAAGCAGCCACGCGACGTATCCAAGGACGAGATGTATCAGGAAGATGATTCCCGGCGACATTCTGGCCTCCTGCTTGCATAGGATTATACATATCATCCTATGGATTCAAAAAAAACTTATCGACTCCGGAATCAAAAGCTATGCAAGAGGAACTCTCTTGTGCTTGCCAGCACCTTCTCTTGTGTCGCACGATCAGGCATCATGCGCGCGATCTCGACTGCTCCGATCATGGTTGAAAAAATCACAAAGAAAGCGCGCTCCTTGTCGGCAGTTCGCCGGCCTGGCATAAAGGGGAGCATTCGATCCCGGTAGTTGACGAGCTCAGCCAGTACCTGGCTCCTCATCGTCTCGTCGACCCGAGCCATTTCGGGGGCCAGCGCGGGCAGCGGACAGCCGCGCTCGACGTGATCGCAGTATTCCAGGCTTAGATACGACTTCACAATTGCCTTCCACGCTGCCTCGGAGCGCGACTGTTCTGCCGCGCGAACCAATTTGTCGCCGATATCCCGGAAGGCCTCCCGGAGCGACTCGATGACTAGCTCATCCTTGCTCCCGAAGTGCTTGTAAAAGCCTCCATGGGTCAGACCGGTGTCGCGCATAACCGCCGCAACCGCTGCGCCGCTCAGACCCTCCGCGCGTACACGACGTGAGGCGTCTTTCACAATCTTCTGATGGACTACCGCTTTGTGCTCGGGTGGGTAACGCATAGTTCATCATAGGATGCCCGAGATCATCCGACGAAGCAACGGTGCTGCGTTCACCCGTAAAAACAATCCGAACCCATAGGATGATTACAATCATCCTATGGGTCAGAGAGGAGTACTTCCATGTCTCAGCCCATTTTGGTTACAGGCGCAGCAGGCGGTCAGCAGGGGTCCACCGGACGTCTCGTTACGGGTCTCTTGCTCAACCAGGACATCCCCGTTCGCGCATTTGTTCACAAACTCGATGCCCGGTCTAACGAGCTTCGCCAACAGGGTGCGGAGCTTTTCGAGGGCGACCTGCTCAACCCAGGCTCAGTTGCGGCCGCGATGAAAGATGTGAAACGGGCCTACTTTACCTACCCGGTAACCGATGGACTGCTCGAAGCCGCCACCATTTTTGCTGCAGCAGCTCGCGATGTAGGCCTGGAACTGGTGGTGAACAATTCACAGTTTCAGGGCACATCTGATGATCCGGCATTTCGAGATCTTCGCTACGCGCCCTCATTCCGCAATTTGCAGCATCGGCTCGCCGATCGAATTTTCGACTGGGCAAATGTTGGGGCCGTTCATATTCAAGCGCCGCCCTATTACGAAAACGTTCGCGCGCTGGTGAGCCGGAGCGTGGCCGAACAAGATGCCGCGTTCCTGCCCTGGGGCGATGGTGATGCTGTCATTCCGCTAGCCGGCGCCGAAGACGTAGCCTGGGTGGCCGCAGCCCTTTTGGCTGGCTCCAACGTTCCCTCGGAAAAGGTCGTCCCGGTGGTGAGCGAAACTCCGACGGTGCGGGAGATTATCGAAATTCTTAGTAAGGCTATCAGACGACCGATTCGCTACGTGCCGATCACAGACGAGCAGTGGGCGGAAGCTGTCAAGGAGCGAATCAATCCTCACGCGCTCGATCATCTGACCCATCTTTGGCAGTATTTTCGAAAAGGTAAGACACGCGCCCGGCCTACCGATGCGGTCCGTGCGATCACTGGCAGGAATCCGCAAACGCTGGAGGAGTTCTTCCGAGCGACGGCCGACTCTTTCGGCGCCAGAGGTCAATAAGGTCTCTGAATAGTTCAACAAGAGTGCCGGGCGATGCGCGGGAAATGCTGGATACGCACCTCGCGCGCGGTCGGACTTGCCCATGGCCGGGGTTTTCCCTACTCTTAAGGCTGTTCCTCGGATGGGCAGGTGACATGGAAAATAAAGAAGCAGCATTCGCTCCCGATCGAAGAGAGTTCGTCAAGTTGGCCGTCGGAGGGGCGCTGAGTGCCGCCGGAGTCTTCACATCGTCCCGCACTGCGTCGGCGACCGTGCATCCGAGTGCTCCGGGAATCAAATTATGTGCGCAAAGTGTGGCCAATCCGACTGACGATGATTTGCTTTTTCTAAAGCAGATGGGCGCCGAATACGTCAGTGTGGCATCCACGCCCGACCTTAGGACAGCGGAGGGCTTTCTCCAGATCAAGAAACGCTATGCGGATGCCGGGATCACGGTCTGGAACATCGGCAACTCAAGCGTGCACAACATGCCTGAGGTCACACTCAATCTTCCCGGGCGCGAGCAGAAGATCGAGGAGTACAAACAATACATTCGCAACCTGGGCCAGGCCGGTATTTACTACACCACCTATGCCCATATGGGCAACGGCATTTGGAGCAGCGGTAGAGCTACTATCCGTGGCGCTTCTGGCAGAGAATTCGATATGGCGAGCCCCAACAAAGTGGGTATCTGGGGCGATAAGAAGTTTTATGAGCCGCTTTCTCATGGACGGGCGTTTTCCAAGGAAGAGATTTGGGAGAACTACACCTACTTCATTAAACAGGTGGCGCCGGTTGCTGAAGAGAACAGTGTCCGCATCGGAATTCACCCGGATGATCCGCCGGAGCCGATATTGGCTGGAGTTCCGCGCTGCATCTTTGCCAATTTCGAGGGCTATAAGCGAGCGATGGAGATTGCGAATAGTCCCAACGTCGGCATTTGTCTATGTTGCGGAACCTGGAACGAAGGTGGTCCTCAACTCACACAGAAGGACCCGGTGGAGATGATCCGCTATTTCGGGGCCGAGAAGATCTGGAAGATCCACTTCCGTAATGTGAGTGCACCGCTGCCGCACTTCGTCGAAACCTTCATGGATAACGGGTATTACGACATGTCCAAGATCATGACCGGGTTGGTGGACGTCAAGTTCGACGGCATCGTGATCCTCGACCACACGCCGGAGGTTGTAGGTGGGCATTATCCGGAACAGGCGTATGGGTTCGCGTACATGAAGGCCTTAAAGAATCGGGCCATCGCAGAGACCAA
>CAZSUK010000229.1:0-4403 GCA_964609355.1 uncultured Acidobacteriaceae bacterium | reverse complement strand
TAACTTGCCGCACGGGCTGGAAGTTTTGCGGGGCCTCCCGCAGTCAACTCCAACGAGCTCCAGTGCCTCAGATGTGCGTGGTTTTTCGTTCCTCTAACACGAAAGATGCACTATCATCCGTGCAAAAGACCTTCCTCCTGTTCATTTTCTGCGTGCAGAGAGGGAGAGAGGCAGGCGCCTTCCTCGTGAGGAAGACCAAGCCCGCCCGAGGACATCACCAGCGACAACTGATCAATGGCGAGCGGATTGGCAAAGATAGGTCATCTCCGCCGCGATTTCAATTTCAAAGTAGAGGGAGGACAAACGATGAAAACAATACTTGGTCCGGGCATGATCGTAGGGCTCTTCTTGCTCTGTGCGCTATCTGCGACTGGTCAAACACAGGGCGCCGCATTGAGCCGGTCTTCAGCCCCTCCGGCCTCAGATCACAACGCGCTTGAGAAAACAACTAATCAGTATGACTTTGATTTCATTGCCAAGGACTACGTATGGAGCAATAAGCCGCTTAAAGCAACTGCGGGCAAGGTTTGCCAGACCATGAAAGAGCATGCCTTCTCCGAGACTCCCTATGGGATCAACGGCGACCAGGACTGGAACAACTGCCTTAACACTCAGATCCGCAGTATTGGCTACTTGCGCTGGTTGCGGAACGGCGGCTTTAATCCCAACCGAAAAAACCGTACCAACGCCCAGGAGTATTTGAAGAAGTATTACACCATGGGTCCTTGGGGGAGCTATTCCTTTACCGAGCTGAGCCAGGCGGTAAAAGCCACAACAGGCAAAACTATTCCCTAGCTGTTCAATTCTATCTGCCGCGATAATCAGTGTTGGTTGTGGGGGAGAAACGCGACAAAGTTTCGGTGACAGACCGTTTTGTCAGGAAATTGTCCGTCTCAGGGACAAATTGTCCTGTTTCTCTTCCCAAACCGTGTGGGCTACCTTACTCCCCCCGCTGGTTGCCGGATGGCAGGTACGTCGTGGCCATACCGGTTCAATTTGACAAGGCCTAACTGGCCGCGATTCTCGGTCCGATCTGCAAACGCAGGTCACGCTTCGATCCAATCAGCGCCGAGCGAGACCCGCGATTGCCAATCAGGATTTAACTTACTCAACTTTCTGGAATCCGGTTTCCATGGTCACTCTGGTTCCGGTGACATTGCCCTGCACGTGAGCGAGCACATTGCCCGACTCGTCCCACTGAACGACGGTGAATTTTCCCGTGGTTGAATCCCCGTTGGGATCGAGGGTCAGCCATTGCTGAATCCGGGCGGGACCGACGAGGGTGGTGCCTGTGGAGTCGTACGAGACGCCAAAGTGGTTCAACTGATAAGTCCGCGCGCCGGTCTTTATCCATTCACCGAGGCAAACGTCGCCGGTTAGGGGAGCACGCAGGCCGGAGACGTTGATCTCGGTGCCGTCACTGTGCCACTGAGAGTAGGAAGCATCAAACTCGCTGCCGACCGGGAATTCACTACTGCTACCGGCTTCGGCGATCCATTTCTCTTTCCAGGTTCCGACTATGCTGGGTTCGTGCGGGGTGGCAGCCTCTTCGTCGATGGCAAGAGCCGCCAGCACAAGTCGCGGCGAGGCGATCTGCGGCTGCCAACTGGCGGGGTGGCGCACTGGAGTATAGAGGCCGCAGCCGGCATGGGCGTAGGGAGCAAACATGGTTGCGAGAGCCAGCGCGCTCAGCGCCGGCACAATTTTCCAATTTCCTGATTTCATGACTTCCTCCTGTGCCGGGGAATTTGCCGGCTCGAATGAGATAAGACCCAATTCGAGTTCGGGGGACAATGCAGGAAGGTGAATTAAGAGGTGAAGAAAGCTGAAGGCGTAAGTTGCTGAAGCTGGAAGAGATTCCTCCGTTCCGGTTTTGACCAGTGCTATACTTCAGCCACTTTGCGGGGGGAGACGGTGCCCTTTGTCGTCTATCAATTCGGCGACTTCAGTCTCGATTGCGGCAAATTTGAGCTCTGCCGCAAAGGCCGCAGGCTCAAGCTTGAGCGGAAGCCTCTCGAACTTCTCGTCCTCCTGGTCACCAAACACGGACAAGTTGTTACCCGGAATGAAATCGCCCGCTGCCTTTGGGAACGGGAAGTCTTCGTCGATATAGAACACGGAATCAACACGGCCATCCGTAAAATTCGCCAGGTTCTTGGTGACAGTTCGGACCTGCCGCGGTTTGTGCAGACAGTCTCCGGCTCTGGCTACCGCTTCATCGCACCCGTTACGGCCGTTGAGCCAGAAGTCACCGAGCCAATTCAACCTTCTGGGGATCCGGTGGAGCTGCCTCCAACTCCACCGGAGATCTCTGCTACACCCGTCATCCCACCGGCTACCAAACCCCATCACAGACTCTGGGTGGTCACTGCCCTAGGTGTCTCCGCCCTCGTCACCATTTCTATACTCACCCTCGGCCCGCGTCCGCTGGCTGCCCGCTTCCTCGATCGAGACCCTCACGCGGCGATCGCCTCGCTCGCAGTTCTCCCCCTCGACAACCTCTCCGGCGATCCCAATGAGGAGTACTTCGCCGATGGCATGACTGACGAACTGACGACCATGCTCGCCAAGGATTCCACCCTCCGGATCGTTTCCCGCACCTCCGCCATGCAATTCAAGGACGCGCACCGGTCGCTGCCGGAAATCGCCCGCGCCCTCAACGTTGACGCCATCCTCGAAGGCTCGATCTCGCGCTCCGGTAACCAGGTGCATATGACCCTGCAACTTATTCGCGGTGACACGGACAATCATCTATGGGCCGAAAGCTACGACCGCGCCACCAACGATGTTGCCGTGCTGCCCGACAATGCCGCCAGAGCCATCGCTGCTCGCTTGAACAGTGGGACACCGCCGCACGCCACCGCCCGCTACATCAAACCGGAAGCCCACGACGCCTACTTGCGTGGCCACTACTCCTGGGTCGTCGGACGAAATGAAGATGCCCGCAGGTACTACCAGCGGGCTGTCGATATTCAGCCCGATTATGCCCTTGGTTGGACCGGGCTTGCCGATTACTACGCGAGGGGGGCACTCAAGGGTGACGTTGATCCCCTCCAGGCGTTGCCGCAGGCAGAAGCTGCGGCCAGGAAAGCGGTCGAACTCGACGACAGTCTCCCACGAGCCCATGCAACTTTGGGAGGCATGGTCTTTTTAAACCGGGGCGATGACGTGCAGTCACTCAAGGAGCTTACCCGGGCCACAGAATTGAATTCTCAGGACGCGGAAGATTTTCACCTACGCGCGAGGGTTCTCTGCGCACTGGGCCGCTATGACGAAGCGATCGCGGTGCAGAAACAGGCCACAGCGATCAATCCCATCGAGCACCCGGGGGCGATGGCGGAGATATACCTTTGCACCCGCCAATTTGATGCTGCGATCAGTGATGGCGAGATGCGCCTGAAAGACTTTCCTGTGGCTGAAGATATTCTTGGACAACTGGCTGATGGCTATCACTGGAAAGGTATGGAGAAAGAGGCCGTTGAAATGCTCGCCCGCCAGGTTTCAGCTGAAGGAGATCTTCCCTTGTCGGCCGCTGTTCGCCGTGCATTCGAGACTGGTGGATACGCGGCTGTGGTTCGTTGCCAGTTGGCTGCAGTTGAAAAGAGGGCGCGAACCGCGAGAGTTTCTACTTTCAAGCTTGCAGACCTGCATGGGAGGCTCAGTGAGCAAGATGAGACTCTTGCCTTATTCGAGCAAGGTGTAAAAGAACGCGATCCACTCTTGCTGTTGCTGGCTCAATCGGACCCCGCTTTCGAGTTTCTCCATGCCAACCCGCGCTATCGCTCCCTCATCCAGAAGATGGGCTTGCCACCGATGTATTGAGAAGGGAATTAGCTTGGGCGGAAGGTCGCGCCGCTCTTGTCAGCCTCTATCGTCGATTTCAGACCAAAGCACTCATCCAAGGCGCCGCACACACACGCGGATCGGCTGCGCGCGGCGCGACGCTCCTCGCGCCAGCAGGAGATTGGCGATATTTGCGCAGCCGATGAGGAGCACGAGTGAACAGACCCCGAGCAGGATTCGTAGATTGTCTCCGTAATCGGCTTTCATGACGCCGACACCGTTGCCTGCGGGAACGACCTTGACCACCTGCTTGGGCAGCCCAGCCTTGATTCCAGCCATCCAGTCCGGCGGCATGCCGCTGTCATTGACCAGCCATTGCCGGATCAGGGCCGTCATGCGGTCGGGCACAGCGTTGACGGTGGCGCCGGGACGAAGCCTTCCGATCACACGCAGCCATGCCTGGAAGTGATGGAGGAAGGAGTTTGCTCCAGAGAAGGTGGGCTCCTGATTAAGCGGAACCCAGAGGTCCGGAGGATCGCTGCGCAGGGTCTCTCCGAAGAAGCCGGGAGGCGTGATGCCGATGATCGTGAAGGGATGTCCATTGAGGATGAAGCTCGAGC
>CAZSUK010000228.1:0-2882 GCA_964609355.1 uncultured Acidobacteriaceae bacterium | reverse complement strand
ACCGCCGCGGTATCGTATTCATACGCATCGCTGAAGTACCCTCGGAAAGCTCCGGCAAAATCTTTAAGACTGCGCGCCCGGGGTTGCAACAAAGCAATTGCCGCAAGTGTTTCTTCCTTCGAGCGGTCGGAACGGAACCCGGCCTTCGCCCACTCCTGTTCGATCAGCGGCAGCAGTTCCGCTGGGCTGTAACGGCGGATCCATTCGGTGTTGAACCAGGCAAGCTTGTCATTGTCGAAGACCGCGTTCGACTTCGAGATACCCGCTAGCGAAAACAGCCCAATCAACTCCTCAGAGCTGAAAATTTCCTTGCCCACGTTGCCCGGGGTCCAGCCCAGCAGCCCGAGGAAATTACGGAAGGCTTCCGGCACGATCCCCATATCCTGGTAAGCGAGCACGCTGGTTGCGCCGTGCCGCTTGGAGAGCCGGCTCTTGTCAGGCCCAAGGATCAGCGGCAGATGAGCAAAGACCGGCAGCGGTTTCCCCAGCGCCTGGTATTGCAACACCTGCTTGGGAGTATTCGAAATGTGGTCGGCTCCGCGGATGATATGGGTCAGGCGCATATCCAGGTCGTCCGCAACTACGCTCAGGTGATACGTGGGCACGCCGTCGGAGCGCAGCAGCACGAAATCCTCCAACTCCTCGTTCGCGAATTCCACCTTGCCAAAGACTGCGTCATCAAAGCTGGTTACCCCGCCTTCGGGAACAGCAAAGCGCAGAGCGCAACGCTCGCCGGCCCGCGCACGTTCCCCGGCGACATCGGGATCGATCGTTCGGCAGCGGCGGTCATACATCGGCGGTTTTCCGGCAGCAACAGCCTGCGCCCGGCGCTCTTCCAACTGTTCCTTGGTACAGAAGCAGTAGTACGCGTGGCCGCTGCGGCGCAGCTCCTCGGCGGTGGCCTGATAGAGCGGCAGCCGTTGGGACTGGAAAAAGGGTCCCTCATCCCATTCCATGCCGAGCCAGCGCATGCCATCGAGGATGCCCTGCACCATATCCTCAGAGGAACGCTCGAAGTCGGTATCTTCTATGCGAAGAATCAACGTACCGCCGGTGTGGCGGGCAAACAGCCAATTAAAAAGAGCAGTGCGCGCCCCGCCCACATGGAGGTAGCCGGTGGGGGAGGGAGCGAATCGAACACGAGGGGTCTTTGCGGATTCTGGCATCTCTTACGATGCTAGATCATACCGGCGGTCGATAGGGCACGGGGGGCGCCGGGTACACCGCGGTCACAGGAACTACATTCCAGCGGGCAAAGGCCAGAAAGTACAACATGATGACGTTAATCAGGGGCACAAACATAAGCAGCGCGAGGAACCCGCTGAAGCCGGCCTTCTTGAAAATAAACCAGTAAGGAATGATGACAATGATCGAAAAGATAATGCTGAAGAAGCCAAAAAACAGCAGGAAAATCAGCGAATGCATGTGGCCGAATCCAGGGTAAGGAAGCAAGGCTTGACCCTCCACGGTAAGGTGCTGCCCAGCTTACCGCCCGTCGACGATGAAGGCAAGCGTGGGAGCAAGATCTAAGTGATGTCTTCGGTATCGAAGGCCGGTACCGGCACCATCCGCCGCCGCTCTCTCCCGCTGCGGGCCTCAGTTCCTATATCCGTGAGAATCTTCTCCACGGCCGCGGGGTCGTCGATCTCGGCTTCCATCAGAGCCAGCTCATCGCTCTTCTCGCTTTTCTCCAGCAGAACAACGGCGTGAGCCTGGGCTACGTGATCCTGGTTCAGGCCTTCGGGCGTTTTGGCCTTGATGCCCACCGCATTGGGCTGAATATCCAGCAGTTCCGCGACCCGTTGCCGCATATCGCCGGAGATGGGCCCGATCTTGGGTGCAGCCAGCACCAGCGTGGTATCGATGTTGACGATGCGATAACCTGCGGTGCGTACTTCTTCCAGGGCGAGGTTGAGGAAGATGGCCGAGTCGGCATCCTTCCAGCGCGGATCCCCCGGGGGAAAGAAGCTGCCGATATCTCCCACCGCCAGCGCGCCCAAAAGGGCATCTGTAATTGCGTGCAGCAGCACATCGCCGTCGGAGTGGCCGGCCAGGCCCTCCGGGTGATCGATCGCGATGCCACCGATTTTCAATTTCACGCCGGGCTGGAAGGCGTGCGAGTCCCACCCGTAGCCGATTCTTATGCTCATTCGTTCACTCTGCGTCAGGACCGGTGTTGCAAATAAAACTCTGCCAGCTGCAGATCGCCAGGATGGGTAATTTTCAAATTCGCCGGTGAGCCCAGGACCACGGCGACCTGAACTCCTGATCGCTCGACGATGCTGGCTTCATCGGTGCCTACAAATCCATCTGCTTCTGCATCGGCAAAGGCTTGCCGCAGAACACTCCAGCGAAACCCCTGGGGCGTCTGTGCCTGCACAATGTACTCCCGGGGAATAGTTGCGGTGACAATCGCGCCTCGAGCCGTGCGCTCCACCTGTTTGATAGTATCCACTGCCGGCAGGCCTACGATCGCCGCGCCATAATTTTCTACTGCTTCGATGGTCCGCTCGATGGTCGCAGGGTCGATCAGCGGCCGCACCGCATCATGGACCAGGATAACGTCATCGTCGCTAGCCGCAAGCGCCTTGAGTGCCCGCCCCACCGAATCCTGTCGTGTATCTCCACCCTCTACGACCTGCACCCGGGAAGCCAGCCCGTATTCCGCAATCATAGATTCCATGCGGCCCATTTCCGATTTGCGGACAGCAACATAAATGCAGCTTACGCGGGGCACGGTAGCAAACGCTCGCAAGCTATGGACCAGGATCGGCAGACCCTGCAGAGCCAAAAATTGCTTGGGAGCGTTCGGGGTAGCGTGTCCCGGAGCCATCCGAGTACCCATCCCGGCGGCCGGTAGAATAACAAAAACCCGCATAAAC
>CAZSUK010000227.1:0-3618 GCA_964609355.1 uncultured Acidobacteriaceae bacterium | reverse complement strand
GCCGAAGATCGCTCTCAGCGCCAACCGATGTTTGGTAGCGTTCCTCAGCAGTTTTGGCGAGTAGCTTCACGATGATCGCAGAGACTGAGCCCGGGACATTCTTCAGCCGCTCGCTGGGAGGCGCTGGCTGTCTTGCGATGTGGCAGTGCACCCATTCCATCGGATCGGAAGCCGTGAAGGGAAGCCTTCCCGTCAGCATTTCGTACAGCGTCACCCCGAGTGCATAAAGGTCGCTCCGCGAATCGATCGAGCGATTCATTCGCCCGGTCTGTTCGGGGGCCATGTAGGCGAGTGTTCCGGCTATGAACTCTGGAGGTTCGGGCGACTGGTGCTCTCGCGGAAGGCGCGAAGCGATACCAAAGCCCATGAGCCAGACCAGGCCGGTCGCCGAGTTAACGAGAACATTGGGCGGCTTGATGTCTTTGTGGATCAGGCCCCGCTTGTGTAACTGGCTGAGTGCAGTTGCGAGACCAACGGCGAATCGCAAGAACTTCGTCATTTCCATCGGTCCCTGAATAATTCGATCGAGAGGTTCACCGCCAGGGTTCTCGAGCACGAGCATTATCTGGCCGTTGAGCTGGGAGAGCGCGAGGGGGCGAACCGCCCATGATGGGTCCAGCTCTGCCCTCAATGAGTATTCGTGCTCCATCCTCTTGAGGCTTTCGGGCGCGGGGCGTGTTGAAGCAGGCGCTAGCAGGAGAACAGAATGTGCGTCACCCTGGTTCCGGCGCTGGCCCCGGAAGAGGATGAACTCCTCCTCCTTTCCGAGGGGTTCGAGCACGTATTCTGAAAGCTCCACGATGATTCTTCTCCACTTTCAGGTGCTTCATTTGATGTCGAGAGAGCGCTGTAAAAAGTTAGTCTGGAAGTCCCATCCTTTTAATAAGATTCTCCTTCAGGCTTGAACTTCGATTCAACCCCCCGCTGCCGAAAACCCCGATCACCCTCGCCCATCGTGCGCCAAATGGCGCCTTCGCCGTTCTCGTTTTAGCGAGTTCCTTATGTATAAGACCACGCCGGTGGACTCGGCCGAGTGCTGTCGCCAAGCCAGCGATACACTTCCCGGAATATTTCCAGAATTCGTGGCAGATCGTCTGGATAAATCGCAACCTCCCATCCCGAGCCCAAAGCTTGCTTTGCAGATAGACGCGTATAGGCCAGCGATGATTGAAGAAGCCTGCGGAGCCGTCTGGCGACGTAGTGGTGGTGTCGGCTACAAAACGAATGCCCCGTAGATCTCCAAGTTCTTCGAACGGATGCGCCAAGGATGTTATAAGGATGCCATGTGCCGACTAGCTCATCGCCTTAGCTCACTGCAGAAACATTCGTTTAAGGTGGCTCTTGCAATCCTTCATCAGACTGGTCTTCCAGACGAAACCGTCGGCGCCGCAAGCGAGCGCACACAGGGCGAGTTCAGGGTTGTCATCGGAAGAAATCACCAGGACCTTGGTGTCCGGCGAGCTTTGCTTAATTAACATGGCGGCTTCGAGTCCTGTCATCTTCGGCATATTGACGTCGAGTACGACCAGGTCGGGGGCCAGAGTCTCAGCGAGTTCAACAGCCGTTACACCGTTATCGGCTGTCCCTACGACGTGCACGAAGCCATCGTGCTCCAACGCGCTAATCATAATTGTCTGCATGTCGGGGATGTCATCAGCGACCACTGCACGAATCCGCTTGTAACCGAACTGTCGCGAGTACTGCGTCGAAACCCTAAAACCTCGAGCTTGTGTGGGCATTGAGTCCTCCGAATATTGGCCAAGTCGCGGATGCGACATGAGAGACGAATAGGCGGTTTCGTAATCACTCAGCGTTCCATCTGAGGAATTGAGGGCACTGTATTCGTCTGCGACGGAGGCAGAGGATTGGATAGCACTCCATAGTCCGACAGGATAACGGCCCGTTCAATGAGGTTCCGGAGCTCCCGTACATTGCCCGGCCAACTATATGTAAGCAGTGCATCCATTGTTGTTTCCGGTATCTCGTCGACTTGTTTCCCCATACGCCTGGCGAACACCTCGGCGAAATGAAGTACCAACTGACGTATGTCTTCCCGTCGCTCCCGCAAAGGCGGAACACTGACTGGGAAAACATTCAGCCGATAGTACAGATCACTGCGGAGTTCCTTACGTGCAACCATCTGTGCAAGGTCGCGATGGGTGGCGGCCACCACACGCACGTTGATCTTGTGCGTGCGGCCGCTGCCCAGGCGCTCGAACTCTTGTTCCTGCAAGACGCGCAAGAGTTTTGGCTGTAGGGGTAGCGGCAAGTCCCCAATTTCGTCAAGAAAGATGGTGCCCGTATCCGCCATCTCGAAACGGCCAACCTTCTGCGCCATTGCCCCGGTAAAGGCTCCCTTCTCATGGCCAAACAACTCGCTCTCTAATAGATCGAAGGGAATGGCGGCGCAGTTCAGCTTCACTAAGGGGCGTCCGCAGCGTTTGCTCAGATTGTGAATTGCCCGGGCGATCAGCTCCTTGCCCGTGCCGGTTTCTCCCAGAACCAACACGGTGGAATCGGTGGGCGCTACTCGTTCCAATTTGGCGCGCAAAGATCGGAAAGCGGAGCTGGTGCCGATAAATTCGTGGAACGCAGTGTCGCCTTCAACCTGTGTGGCTGATGGGAATCTGTTCACCCGACCCGGAGATACGATTTCCGCGGCATCATCTCGGGACTCTTTTTGTGGCTGCGGAAAATAACTATGAGTTCTCCCTGTGTTAAATATCGGGAAGGTTGCGGTCACCGTCGGATTCCTCCTGGGGCCATTGAGTCTTTATGAGGACAGTAAAGATTTGTGCAGAGCTGCGTAACCCCAAATGGAGCACAGCGGGGATGCCTCGTTGGAGTCAGACTGGTCTAGCTTCGTTCACGAAAGCGCGAGTTGGAAATACCTTGGGTCAGCCATCAGGAAAACAACTTTCGAACTACTAATGGCAAGCCGCTGGACTCATTTGGCGTCTGAGTGGACAATGAGCCGTCGACCGAATAAGCGCGAATCAAGCGAAAACGCTCCTGGCCCTAGAAGAAAGAGGACGGCGTTTACGCAGAACGAGAAGGCAAATCGAAAATAATCAGGCTCGTGTGCGCGTAGCAATATGAAGATCTGCAACAAAGCGGAGACGCAGCAAGTTATCGGGGTAAACAAGCCAAGGCAGAACGCTGCTACGAGGATCACTACTGCGGCAATCTCCCAGGTGGGCGTCGATACAGTTGCATTGAGGGTGCTGATCCGGATCAGCATTCCCGCAGCGCACAGGCGCAACAGTAACAGTCCCCAGCCCGCGGCCCCGGCAGGGAACATCGAGAACAGTCTTTGCACTGCCGTAGGGTAACCGCTGCAAGTGCTTGGGCGAAACCCTACAAGGAGGCATCAGAAATTAGCCCTTTCGAGGGGGCTGACTCTTGAAAATGGTCGTATCATAACGAATGCAAGAAGAAGTACGGGGATATTCGTATGGCGGAACCACAGGCCATCCGCGTAATGGCGGTCGATGATCACCCGTTAATGATGGCGGGGATTGTCGGTGAAATCAATGCGCAACCTGACATGCGTGTTGTTGCTGAGGCTTCCGATGGTGACGAAGCACTGGCCCTTTTTCAAAAACATCGGCCAGACGT
>CAZSUK010000226.1:0-7089 GCA_964609355.1 uncultured Acidobacteriaceae bacterium | reverse complement strand
TGTATTTTTCACGCACAGTAAGGATGCATTTTGACGTACTTTTATGTCGGTCCGCTCAAGATTTATTTTCGTTATTCGGTTCCGCTCAAGCTCCCTCATAGGCTTGCCGGCCGATTGGCGTGGGATCTCGTATTTCTGCACAAAGTAAGGATGCAGTTTGCGGTGGTTTTGTCGAGTGCTAACCAGTATTTAGTTTCTTGTTACCGCAATCCGTCCTCAGCCCTCATCGATTGCGATCGGAGAAGGCTATTCGTAAGCTCCGGCATGAGGCTGCGAGGTGCATCCCAGCCTTTGACGTTGTTCCGGAGGTAAGGGGCATACAGCCCGATACGGGCGCCCCCAACACTGGAACCGCCATGCTTGCACAAACAACACTACAATTCGACATACTGAGCTTGAGGCAGCCTTCTTCGGTCATCTCCCGGGCTTAGTCCTTACACCCGACACGATCGAATACATCGTCGACGGCGTCATGAAAGCTCAGAACCAGAAGACGTCAAAGTCTGATAGTGAAAAGCGAAGCCGAGCACTCCAAAATGAGATTAATCGCATCGTTGCGGCCATCACCGCAACTGGACACTCGGACGCACTTGTCGCCGCACTCAAGTCGAGTGAAGCCGAACTTCGAAAACTGTCTGCTGATGCAACGGGAAACTCCAAGCAACTGACTCCCGGCCAAATCTCGTCATTTGTGCGCGAAAGTCTCCGGGACGTTCCAAAACTACTGAGCATGGCTCCGGAACTGGCCAAGACGAAGTTGGCCCAGCATATCGACAAGATCCGTATGCTGCCGCAGCCGGATGGCTCCTACGTCGCTGAAGGGGAATGGGATTTGCTTGGAGGTGGTGGCGGCAAGGTGCTTGTTGGAGCTTGGGGTCCTGTGATGGTTGCGGGGGCTGGATTTGAACCAGCGACCTTTGGGTTATGAGAACGATTAACAGCCCATAAGTGCTTTAGAATCAATCGCTGGTGTTCGAAAAAGCACCCGATTTTACGAATTCTGGCCGCTTAAGTGCTATCACCTCAAGAGCATAGAAAAAGCGAAGACTTTGCTGCTTAACCGCTGTCCCCTTCGATCCCTACAGCTTGAAGGGGAACTTCCCCAAGGACGAACTTCACAAAATGGCAGTCGCCCTTTCGTACTTTAAATTCTCCTGCCAAACACATCGCGTTCCGTTACAACATTCACCCGCTCAGTCGCTGTTGCACCACCTGATAGGACGGGAGTACCCTGACGCCAGCTTGCGAATCTGGGGGTACAACCGTGGGTCGCGCCAGCATCCTTTCGCTCGTCTTCCTGCTCTCTAATGCTCTTCTCCTCGGACAGCAACAGGTCACCAAGCAGGACGCAGACAGCGCATCATTGACGCACGTGCGTTCGGCTGGAACCGTCTGCCCTATTGGCGTTGAGGCAAATCTTGTCTCGTTGCCATCAGTATCAAACGCTGAGCCTTCGATAAACGGGCAACCGCCTCAGCCCAAAGAGCCAAGGCTGGAGGGACAACAGGTTACAAAGGATTATATGCAGCTCCACCTCGATGTGAGTAATCCCTCAACTCGGGATATTGTGGGTGCGCAATTCACCGTTCACGGCTTTAGCAGAAAATTGAGACTCATTGACCCATCCGACCCTTCCAATGCACCTGACCTTTGGAGGACGGTTGATGTCGCACTGGACGTTCAAGGAAAAGGCCACGCCTCCAGTGAGCTTTCTCTGACCCACTTCACTGCCATAATAACCTCCATCGACTTGGATTCGGTTACGTATGCAGACGGCACCCAATGGCAGGCCCCTTCTCTAGGGGCTTGTAGCACAATTCCCAATGTGCTTATGCGCATCAGTCCTCAATGATCCGTGTGGGCAGGCGGCTGATTTTGTCCTAGAGCCTGCCAGCGTGTTGAAGCGGTCCTAAAAGCCAAATGACGGCCTAAGTTCAGCGGCCCGTTGCAGAATCATTTCCATAATGTGCGGGTCGTCCTCTAACTGTCGCTTGACCGCATCCTGTGCGCGTTGCCAGCAGAGTTCGACGTCTATCGAGATGCCTCCAAAATGGTCGGTGAGATCGACGCAGAGTTTCCTAAAATTTTGTTTATCGGCTTCGTCTCCACCGCTGCAGGCAGGGAACAGTTTGCGACCGACGACCCCGCCCGCAACGTGAGCGCGGGCCATCATCGTAATGCACTCTCGCCATTTGTGAGGTTCGCAGAGCGGTTCTTCAGCTAACTTAATCGCGGCATAATGCCCGATGAACCGGTGCCTCACTGGATCATATTCCAGTCTCGGAGGCAGCAGCTCGTATCGAATCGGACCCATCATTTCGTAATAAACAAGATGTGCCGCTTCGTGAGCGCAGAGAGCAGGAATGAAGTCGGGCGACGTCAACTTGCTCATCATGTCGGCATACGCGGACTGAAATTTGACGGTCGCCTTCTGTTCGTCCGATTATTCCGTCAATGGCTATCATGTTGCAAAGAGTTTAGCAATTATTCCAGGTGGGGCCTGGGACTAAAAGGCGATTCGATGAACGATAACGAGGTCCAAACCCCGCATACGTGGGCTGAACTCCTAGGGTGGCGCAAAGATTTTCCAGTCATCGTGCACAGGTGGCTCAAGGTCATTGACCGCCTCATTGTCTACGCGAAGATTCGAGACGATGACGAACTTGGGGATTTGATTGTCGGGTCTATGGTCTCTTCCCGCATGGACGTAACGGATTTGATGACTCTGGCACATGCCGATTCTCATCATGGATCACAATATTGCTTACGAGCTTTGTTCGAGCGAACCGTGACGCTCAAGTATCTTAGTCAAAATCCCGAGCAAGTTGCGGCCTTTAAGGAATACGACGCTGTTGACTGGGATCAAATTGTCAAAGGCATACACGATTTAACGGGCGTGAGCATCGGAGAGTCTGCACAGGCAAACCTCACCAAGAAGGCGGCGGAGGCTGGTGCGAAGAATAAGCAGGAGAAGTGTCCGACTTGCAAGAATCAAAAGCCTACGTCGTGGACCACCCTGAACACGAAAGACATGGCGACTCGCGTGGGCTTAGGCCACTTGTATTTCAATTGCTACCTGAGGCCGTCCAAATTGATGCACCCAACTCTTTGGGGAACGCGTGAGAGGGTGAATCGTGAAGTCCCCTTGTACAATACACTCCAATCCCTCCATGAGTTGATGATTGAGACGATCATGGTCCACAGGAGACACTTCGTGGGGAAGCAATATGTGACACCGATCATGAGAAATGCCGTGCTCGATTTTCTCAGCGTTTGGGTGTACTCCGATACGCCCTTCGACGGTGTTCTTACACGTGGAGAAGAAAGTGACGGAAAGCATATTTATTACGGCTTTTGATGAGCTTGGTCGCCTACCTTCTGGAGAGTCGGCTGGAATGAGCCTCTGGTCATCTTGCATTTAAGTGCCCTCTTTCATTTCATACTCGACCACGGACCACCCAGAGGAACTCGCACAACTCTCACATCAAAGGATGGGAAAATGCCTCTGCTTCTCACTCGTGAACAGGTGGCCGCTGAGCTGTCTGTCAGGCAGGCAGCTTTTTCAATATGTCCCGTGCGCTGCGAAACCACGGCCTCTCGCGGCGGCGCAGGTAGGCAGGCATGCTTGGTTTCTTGTCGAGCACTTTCTGCGCCCATTCGCGCGCTTCGGTAGTGCGTCCCTGGACGGCCAGCATGGCGGCGAAGTTCAAGTATGTCTCCGATGATGTCGATGCGCCGGTTGCCTGGCGGAAGAGCGCCTCCGCTTTCTCTTTTTGACCGGTTTGCGCGTAGGCTTGAGCGAGCAGTCCGGCCGCGCGATGAAAATCGTAGTCGGGTTCTTTCGCGACCACTCGTTCCAGATCAGGCAGGGCAGCGACTGCATCCCCTAGCAGGAGAGCACAAACACCACGCCGGTAAAACGGATCGAGCGTATCAGCGCGGGCAGCGATGGCCTTGTCGAACGCGATTCGCGCCGGCTGGAGCCTGCCATCGTCCATGTAGAGATCACCGAGCTCCTCGTAGTTCCCCGACGATGGATTGTCGCGCACCATGGCTTCCAGTTCCTGAATACGCTTGCGACGGGGAAACACCTTGAATGACTGGCTGAGCAATCCGGCGTCGGGAATTACTTCGACGAGAATATAAATGGCTGCGCCAAGCGGACCGAGAAAGAGGATGATGAAGATCCAGTACATGTCCGGCCGTCGCCGGATGAAGTGGACGATTGCGAATATCTGGAGCAGTAAGCCCCATGGGTATAGCAGATGGCTCAGAAATCCCATGCGTTATTAAGACTCTTTCAAGGTTAACATTTTGCGGGATTGAGCCGGATAACGCTCGTGTGGCGGGGCGTGGGTTACGGTCCTACTTAGAATCCTACGGCGTGGTTTGAAGAACTACCTCGGCATGGGACGGCGCTTGTAGCGTGACGGTATAGCAAGGCATTCGGTCCGCCCACGTCACGGAAGCGTTGAGCGAATTCGGTAGTTTCAAGATCATGAGACCGAGGCAAAACAGGGAAAGCGCAAGAACGGCTTGAAAGAACCGTACCGGAGCGATTCCAGGCCCGGTGATCATCACTCCGGAAGCAATCGACAACTGACCGGGGCTGTTCTGAGATCTGAAACGCTGCCGAAGGAGAGAGAGTGTTCCGTCGAGGAACAAGTGTGCAGCCGCGCCCAGTTGTTGTTCCTGATCGAAAATCCACAGCATCTCAGAGCCAAACTCATCCCGGAAGGAAGTGGGGTGCAAACGCAAAATGAGACGATAGGCGAGGCGAGAAACGGCTCTGTTCATGCTCTTCCGGTCCTCGCTTCCTGAAGGCGTGCTCTGGCTTTCGTGACCACGCCTTGTAGGCGATCCACCTCTTTGGCGAGGGCGTCCTTCCCTTCCCTGGTGAGCGCAAAAAACCGCCGATCATCATCTTTTGCTGAGGCAGCTTTGCGCGTAGAGGAGGAAGTTGGAACATCTGCGACCAAACCGGCGCTGATCAATTTCTTCAGGTTGTCGTACAACGTACCTGGCCCCAACCGGTAATGACCATCCGAATTGCGCGCGACTTCTTTGATGATTCCGTAGCCGTGCAAATTGCCCCCTGCGAGCGCAAGGAGGATGTGCAGGGTTGCGGCGGAGAGCGGGGAGCTTTTGGCAGTCTTCGCTGGCATATCGCATTCCGACTATATCGGACCCCGACCACCTCGTCAATGGTTCCTTGTAGTGAAGCTGCAACCTCGAGACATTCGTGGGCCGGATTGGTTCGGAGTTAATCGAATGTTCGGAGCCATATATCGCGCACAGAGATCTTGCAGGGCTGGCTCTCAATCTCGAAGCCGATCAGGCCTGGTTGGTTATTGACGGAGTCTTTGTTGTCATCAATGAAGACCGCCATGAGCTGACCGTTCATGATGTGCATCATTACACCGCCCCGCGCGATGACCTCGTAATCGTTCCACTCGTTTACCTTGACGTACCCGCCCAAGGCGCGCTTGTCGCCGATATCTGCAACCAGGCGATTGGTCTGTCCGGGGAGCGCCTGGGTTACCTGGCCGCGATAAGCAAGGATGCCCTGCATGGTGTTTTCGGAATACCATTGGCCGGTGTAGTCCGCAGCCTGTGCACGGACAGGGAACCAGAAGTCGGCCTGCGGACCGGTCATCATAAACTTCAGGTCGTAGGGAGGCTGGCCTGCGGGCTGCGGCCGGGTCCAGGGTATGCCGGTGACGCTGCGATATTGAATGCCACCACCCCCGCCCTTTTCAATTTTCATTTGCAACTTGAGGTCGAAGTCACGGGTTTTTTCGCCGCGATACACGATATAGTTGTTGCCCTTCGGCTTGCCCTCGAGCGTTTCACCCACCATGATGCCGTCCTCGACGCGCCAGATGCTGGGGTCTGCGTCCCACCCGGTAAAGCTCTTTCCATCGAAGATCTGCTTGTAGCCCGTGTGCTCGTCGATGTCATAAGGCGCGGGATCATGAAATTTAGGCATACCGGGTAGCTCCTCGCCGTTTGGACCCGTCTGCGGCGCCCGCACTGGCGGAGACACAAGGGCCGGCGGCACGGATTGAGCGGTGAGCATGGCCGGGGCAGCCAGGAAGAGCACAAGTGCTGCTGCCGCCATAAAGAGTAGACGAGCGAAGCATGGGTAGGGACGAACTGATGCGGACATAGGAGCTTCCTGCCTTTGCGATTTAGACGATACAGCAGTAAGAGGAGTCTAGCTGGGATTTGATTGAATTGGGGTACCCGGCGAATAATCACGCTGGCCCGAAAAAAAGGCGGTCTAACCCGGTCGTGGGCGCCATCTGAAACATGCCCGGAACGCCGCGCGGGGAGAGTGGAAAGACGCGCCTCGCGGAAATATTACCTAACTTAGGACTCAAGGAGAGGAGACTTACAATGGCGCTATTTGAAGAAATTAACTTTCAACGCCGACGCTTTTTTGGTCAGGCCGCCCTGACGATCGCGGCCACCCAGCTTGGCATGCTTGGCTCTGCAAGCGCGCTGTCGAGCAAAGAGACGGGGGCCAAGGTCCCCGCGACAAAGGCTGGAACGCACACGTCATTCGACTCACTGAAGCAAATCGATGCGGGTTTGCTGAATGTTGGATATGCCGAAGCGGGACCTGCCAATGGAACCGCGGTAATTTTGCTGCACGGCTGGCCTTATGACATTTACAGCTATGTCGATGTTGCGCCTTTGTTGGCTGCGGCCGGTTACCGGGTAATTGTGCCCTATCTGCGAGGCTATGGCTCTACGCGGTTTCTTTTGAGTGATACGTGCCGTAATGGCCAGCAGTCCGTAGTGGCTTTGGACATTGTCGCGCTGATGGATGCACTCAAGATTCAGAAGGCGGTCATCGCCGGGTTCGACTGGGGAGCGCGGACGGCCGACATCATGGCAGTGCTCTTTCCTGAACGGTGCAAAGCGATTGTCTCAGTGGGTGGTTATTTGATTGGCAGTCCTGCAGCAAACGAGCATCCGTTGCCGCCGCAGGCCGAGCTGGCCTGGTGGTACCAGTTCTACTTCGCCACAGAACGCGGCGAACTTGGTTACCGCAACAACACGCGCGATTTCAACAAGCTTATT
>CAZSUK010000225.1:0-7627 GCA_964609355.1 uncultured Acidobacteriaceae bacterium | reverse complement strand
ATGTGTTCTCGAAGAGAGGTGTCCTCGTCCAGCGTCTTCAGAACGTACCCGGAGCCTTGAGCGCGCCCTGGGGCGTCGCACTGGCGCCGCAAGACTTTGGATTCTTTAGCCACGCGCTGCTGATCGGCAACCGGTTCAGCGGCACGATTGCCGCCTTCAACATTACCGATGGAAGGTTTCTTGGAAACCTGCTGGATGCTAATGACACTCCGATCGTCATTAGCGGATTGTGGGGCCTCGAATTCGACAACAGAAGTAACAACCAGGCCAATCCTTCTCCTGGTCCGGCTCTATTTTTCTCTGCCGGCATCAATGGCTATGCGGATGGGTTGTTCGGTACGTTGACGCCAGTTACAGCTGAATTAGATGAAGAGGACCAGCTGTAGAGAAGAAGCAAACGCCACGAGCCACACCGTCTAACGTCAAATCAGCAAAGGGAGAGCGGTCGCCCGCTCTTCCTCTGCTGAATCCGCAACACACCCTGTAAGCGGCAGGTCGCATACTACGCTCTCTCGAAAAAGGTTTCCACGAAAGCGCATCCAGACCGAGATCTCTCCACTGCGCTCCCGCGAATTTCCTGTGGAGACCCGTGGCGTTGATCAACATCATGCGGTTTTCTTAAGGAAAACCGCACACGTGGTCGTTGCCAGCAGCGCGAAGTAGGAAATCCGGTACGCTCCGGTTGAGATGACAAAGGTGAGGGCGGCGCTTCCAGGGAGAGCAGTTGCTGAATAGGCAGTTTGATCCCCCTGGGTGGGCCTATGAACGCCCATCGACACTCTCTCGAAAAACATTTCCATAAGAGACGCGCTGTCAAGGCGGAGTAAAAGAGTCCACCAGCTTGTTGTTAGTGGTGTGCTATGTCGGGTAAGTCCGGAGACTATTACTGGCTTGCGTGCGTCTACGGTAAGGTGGGGAATAAGGCTGCAGCCGAAGTTACACTTGCACACATGAAGGCGCTCGCCGTCATCGCAATTTCAAGACGCGGCTTCGCGGCAGCAGAACGCTCTTCCTCCTTCATTGGAACGATAATCTCAATCCGCGGTGGCCATCGACCAGCTGCCGTTTGGTGATACCTGATGCTGGGTCGAACCAGACTTTTTCTGTACATTGCAGTCTTACTCCTGTGCGTTGTGCCTTCGCTACAAACACAGATCCGGAAGTCTCGGGAGCAGGCTTTGGGTCAGTATCGGGACCTCAGTTTAGAAACGAGGGAAAGGATAGAGGATCCCGGCTGGTGGCCCACGAAAGGAGATGCAGCGGAGAGCGAGTACGCGGATCCTGGAGCCTGCGCTGAGTGCCATCGAGACTTGGCAGCGGCACAGCACGAGACGCCCATGTATAAAGCCGGCAGGCGGCCCGACGATGCGGAGGTGCTGGAGAGGCATCCTAACCTGACCTTCGACGAGGGTGGCTTCACTTATCTCCTGAAGAGCGGATCTAATGGCACTACTTTGACAGTCGGCCGTGGAAGCAACGTCGAATCTGAAAAAGTAACCTGGGCGTTTGGAGAGGGCGAAGTCGGACAAACCTATCTTTTTAAAAAAGACCAAACCTACCTTGAAAGCCGGGTGAGCTATTACACGACATTAAACGCTCTAAGTATCACCGCAGGACAACGTGTAGATGTTCCATCTACGATGGAGCAGGCGTTCGGAAAACCTCTTCAGTGGCAGGAAACACAGTCTTGTTTTGCGTGCCATACCACCATGTCGACCACATCGAACACCTTTCATGCTGATAGCGCCGTCCCTGGTGTAACCTGTCAGGCCTGTCATGGTCCGGGTGCGAATCATATCAAGGCGATGACAGGAGGGTCAGGTGAAAAGGCAAACATTTTCAATCCCGGCGTACTGCCACCGGCTACTTCCGTAGACTTCTGTGGCGCATGCCATCGGACATGGGCGGACATCACCTTAGACATGGTGGATACTGGGATTATCGACGTGCGATTTCAGCCGTACCGCCTGGAAAACAGCCGCTGCTGGAGAGCAGGCGCAGATGCCCGGATCACGTGCGTCGCATGCCACGATCCGCACCGGCCGCTGGTGCGTGATCTTTCCACGTACGACAAAAACTGCCTGTCATGCCATACGCGTGGCGTTCACGCGGGAGGGTTGAAAGCTCCGGTTGCGATCTGTAAAGTCAGCACTGCACACTGTGTATCGTGTCACATGCCGAAGTATGTAGTTCCTCAAGCACGTGCCAGCTTCACCGATCACGACATTCGCATCGTTCATCCCGGAGATCGATTCCCTGAATAAACCAAGATCATAAAGAATGTGGGGGCCAGGCCGCGGCGAGGTCTCTCAGAGCGGTCCTGGGGGGAAGCGCTTCAGATTCCGGCTTTCTTCGGGCAGCTGCTTCGATGTAAATTTCGTCCGATCGTGAAGCATCGTTCCGGTTGAGGCACCTCCGGCCGATGGGATGGGTAGTAGAGCTGCACCAAGGCAAGACCCGATGCGCCACCTCCGACCCGACACCGATGAAGCTGGCCGGGTTGAGTGATGGTCAGTACGCGAAGTTACGGAGCGGCGTAGACCACGACGAGGCCGAGTTAAGAGTGGAGTAGGCGTCCTTGGGGTACTGGGCGGTGTAAAAGTGCCAGCCGGGAGTGACACGGTCGATCTGCAGAGTAGCAAGAGTTCCGTTGGCCGAAAGGTTCCCGGCGCCGAGGAAGCGAAGACCGTCGTAGAAGCGGATGGCATTTGTGACTGCGGGAGAAGCGACAGCGACGGCGTTGCTGGCGGGCATGGTGGAGGGGCTGCCGACCATCACTTGCATGGTTTACGACATGATCGGCTGAACGCGCCGTGCAATTGCGGCTAAGCCATCAAACACCCGAGGTGGGAGCCGGATGCGGGAAAGCCGCACGTCCGGTTTTGTGCGGGGGGCGCATAGCAATATGTGTCCCTACCGCGATCCGTATTCCTTCCGGCGGGGAAAGCCACTGAAAAAGTGACTTCCTCGCAGTACAATTCTGACTATGCATACGTTCGTAGTTCAAAAGCTTCTTTGTCCCATTTGCCACCAGGGCCTGAGAGCAGCCAGCACTGGTTTGTCGTGCAAATCGGACCACTCGTTTGATTTTGCACGGCAAGGTTATGTGAACCTGATCCATAACAAACCTTCTGTTCGAATTCGGTGACTCTCTCGAAATGGTTGGGGCCCGCGCTGAGTTTCTGGGCGCTGGTCATTACCTTCCGCTTGCGAACGTACTTGTAGAACTTGCGAAAAATTATGCTGCCGGCGCCCGGCTTGTTATGGAGGGAGGTGCTGGCACTGGCTATTACATCGCGAGCGTCCTCGATGCTTTGCCAACGAGCTTAGGGCTGGCAATTGACTTGTCGAAATATGCAGCTCGCCGCGCTGCCAAAGCGCATCGTCGCTTGAATGCGGCTGTTGCCGATGTTTGGGAGGGGCTGCCAGTCAAAGATCACTGCATCGATCTCGCGCTCAATGTCTTTGCGCCACGCCCAGCCCATGAACTTTTCCGCACGTTACGCAGTAACGGAAAGTTGATCACCGCTATTCCGACATATCAACACATGGCCGAATTGCGTGATTCACTGGGCCTTCTGGAGGTGGATCGTAACAAGGAACTGAGGGTTGCTCGCGCACTCGATCCATTTTTCACGCAGTTGGAGCGTCGCTTCTGTCGTTGGAATATGAAATTGAACCATAAGCAGATAGCGTATTTGGTGGGGATGGGGCCTTCTGCCCGGCACAACACTGCAGCTGCGTTAGCCCGCAGAATTGACATGCTACCGCCTACTGTGCCGGTCACAGGTGCGGTGGAGTTTCGTGTATACATGTGTCGTCAGGCAATTTGAGGCGGACGGTCCACATCTCAATTTGGTATTCGGAATGTACGATCCCGGGGTTCGATTTTTGAAACCTGGGATCGCCGCGAACGCTTGCGGAGCAGGCCTAGACGAAGTACGGAATTCACTAGAGCAATGTGTTTTGCAAAGTTCCACTCCCCGCCTGTCACCAAAACTTTTTATCGCAACGAATCCCGATTCGAGGTTCGCGACAGGAGCGCCATCCACTATAGCGCAGTCTGGTTCAGAGTTTCTGACGAGGCTCCCAAACAACTTTCGGGCCATTACTGGACGGACCGCAAGACCGAAGGGGAAATTTATCTCAGTGGCCAGCGTAGTAAGAAATTGCAGACATTTGAATCGTCCAGGGCATACTATGCGCATTCGTGAGCTGTCACGACGCGGGAAAGCCTGGTGGGCAAAACTTATTCAACCTCGGTGTCCGCAGATGCGGGGGACGGCCGCCGCCAAGTGCGAAACGGCAGCCAGGCCGCTTCCCTCAATGTCGTGACCTGCGGCTCACCAATCACTCCGGTCGGGGGAAACTCCCCGCGGCCAGGATGATAATAAGTTCCAAAGATGACATCCCAGATGGGAAAGAATGCCGCGAAGTTACGGTCAAAATGCTCCGGTAACTTGCTGTGATGGATACGATGTACTTGAGGCCCATCGACCAGCCAACTCAACCGGCCCAGACCGAGTTTGAGATTGGCATGGATAAAGAACGTCCAGGCCGAAAAAGCAAAACCAATCGCGCCCCCGGCCTGTGGTGAGAGATCAAACAAGATGGCCATCGGGATCGTGATCACTGGAATGCGTCCCACATCCTCGAGCCAATGGTGGCGAAAATTCGTAGACACGTTGATTCCCGGATCCAGGTGATGGAGCTTATGCATGGCCCAAAGCCCGGGATATTTATGCTCCGAGCGGTGCCACCAGTAGTAAAAGAAGTCGAAGATCAGAATGGAGAGCAACGTAGCCGCGAGATCTCGGGCAATGCCACCAGTTTTCCCGATCTTGAGGTTGATCAGACCTCCATGAAGTCCCGCTCTCAACTTTTCGCCGATGAGGTCGCCAACGACGGCGGCGATCGCGCCAACCGCCATATACAAAACTGATACTGAGAGGTTGAATCCCCATTCTTTGACGGCCTTGCGCTCCACGGCCGGGAACATGCGCTCCAACACGCCAAACACTACACACCACAGTGCCATGAGCGGCAGGCTTTTTGTGAAACCGGATACCACTTGCATGATTAGATTCATAAAGGGTTTCCTAGCGGTGATGACTTCCTATGCAGCGTTCAATGCGACGGTCAAATGCTCCGACTGACGCAGGAGTTCTGAACCCAACTCACACCTTCCCGAAAACGTCTTCTCCTTCGACACTTACAGGGTAAACTGCAACTCCTTCTTGAGACGCGGAAGTGGCTCCTGTCGCCGGATCCCAGGCCCAGTGTGCCAGGAATTTGTGACCAGACGGGACTGGTACTTTGGGAAAACGGAACTGATACTCTGTCGACTTGAGCGCGGCAATCAGGATTCCACCGATCAACCCGTACATCAGCACGTGGCGCTTCCTATGTTCCTGGAGGATTAACACCGAAATTATCGCACCCACGGCGTAGATCCTTGGAAAGATCAAAGCTTCACCGGCTTTGCCCCGAATCACGGGCTACTCTCCGCCAATCTGGTTATGGAAGGATTGGCGTCCACAGCCCGTCAATTCTGCGGCTTCCGCCACATGGATGCGTCGAGAAAATGTGCACAGTCCACCAGTGTTACTCGGTCGGGCCTGGGTGCGCTCCCAACGCTCGGAATCTTCATCGTGCTTTCAGACTGATCACTGAGCAGCCGCTCTGCACCGCAGAGAAAAAGAGAATTTCTGTTCTTTCGATACATTTTCAGGAATCGCTTAGATGACGTTAGTCATCTGGCAAGGATGAAGCAGTTTGGACTGCTTCCGCGAGGCGGTGATGGAAAAGAACGGAGTTCACGAGCTGCGGCTGGTCGTAACCGCGGAGAACTACGACCAAGCGCTTCATTTTTACCGTGATGTGCTGGGACTGAAGGAGCGGGCGGCCTTTGCTTCGCAAGGCGGACACGTCACGATCCTTGAGGCCGGCCAAGCGACACTCGAGCTGACTGATCCGGGCCACGCCGAGTTCATCGACAAGGTTGAAGTCGGATACCGGGTTGCTGGGCATATTCGTGTCGCGTTTGAGGTCGATGACTCAGCCGCCAGCACACGCGCCCTTGAGGCCGCTGGGGCGAAAGTGCTGGCCCCGCCAACACGAACTCCTTGGAACTCGTTGAACGCCCGATTGCAGGCACCGGCCGGTCTCCAGTTGACGCTCTTCACCGAAATACGTGGGTGACTCGAGTGACGCCCGGCGGCTGCACACTCGACGATCTCGCATGCCGAACGGTCCGAATGCGTTTACGACCTCCCCCAGGGGGACTCTTTGCAGGATGGTCTGTGGAATGCAATTATCGGATTGATCACGCGTCAGAGCCTTCAATGCTGCGGAATCCTGGTAAAAAATGACTTCTCCGAAGGTCGAGATGACGACACAAGCGATGAAAATATCCTTCGTTCTAGCTATCCTTTTTTGTGCTCGATGGCATCGGCCCAAGGAAAGTACCGACCCGGACAGTATCCTGTAGACCAAAATCCGAACGACTACACCATCAATTTCCATGTCTCCGCAACTCATTTCCGACAGTGCGCTACTGTTAGGTCGAATGCTCTGTGCGGCGATGGAGTCTATGTGGACGCAATCCTGAACGGGAAGAAAGTTGAGCTGTTCGGCGGCGTCGATAAGCACCAAGCGCTCCTTATCGTACCCGGCGACTATCGTGCCATGCTCCCGAAAAAGCCCCGTGCTAGCAGTACCGAGGTTCTTTTCCAACCCTATTACGTGCTTTTACCGGATAAGACCGCATGGCCCTGTGAGATTACCGGCTTTTCCGAATGACATGGCAACCACTGAGCGCATGGTTGGACTTCTGAATCAAGTGCTCGAGGGCCGGCGATGTAGGCTGTCTTTAGAGCATCCGCTTGTGGAGTTTTGATGTCTGAGTAATGCGGTGACCAGCATACCTATTGCAGCGCACGAGCGCTGGTGATGGTGAATGGGTATCATGGCGCCGTATTTCCGTCCGGATGAATCCGTAATGTGTTGTGCGCCAGTAATCGGTACCAGCCGGCACTCCCTCGATGAGTGAGGTCCCAGATTGTTTCCAAGTCTTCGGAGCATTCTGCCATTGCATCGAACTGTCTCCTGTCTGGGCCAGTGCGGGTCCCGGTCAAATCAGGAAGTGCCACCCCGCCGCTGCATAGCGACGGGCTCGCGAACGGTATACGTTAGGGCTTCGAAAGGATCACGTCTGGTCCAGCTTCGTAAAAGGTAGAGAGAATTTGTTCCGGTGTGTTGTGCTCGAGCACCACATGATCGAGAGCCGCAAGAGCGGCGATCTGAAATGGGGCTCGGGTCTCGACTTTATCTAGAGTGATCAGCGCTGCGATACGTTCACTTCTTTCGATGAGTGTGCGTTTGAATTCAGCATCCGCTATCTGAAATGCGCTGAGTCCTAAAGACACCGAAGCTGCGCAGGCGCCTAGAAAGCACAGATCGAAGTTGAACCGTTCTGCTTCACGAATGGCAGATGGTCCGATTGCCGCTCCGGCATCCGGATCGATCTCCCCACCAATGACGATAACTTTGAGATTCTTTCGTTCAAGGAGAGCGGCTGCAATCGAGATCGAATTCGTGACAACCGTAAGAGGACGGTCGAGCGGAA
>CAZSUK010000224.1:0-4176 GCA_964609355.1 uncultured Acidobacteriaceae bacterium | reverse complement strand
CCGTCGACCGAAAAGCCAATCATGTTCGACGTTGCTCCGCCAATGGAAATGTTCCCCTGGCTGTCTGTCTGCACGTTCGGAGAGGTCTCCAGTGACGCCAGTGGGCTGGTGGTGGATGCGCGGAAGTTCAGTGGCAATTGGCCAATGTCGGACGTATTTTTTGCGTCTCCGATAACCCCATTTTCTGTGTCAATCTGGTTTGCAGAAGAGGTTACCTGAACCGTGGTCGCTTGTGCGGCGATCGCCATCGTCAGGGTGTGACGGCTGTCCTGTCTCGCCGCCAGGGTGATGCCGTCGACTTCCGTATCCGCAAATCCATCGTGCTGTGCCCGGAGGCTGTATTGTCCGGCGAGGACATTCTCAAACGCGTAGTCTCCCGTAGCGTTCGTTTTCGCGACCCGGTCCGTATTCTGATCGACGCTGTGCAGCGTAATCTGTGTATCCGGTATTGCCGCGCCCGAGGCATCCTGAGCAGTCCCTCGAATGCTGCCGAACGTGGACTGCGCTGTCAGACAAGGGTTGCTCATAAAGAGCAGTCCAAACAAGACAACGAGGGCACCTGTGAGGCGCCGCCGCTGAATTGCTCGCGGACGAAGCGGATGGGAATGCTCTCGGTCTCGCTCACGGGCCGCCTCGCCACGCAAGAGCACTGCCTCCAAATGCAAGCACATCAAAGAATGAAAAGTTACGGGTGAAACGGGAAGTATGGTTCCTCTGGGAGAGGCCATGGGTGTTCTCCAATCTGCCGGTACACTGGCGTCTGCATCTTTATGGAAGAACAACTACCGTAACTACGGCATAACTAAGGGCGCGATGTTTATGGTTTCCTTATAACTTTCTTGTCTCTTGAGCGTCGCGGAGAAAAATGACTGACAAATCAGAGATATCCTGATTTATAGAGATGAAGGCCCCGCAAGTAGCCACACGCCTGTTACGAACCCTCGCAGTCGTCCCTGTCGTCGCATTGGTCACAGGACTCGTCTACCAGGGTCACGGCAAAGCACTGACAGCAGGGCTCATCGACCTGGTCCTCGTGATGCTGATCGCGTTTCGCTGGGGATTCCCTGAAGCAGTGGTCGCTTCGGTGGTGGCGGTTGGTTCTCTTGACTTTTTCTACATGATGCCGATCTTCTCCCTGTATGAGCACGATCCCCAGGACTGGATCTCCTCCCTGATATTTGTGACCATCGCTCTGACTGCCGGTCATTTTGCTGCTCGCATCAAACAGAAGGCGGCACAAACCGAAAGTGAGCGGACCCGTTTGGAGAGGCTTTACCTTACCAGCCGGGACATCATCGTGATGGACAGGCGCAAAGAAGTCGGTGCACAACTGGCAAGCCTGATCGCTGACACTTTTAAGGTCAAAGCCGTGGCCCTGTGGGACGCACGCGAAGCGCGAATGGACAAGGCCGGGGGTGATGTCATTCCAGACGATGAAGTGCGTGCAACGTATTTTCACGAGCTCTGTGTGAACGACTCTGACTCTCGCATATTCAAGCGTGTTTTGAGGCTTGGGACCAGGCCTGTGGGTGCGCTTTACATCGCAGACTCGTCATCTGGAACCCAACTCGATGCCCGATCCGTGGACGCAATTGCTTCTCTTGCCGCGATCTCGCTCGAAAGAGCATATTCGTTTATAGCCGAAAGCAATGCCGAGGCTGCTAAGCGAAGCGAGCAGCTACGCTCCACCGTTCTTGACGGACTGGCCCACGCATTCAAGACCCCGTTAGCAACGATCCAAAGCGCGAGCTCGGGGTTGCTGGAAATCAACCGGCTCGAAAGTGCGGATAGGGAACTTGTGTCTCTTATCGATGAAGAGGCAGCACGTCTGGCTAAGCTGACCAATCAGGTGTTGCAAACTGCAAAATTGGACGAGGCACATCTTGAGGTGGATCACGAAATGATCTACGTGGATCAATTGTTCGAGTTCTTTAGAGCGGAAGCCGCCCGAACAATTGGGGACCGTCCTTTGCGGATCGTGGACCAGACGTCGGGGAGCTATGTATGGGCGGATGCCCGTTTGCTCCAAATGGCTGTTTCCCAGGTGCTAGACAATGCTTCAAAATACTCGAGTCCGGCATCGCCAATTACGATCCGTGTCATGTCCACTGACACTGAGGTCGTGATCGGCGTGCAAAACGAAGGATCCTTTATTCCTCCCGAAGAGAGGTTGCGGATCTTTCAGCGTTTTTACCGCTCCCCGGGGTCTCAACATAAAGCATCTGGCACTGGCATCGGCCTGTCCGTAACCAAAAGGATTGCGGAGGCCCACCGCGGACGGGTGTGGGTTGAAAGCGATCCGGAAACAGGGACGACGCTTTTTTTTACCCTGCCGCATCTACGTAAGGGTGCCTGAGTATGACCGAGTCACAAGGCAGACTACTGATCGTAGAAGACGACTCTGCCCTGAGGCGCAGTCTGCGCACCACTCTCGGTGTTCTCGGTTTCGATGTAACCGAAGCGGGCAATGGAGAGGATGCTCTCGTGTGTCTGCGCATGGGTGATTATGAAGCCGTGCTGCTCGACATCAATATGCCTGGAATCGGAGGTATCGAGACCTGCCGGCGCATCCGGCATTTCTCTACCAGGCTGCCGATTCTTATGCTGACTGTACGCGATAGTGAGGATGACAAGGTCGAGGCCTTGGAGTCTGGCGCCGACGATTATGTGACCAAGCCATTTCAGACACGCGAGTTGACCGCAAGGATCCGTGCCGCCATTCGCCGGCTGCGCGCACCTGAAAGGCCCGCAGGGTTGCCGATCATCATCGGCAAAATCATGCTCGACCCTGTTCGACGGCGCGTCGAACGGGCTGGAATCGAGGTACATCTGACGCCACGCGAGTTCGACGCTCTTCAGTTTCTGATGACCCATGCAGGCCGTCCGGTGACTCACGCTCGCCTGCTTGCTCTCTTGCGTGGTCCCGGCTTCGGAAACGAACGCGCATATTTGCGCGTGCTCGTCGGCCAGCTGCGAAAGAAGCTCGAAGAAGATGCCGCAAATCCCGCGTACCTGCTAACCGACAGCTACATTGGGTACCGCTTTCGTGAACCATAGCCTTGGGCAGCATTGCGCTCTGGCTACGCTTCTGTTGCATTCTCTTCGGAACTGGGCCGCTTTCTCCTCAGTTTCCGAACCAGCCAATCGAATCCCATGTCCTGATATGCCAGGCGTCCCGGGACGCAAAGCGTGACGGTTGTGCCTTTTCCAGGACTGCTCTCGATAAAAAGCTTGGCGTCAATGTTTCGAGCACGTTCGTACATGCCTTTGATTCCATAGTGTCCCGGTTTTGGCTCTCCCATGAGAGTTACATCGCCACCGCGGCCGTTGTCGTTGACGGTGATGACAAAATCATGACCGTAGTCAACCTTGATCGTGAGAGTGGAACCGCCGGAATGGAGGCAAGCGTTCCTGATTCCTTCCGCCATGATCTGATGGACTTCGTCCTGTACAGATGCCTCAATTTCTCTTGGGGATCCATCCACCGCGATATTCAATTGCATCGACTCGGGAGTACAGGCCTCGGCGGCTTTGAACAAAGCCGTAGCTATGTCCTCAGATGGCGTGGAACGGAGGGAATCAAGTGCAACCCGCCCTTCGTGAAGGGCTCCGCCTAACCATGTCGAAAGTTGCTTCAATGCATGCCTCATTCCCTCCGTATCCTCAGGGAGTTCCTGCGCATGATCAGCCAGCAACTTGCTGCCTTGAATCGTCTGAATCAGCGTGTCATGGAGGTTGCGCGCAATGCGAGTACGTTCCTCCAGCCGCTCCTGGTATCTGGCGCGAACCAGCCTCATGTATCGCCGTCTTTCAAGAAACATCAAGCCGTATAGAAGCAAAATCATCGACGCGAGTGCGCACAATCTGAACAATGACGTCTGATACCACGCGGCCGCAACGGAAACCGCTAAGCTTTCTTCAGTCGTGTTCCATATCCCGTCGCTGTTTGCTGCAACTACTTGGAAGGTGTAGTTACCAGGTGTGAGGTTGTTGTAGATTGCTTCGCGCCTGGAACCGGCATCCAGCCAGTTGTCACTTAAACCAGCCAGGCGATATCTGATCTTGATCTTGTCAGGCTTGACAAAGCTGAGAGCGCTGTAATGAATCTCCAGACTTCTCATATTCGATGGAAGCGGGACAGCGTTACCGATCAGGCTATATTGTTTTCCGTCCGCC
>CAZSUK010000223.1:0-4303 GCA_964609355.1 uncultured Acidobacteriaceae bacterium | reverse complement strand
ATCCGATGCGGCAGAATTGTCCGAGGATGATGTTGGCTTCACACTCTCGGTGTGGCCATAGTTTCGCGACCTGCGCTGCGAGGTCAGAATTGGGCGACCTGTAGGTGGGTTCAACCACGGCAGTCATGGTATAGGGTCTCCTGAGGGAGTCGCAAGATCAAACTGGCTCCGGCGATTCCCCATCGCGGACAGTCGTGTTGCCGTCGGGGACTGCTTGCGAAGTCTGATTATCGGTAAATTCCAAGGGAGGGGCAGGCCCAGCAAATTACTGAAAATCCCACGGCAGCCAAGATTGCCCGTGGTCGAATGTACCGTTTAGAGAGGCGTACCGCCTACCGCATACGCCATCCCAATTTTCGCCCAACAGCATTCCCGTTGAAGGTTTGCGCCCAACGGGCGGGAATGGAGTCGGGTTCAGCCGGTCATGTGCAATTGAGCTTATAGTGCTCGAATAGGCGAGGCTACACTGGCGACTAAGGCGGAAAACGCCTTTCCATACGGCGTCAAGTGAAGAGTAGGAGCGTTCTGATGAGACCTATTTCCAACCCACATTTCCTGGCCATATACTCCGGCCTGCTGACGGTCGCATTTTTCCTCACGGTGAGCCTGGGCCTGACACGCGGAGATTTTGCGTTACATCGCGTCTCTGCCTCCGAGCAGCGGGAATCGCGGCACCTGGACTTCGATGAGCTTACAGTGCATCGCATCAATATCGTAGAGCCGGACGGTACTCCTCGGCTGATCATTTCGGATAGGGCTGAGTTCGCGGGCGAGTTTTACCACGGGAAGGAGATATCCCGTCCCGACCGCCAGGATTCCGCTGGGATCCTGTTTCTCAACGACGAGGGGACGGAGAATGGGGGCATGCTCTTCGGCGGTTACAAGTCCAAAGACGGAGCGTTTCACTCGTTTGGTCATCTCAGTTTCGATGAATATGAACAGGACCAAACTCTTTCGCTGGATACAGATCAGGACGGCCAAGAGCGATCTAGCAGCTACCAGATTAATGACAACGACTCTACACTGCTCACCCCTGAAGTGTTTTCAGCGTATAAAACGGCCCGCGCGATGCCCGAGGGCCCTGAGAAGCAGAAGGCCATGGCAACCGTGATGGGCAAGTACCCCATGAAGCTGCACGCACGTGCGTCGATCGAGCGAGACCCGGATAAGTCGGCCGTATTGCGATTGCGCGATCCTGAGGGACGCACACGCATTCTGTTGCGCGTGGCCGCCGACGGAATGCCAAGCATGCAGTTCTTTGATGCCTCGGGCAAGATATCGCATCACTGGCCAGATACACCTTAGAAGGAGCAATTCCGATTTAGAGGGTTCAGGGGGCTTTTCTCCTTACGCGACCGCGCACGTATCGCCAGGTTTATCGGAAGCACTCAACGAGGAATCCAACTAGTGATGGAGTGCCTGGAAAGTCGGGTTCGGTAATTTCCCGAGCCGGAGGTGTCGGGTGGGAGCAAGTTACCGGAAATCCCGTTTCTCGAGCCTTCAGCGCGCGGGTTTCACAACATCTTCTCCATAAAGACGCAGTCCATCGCCAGGCCATCGGCGAGCGGGTGCCTTCTTCGCTCGAACCTTCGTGCCCATGTCGCGAGCTTCAGCCTCGAGTGTTCGGAGGAGTGCGCTTGCAACTCCACGCCGCCCAGCGGGAGCAGCGACATAAATCGCTCCAAGAGTTTCTGGGAGCACCAACTCGCCGTAACCGAGAATCTGCGAGGAATCGTCATCCGCAACAAAAGAGATGACGCTTTTGTCGGTTTGCATTTTGGCGCGATATGCGGCAATCCGTTGAGCATCAACCGGCCTGCTCCACAGGTTGAGCACTGCATCCGGGTGGAGGAAAGAGAAGTGGTGGCATGCAAACCAATTGCTGAATGGCCTGTGAAGTCGGGTTTTCGGTAAGTTGCCGTGAAGTTTAGTCAGTGGCAGCAGAAGAATTTCGGCCTTCCCGAGGGGCGAGATCGAGTAGAGTTTTGTAGCGGGGTGGGCCATTGATTGTGCTTCGCTTTTTGGTACCAGTGCTTCTAGCCTTTTTCAGCCTAGTATTTTCACGCGATGTACCGTTTGGAATTCGCCATCTCAGATCAGAAGATCTGCCTGGAGCTTACCTGTCGCTTGGCATGCTCCCTTTGCTCCTTCCGTCCGCCCTCGTAACAATGGTCAGGCCCAGGTGGGGTGCCCCTATGCTGGCTGTGATTGGTGGGTTAGGTCTCCTGGGAAAGGTCGCGAGTCTCGGCACTTTTCGAGGCCCCGTTTTTGTAGGATTGGGACCGCTCAGTACTTGCTTGCCTTCGCCGACGGCTTGGCATTCACATGGTGGTTGCGACAGGCCTAATCTACGCAAAAGGCCGAATTGCCTGCAAAGTCGGGTTTTCGGTAACTTCCCCGCAGCCCGCCGGGTACCAAAGCAAGCACTCAAAACCCCGTCTTTCCGGGAAGTTCGACGCTGGAACGGCAACAATCAATGATGTCGCTCAAGAACAATCACTTCGGTTGATTCAGATATTTCCCATGCCGAGGCCCTGTAGCAGTAGGCTCGCGGAAAACTGTCCAGCGACAACCGTGAGCCAGAGATTGCCAGGTTCGGCTTGACCTCAGATTTCCAGAACTCGTAACACTCGGCGGGAGCAATCCAACGAAGTTTGTGCCCCATATCGGCGACAACAAATTGGACCGGTGCCTTACGTAGCCTCGCGGCGATTTCGCCAGCCGTGAGCGCACGCAGACGCGTTCCCATCTCCAATGCGTTTCCCTGCCATAGATGTTCTAGCGGGAGCTTTGTGACAATTCTGAGATCACTATCCATGCTGAAGTCCACTCTCAAAATAACCCCACTCTCACTGCCTGAAAAGTCGGGTTTTCAGTAAGTTCCCCCGCGCCGGCGGGTCAAGTCAGGCCATTTAACAATTCCCGTTCTGCGGGATCGGCGCCGATTTGGGATCGCCGCCTTTGAAGTGGGGTCAATTGGCGTGGATCCTTACGAGCTGTGTCGTCACCAGTTGTGTCGTCCTTCTGCGTTCTATATTGCCGCTCAAATCAGGCCAGCAACGAGCTTCGGCACCGCTACGCTGTATTGACGCTCAAGGCTGAATCCACATGCTTAATGAGCAACACCTCGTTTCCGATCTCACTGTAGATCAACTCGTCCACAGCACCTCCCGCCAGAAGAAGACCGAATCCGCCGGCGCGCATTCCTTGTTCTTGTCGCTGCACAATATGTGCAGCGGGATCATCGGGGGGATTTGCAATAGCCGCGTGGGTGAGCGATTCCCGGCGGAAGCCCGCCCCGGGGTCACGCACATAAAACACCAGTGCTCTCCCAGTGCGAACAGCGGTGACTTCAACCACCTGTTCGGGATTGAACGCCGCTCCGTGCTCCATTGCATTCAGCAATATCTCTCGCAACCCCTGCATTGTTTCCTGCCGTGTTTCATCAGGCAGTTGAACGCTCAGCTCTTTCGCAAACGTCATGAGGCGTTCAGCAGTGATGAGGCGGCAATTTACGCGGACGGAAACCCAGCCGGGCTTGGCCGATAGAACCTGTATGTCGTCTCGCCATTGACTGTCGGACGCTGCGCGACACGCTAGGTTCGCGATATCCTCCGGATCAAAGGGAGGTGTGAAGCATGCGAACACTCGGGCGCGCAGGGCAGAGATGACTTCGCCCGGAGTGCTGTGATGAGCCAGGACAATGCACTTTACCCCAGGCCTGACGACGCGCATCTCTTCCAGCAGCGCCAAATCTTCATCGACAGCGCTGTCTGGGCTGGTAATTACGACTCCGAACGATCGCATACGCAATCGCTGCAGGGCGTCGGCGTCCCCAGCCGCGTACTCCATGGGGAAAGCGGCGGCGGAGAGTGCATCGCCGATATCGCGGCTCACTTGGGTGTCACTTTCAATAACGAGGACCCGGCTCATATTGCGCTCCGTTTGTGCTCCGAGGCAATGAATAGGTAATTCTAGAACATCGTTCCTTCTATCCTTGTCTGGGCGAGCCACAGGCCCACAACAGGCTCTTTGTATTCCTCACCCCCGAACTCAGCAAACTGCAAAAAGCCGTTTAAGCCGCTCTCGGTTAGTACATCACCAAGTCACTCATCGAGCTGGGCGGGCACACGACGGTCTATCCGGATGCCTGGGGGCCCTTTCAGGCGACGGACGGAATTTCCCCTGGTATCAGTGTGTCGGAGAAATGATTTTTTGCGTGCATGAACCGCAATATGCAGCCCAAGATCCATCGTTCGGCTACAACATATAGTGTGCAAAATTCTATCTCCGACACACTGAT
>CAZSUK010000222.1:0-6460 GCA_964609355.1 uncultured Acidobacteriaceae bacterium | reverse complement strand
CACAGCGAACCTGCAGGTGTGCAGCCTTAATCTCGGGCGCAACTTCCTCCCCCACACATGAATTTTCCGTTGACCCAGTCATAGTAAAGAATAATGTACGACTTCCCTTCCTCTGGGCGGAGATTTAGGTCGAGTTTTTTCCCAGGATTGATCGATGCAATTGCGCTCTTATCCACCGACCCATATTCGGTGACATGTCCTTCAGGCAGGCTGTAGGTGGCAAAGTGCCCGCGTGAAAGGACGCCTCGAAATGCTTGTGCAATCGTCGAGAGCGGGACGCCACTAAATTCGTAGCTGGCGCATCCAGGCAAAACCGAAACAATATGCACTGCGTTCCCAACTTGCTCCACCATGGGCCGATCGGCCCGGCTATCGTCAAGGCAGCCCTGCGCTTCGCTCAGAATAATTAATTCTTCAGAGGGCACGCCTGCCAAACTCGCAATGCTCGATGGAGCCGCGTCAGAACGCGTGGAATTCAGCACATAAACAACGTCGGCCCGGTGCTGCTGAAGAGAGTCCACGAGACTCCTCATGGTGAAAATCGGGAAAGAATCCTGGTGGGGCACTATTCCATCGTCACTCGGCTCCAGGCCCCGCGCGTTCCATAGAAATGCTGCTGCAAGTAAACCAAACGCCACGACAGAGAACGCGCGTGCGAGTTTCTGTCGACTGCTGTGAACCATCACCGCACAGGCAACAATCTCGAGCGGATAAGTCGAACCACCGAACCGGGAGTGGTAGCCGACCAGAATGCCAAAACTGAGCGCCCCTGCAAGCCAGATAAGAACTGCGAGTGCCAACCTGTCATGTTCCGGGAGTGGACTCGCACCAAAGGCTGCTTTTGTGAATTTGGCGCCCACCGCCAGGAGAAGGCCCCATAAAAACAGATTAATCAGCAACAGAGACAAATCCGGCAGATGGGCCGCGATGGAATGCTCGAAGAAAGTTTTCCGCACGACATGGTAATCGACAATGCCCGTCGGCCACCTCATGAACCCATGGATCGCTCCTTTGACCAGCAATATTCCTGGATTGCCCTGCAACGCATAGTTTCCACCTGGCGTTCCTACAAAGACGAACTTCCATACCAACGCCCACACCAACAGAGGGAGAAGCATGATGACAGCGGGAAGCCTGCGGCGATGAACGAGGTAAACGCTGATCGCCGCAGCGATAGGCGAGTAGAGAGCCGGCTCTTTCGTAAAGACCGCGAGCGTGAGACTGAGAACTGCGAGTCCATACCATTGACGAAGAATTAGATAAAGAGCCGCCACAGCAAACAGCCCGCTCCAGATATCGTATTGGAACGATATGTTATAGAGCCCCTCTCCGATAAAGGCAGGGTTGATCGCCCCAAGCAGTCCAACGAACAACAGCCATTGGTCCTTCACTCCCATACGCCGTGCGAGGCAAACGATCAGCACACAAATCAGAAATTGGGCGAGATAGAAGCTAGCGAAATACAGAAAATAATGATTTCCGAAGAAGATCTCGTTCAGGCGGACGATGAGATTGACTTGAGGGCGCAAAAAATCCGTTCGAGCCACATTCCATTCCGGGTAAACAACAAAGTACTTTGAATATCCCTCGGTAAACCATTTTGTCGCGTTCCCCCCACTCGCGTGGAGAAGTGCGGGGTCGTCTCCATACGGAAAATAACTCCGATAAAACGAGAAGTGGAAGCAGTAGATAGCCAGCAGAATGACGGCTGGAACAGGCAGTACTCGAAGGACTGCAGGGAAAGACTTCGCGATGAGTTCAGATTTTGCAATTCCCACGGATGGGGGTGCGCTTCCGGTGAACATTTGACCCAGGTACTCCCTGGCGCGATTTTACGCGACCCTCCAATGTGCGGCTATTCCCATCACTCTCTCCCTCGGCCTTCTTGTGCTCGCCAGCTTCTTCAACGAGCGCCTCGAAATCTGAAGTTGAGCTTTGACCCGCCTCCACCTGGTCGATGCAGGTTAGGCTGGTTTTTCAGTGGTGTGACAATTCCGGGATTGCTGATGGGAGCGAATCAACAACTGCCGCGAATTAGGCAGGATTAGTTCTCCGAGGGCCAATCAATATGGTCAATCACGACGACCTCTACCTTACCTTTCGCCGGTTCTAGCCTAAGTCCAAGCTGCTCCTGTAGGGCGGTGAACAGGGAGGGATCTTTCGAATCAGACAACTCGCCACTGCTCAGGTCTTGCCATGGAGTCCAATGCAGCGTCCAATCGTACCGACCGCTTAGATTCGTCTTATCGACGACTATCCGTCCACGGCCACCCGGTGGGTTGCCGACTTCGGCTTGTCTTTCTAGAACTTCAGCCAGCATACCTATTGTCGCACCTGCGCCAGCAGTTCTGCCCACTCCGATCTCCAGAGATCCAGGTTTCGCCGTTTCCGCAGGGCGAGCTGAATTCATCTCGCTTGCCTTTAGCTTCGGGCCGCCCTTCGCAACCACCAGCGCATAAATTGGCAATTCTCGCGTTTCAAAATGAACTTTAAGCTTGAATCGATCAGCCAGTAGGGATTGCTGCATGAATCGGTACGGATCCATCATTCGCAAATGAGGAAGTTTCGACATTGCCGAAACCTCGGCGTCGTCGACTTTTGCATCGATATCGTATCGCTTGGAAATCATCCAACCGGACAGCCCAACAACTTGACGATCATCGTCGATCGTATAGGCGAAGTCGATTAGGTCTTTCACTGTAACATTCATCGCGAGGAATCTATCGGCACCCTTAGGTCCAAAGGCACGGATACCCGTAGTGCTGGGTTGGCTAGGCTTGATCGTTTCCACCTCGAACGAGGGTAACGGGGCGGTCGCATGCAGAATCTGCCCCTGGACTTCGACCCCTGCGATGATGCTGACTGTTATCGGTACGACCGCAATCAGCCGCAAAGCTGAAACCAAAACTCGGTCTTTTATGAAATCAAGCCCGTGCTGGTTAGATTCGATCATCAGCAGACATTTTCAGAGGCATTAATCTAAGGTTTCAGATTGCGCCAAACTGGCCCCCCGAGACGCAATCCCACGCTACTCTCTCTATGAAGCCCTGAAAAGTCTGACTTTCGGTAAATTCCTCAACGGAGGGCTCACCCCGGCAAGTTACCGGAAATCCCGTTCATGGGAACTTTCTCCTCGCAAATGGGTCTTCACCCCGTCGGGATGCCTCGCACAATCAGGCAAGATTCAGGAACGGTTGACACGTCGAGTGGATCGGATTTACAGTCGTTCATCGATATATCGATCATCGAGGGCGAATGCCGAAACGAAAACTTGATCCGCTGCCTGCCGTTGCGTTCCAGATAATGCTTGCCCTGTCCGCTGGCGAACTGCACGGATATGCAATCATGCGGGAGGTCGAGGAGCAGACTGGTGGACGTCTTCGCCTTGGACCGGGAACCTTGTATGGCTCCATCCAGGCGCTCCTCGAGGGAAAGCTGATCGAGGAGGTCGATCGGCCCGCGGATACGGAACGCCGGGAGCGCTATTACCGATTAACCGTAGCCGGCCGCAAACTGGCGCGATCGGAAGCCGAGAAGATGGCGGACGTTTTGCGTGTTGCGCGAACCCGAAAAATCCTTAGGGGGGATTATGTCTGAGAAGATGTACACCCGCCTGTTTCGTCTATACCCTTCGAACTTCCGTAAGAAATACGAGGATGATGCGCTACAACTGATTCGGGACCGTCTACGTGACGAAACAGGATTCTTCAAGAGGGCCCGCCTCGGGTGGGACCTGGTGACGGATGTGTTTGCCGGACTCCCGCAGGCGTACCGAAACTCCTATGCGGTGACCGTGGAAGCATCGGCCTCACCCAATGCCGAGGGCATTCCGTCCTTCAAGGTTCTGGATAAGGAACCGCTAGGGCGTGGATCGATTCTGATCGGCAGCACACTGTCGTTCGCCACAATCTTTGCTTTTGGATTTTTGCTGAGCCGGTCAATTGGCTACGTGCCCCTAATGGGGCCGAACGGACGGATATCTCCGATCGCATCCGTGGTTGAGCGCCTCAATCGACCCACGCCGCCAGATACGACAGATGCCGGGGCTGAGACGACTGCCGGATCCACCTCAGTGGGAGCGAGCGAGTCACAATCCCGGCCGACCGCAGCCTTGCCGGAGCCGGCAAAGCGTCGAGACTTTGCCACTAGCGTGAATGTGGTTGCGAATGGACTAATCGCGAATCTGCCTAGCGCTAGTCGCCAGGCAGTCCCTGTGAAGGAGCACGACCAGAGTCTGCTTCCCCTGGAACAACCGCGACTGCAGAATGCTTCCACCGCCATGATTCGGCTGTTCAACTCACACGACGTGGTGATGTTCGGCGAAATCCACGATAACGAACAGGAGTATCAATGGCTTTCGCAGCTGGTAAAGACGCCAGGATTTTCAGATCATGTCGACGACATCGTTGTGGAATTCGGAAACGCGCTTTATCAGGAATCTGTGGACCGCTATGTAGCGGGCGAGGACGTCCCGGTCGATGAGGTTCAGAAAGCATGGCGCAATACGGTAGGCGATGTGCTCCCTGTTTCTCCCGAATACGGGTGGCTTTACAAAGCCGTTCGCGAAGCAAACATGGAACATCCTGGCAAGCGCGGTATTCGGCTGGTGATGGGGAGTCCGCCAGCAGATTGGGACAAGATCAGGAGTTCAGCGGACCTGGCTCCGTATGAAGGCGAACGGGAGCAATGGTATGCGCGGGTAGTGAAAACGGAAGTGCTGGCAAAGCACCACCATGCTTTACTCATCATGGGTGCGGGACACTTTCTCCGTGGACATGAAGAGGCGCTGCAGTACGAACTTGCAGCAGAACAGCATCGCAACTTGCCGCCAATGGATAGGATTAAGCTCCACCCTGGCTATGTCGAACGTGAGATTCGCGCGACGGGAGCGAATCCCTATCTCGTTGTCTTCGGAACCAATGCAATAGATAACCACGGAGATATGGATAGGCGCTTCGATTTCCTGCCGGTGCCTGTGCTCGTGCCGCTTTCCGGCAATTGGGTCGGTGCGCTTCCCGCGCAACCCGTCCTCTCGGGTGGGCGCGCAGCAGCAATACCACTCACGCTTTCTGATCAGGCCGATGCTTTGTTGTATGTAGCGCCATGCCGTGTTTTAAAGACGCTCTATCTGTCACAGGCAGACCTGGATGGCACAGCTTACGGGCGGGAGATGACTCGACGAGACATCATCGAGCTAGGCCACCCGGTAGCGTTTCATTACGGCGCGCTTCCGCAATGCGTACAGCCACAGCAGTCGTCGCGCTAACGCTTCTTGAGGAGTCTGCGTGCGTCAAGCAGCCAAACGTATTCCGGCTTTAGCCGTCAGCCTTTTGAGCCTGACTGCATTGTGTCATGCGGACATGGCCAGCGACCCCAGCATCGACGGGGCGGAACGGCAAAGGACAATCGCCGGCGCCATTCAAAACTTGAAGCAGCACTACTTTGATCGGGGGGTTGCGCAAGAGACAGCAGACGCACTCCTGGCGCACGAAAAGAACGGGGACGACAACGCTGCTAAAGGTGGAGTTGCTTTTGCAGATTTGTTGACCAGGCAGATGAGAGACGCAAGTCACGATATGCATCTCGTCGTGGAATACAGCCGGGAGGTCCTGCCGGAGCACCCGCCGGAACCAACAGCTGAAAGTCTTGCGCGCTACCGCAAGGCGATGGAAGAGCAAAACTGCATGTTCAGAAAAATCGAGTTCCTGTCCCACAATATCGGCTATCTCAAACTCGATTTTTTCCCCGACACTTCTGTGTGCCGGTCAACCGCCACGGCGGCTATGGCGGCTTTAAACCATGCGGCTGCCATCATTATTGATTTGCGCGACAACTCCGGCGGCTTCCCCAATATGGTGATGCTGATTGCCGGCTATCTCTTCGACCATCCCGAGTACATGTATAGCCCCAGGGGCGCGCCGACTGAGGAGCTTTGGACGCATTCCCCTATCCCTGGAAACACACTCGCAGATAAGCCGGTCTATGTATTGACTTCGGCCTCAACCTGGTCTGGCGCAGAGCAGTTCAGCTACGACCTAAAGATGCTGAAACGCGCCACGCTTGTGGGGGAAACCACGCGTGGCGGAGCCCACGCCGGGGTCTTCCATCGCATTGACGACCACTTCGGCATGGGCATACCAGAACAGAAGCCAATAAACCCATTCGGCAAAGCCGATTGGGAAGGGGTTGGCGTGGAGCCCGATGTAAAGGTAACAGCGGGCAAGGCACTCGAAACGGCAGAGAAGCTAGCAAAAGCGAGCATCGGGACAAACCATCGATAGCGACTCACTCCTCGCGCAGCAGGATCATCGGGTCGACTGCGAGAGCATGCCGGGCCGGAATCCAGGCCGCGACCAAGCCCACGAACAGCATCGTCAGGATCACGCCGCCGAGCACGATCGGGTCCTTCGGCGTTGCCTCATAGACGATGTAGGAAAGCACGCGCGCGGCCAGTACCCCG
>CAZSUK010000221.1:0-5003 GCA_964609355.1 uncultured Acidobacteriaceae bacterium | reverse complement strand
GACCTGGCGGGAGCATTGTTCTGGGCGGCCACGGTTACCCTGGTTGGCCGCTTTTTCGGTGATGTTCTGCGCGTCCATCCTGGGGCGCTCTCGTGGATGGGCCATTTCGCAGGCGCTCTATTCATACTTGCCGTTGCCGGCCTGCTGGGCTACCGGATCTTTAAGCAACAGGCCTTCCTGAAGCAGGTGCGGACTTCACGCCTGGATCCAGTGGAGCTTAAGCGCATGTTGGACGGCGGCCAAAACCCCTACATCGTGGACTTGCGTCACCCGCTGGACTACCTGCCTGACCCCAGGGTGCTACCGGGAGCTATCCGGTTGTCTCCTGAGAGCCTGATGCTGCGCAGTGGGGAGATCCCGCGGGATCGCGACGTAATTCTCTACTGCACCTGCCCCAGCGAGGCTACAGCAGCAAAGATGGCGATGAAACTGCGGCAGCATGGCATCTACCGGGTTCGGCCACTGCTGGGTGGGTTTGATCAGTGGAAAAAACTCGGCTTTCCCCTGGAGCAGTACGAGGACCAGCCCGCCAGTATCGCCTGAGTGACGAAGTCGATACGCCCGGGGAGAGAACTCCTGCGATGGCGGCGATTTTGGCCCCTGAATCGATGACAATTCTGAGGTACGAAGGGCATCCCTACTTCCGGGGATGGCCCCCCGGAAGATGCTCCTGGTAGCTTGCCCCTGGTTACCTGTGGGACGGAGAAATTATTAGTATGGCGTTTACTGAGACCTACCGTTGCGATGTTTGCGGCAATCCAAGGGGCGATGCGGAAGACTGGTGGCTGGCAATGACTGAGCCGGCATCGCTCATTCCTACCGCTCCGGAGCAGCCCATGCTGAAGTTGACGCAATGGAACATCCTGCTGTCCCATGCCGCCAAGGTCCGCCACCTGTGCGGCGCCCGCTGCGCCCAGACCCTGATGGACCGGTGGATGCGCGGGGAGTAGAGAAATCGACACCCGACCAGGAAAAGTGCACTTCGCTCTGTCGAAAAAACATTTCCAAGAAAAGACCGCTGAACCGCAGATCTCTCCACTACGCTACGCTTCGGTCGAGATGACAAAGGGGAGGGCGGTCCTTCCAGTGAGAGTAGTTGCTGAATAGGAGCCGTTTTTCATCACCGTGGGTGCGCCGAAGGCCCATGACCCCTCTGTCGAAAATAACGCTGCAAACTCCGGTTGGGTCCCCCTTGCGAGGAGAAACCCAGGTCTCAAAAGCGAGACCTGGGCCACCCGCTCGGCGTTCGTCCGCGGCATTTTGTTTTCTCAGGCGGCCCGCAGGCCCTGCTCGCCGGGAGGTTTGCCTCCGCGGATAGTATGGTGATGGGGGATCTCATTGGCATACGACGACCTTAGGGCCTGGATCAAGGCGCTGGATAAAGCAGGCGAGCTCAAACGCATCCACGAACCGGTTGACCCCGTTCTTGAAATTTCCGAAATTACCGACAGAGTTTCCAAGCGCGGCGTTCCTGCTGGCGGCTCCGCATTGCTGTTTGAGAAGGTAAAGGGTTATCCGGGCAGCCAGGTACTGATGAATCAGTTTGGCAGCGAGCGGCGCATGAAGATGGCGCTCGAGGTCGATAGCCTGGATGATGTGGCCGGACGCATCAAAGAGTTGCTTGAACTCAAATCGCCGGAAGGTCTGCTGGGAAAATTGAAAATGCTTCCTATGCTGGCGGAAGTAGGCCGCTTTTTTCCCCGCACTGTAGCGGCAAAAGATGCCCCCTGCAAACAGGTCATCCTACGGGAAAATTTCAGCGTGCTCGATTTTCCAGTGCTTCAGTGCTGGCCTCTAGACGGCGGCCGCTTTATCACCCTGCCCTGCGTGATCACCCGTGATCCCAAAAGCGGAAAGCGCAACATGGGTATGTATCGCATGCAGGTGTACGACCACCAAACTACGGGCATGCACTGGCAACGGCAGAAGGTGGCCGCAGAGCACCTGCGCGAACGACTGCGGGCAGCGGCGGTCAGCGATGCTTCGGGCGATGCGCGTGCCGCACGCGTCAGGGTCATGGCAGAAACGGCAGGGGGAACGACCGCCATCTCCCTGGCTGAAGGCAAAGACCGCCGTCTCGAAGTGGCAGTGGTTATCGGTACTGATCCAGCGACGACTTTTTCGGCCATCGTGCCCGCGCCCCCCGAGGTGGAGGAATTCGTCATCGCGGGATTTCTGCGGCAAGCGCCGGTAGACCTGGTCAACTGCGAAACGGTAGACCTGCAAGTACCGGCAAACGCGGAGATCGTTCTTGAAGGTTATGTGGAGTTGGACGAACTGCGCATGGAGGGCCCCTTCGGCGACCACACCGGCTTCTACACCATGGCAGAGGAGTACCCGGTCTTTCACATCACCTGTATCACCCATCGCAAGGACCCGGTCTATGCCGCCACCATCGTGGGCAAACCGCCCATGGAAGACGCCTGGATGGGCAAGGCAGTGGAGCGCATCTTTTTGCCCTTGATGCGCCTCACGATACCGGAAATTGTGGACGTGAACCTGCCGGTAGAAGGCGTGTTTCACAATCTGATGATCGTCGCTATCCGCAAGAGCTATGCCGGGCAGGCGCGCAAGGTGATGCACGGCATCTGGTCGCTCGGCCAGGCTATGTTTACCAAGTGCATCATTGTGGTCGATGAGGATTGCGATGTGCAGGACGTAGGTGAGGTAACGTTACGCGTCGCCAACAATATCGACCCGGAGCGAGACATCCAGTTCACGCTGGGGCCTATCGACTCACTCGATCATGCCTCCCGCCTGCCAAATTACGGCAGCAAGATGGGCATCGACGCCACCCGTAAGTGGAATGCGGAAGGCTTTACCCGGCCGTGGCCGCAAATGATCGCCATGGATCCATCCACCCGGGCCCACGTGGATGCCATCTGGAAAAGGCTGGGACTTGAGTAGTGGTCGGCCGTCTGTGGAGGAAGCTGCAAAGGAGACAACAGTCTGCCTGGCCTCGCATGGAACAGGGAGAATATCGCAGCTATCGCGCCGTGCACCCCTTCGACACCCAGTTTGACGTGGACACGAGCGGGCTGGTCTACGAGCTGCCTTCAGGCCACCAGCATGATGTATACAACAACGGTTACTTTGCCGTCGCGCCGTCAGTCTTTCACGCGGTGATGGGTGCGATGCGCGAACGTTTGCAGCTGGATTTTCAACGCTACACCTTCATCGATGCCGGTTCGGGTAAAGGCCGCGCCCTACTGCTCGCTTCGGACTATCCTTTCCGCGAAATCATCGGAGTCGAGCTCTCGCCTGAGCTGGACCGCATCGCCCGGGCCAATATCGGGCGCTATACCGCGCGCCGTCCTCACCCGCCTGTGGTATCCATCCTGGGTGATGCGGCCGAGTTCGAGTGGCCATCCGGCCCGTTGATCGTCTACATGTGGAATGCGTTTACCAGGCCAGTGATGGAGCGGGTATTCGAAAATCTGCAAGCTTGGTTCGCACGAGACCCCCAGCAGTTGTACCTGGTGTATATGCACCCGGATCTGGAATCCACGGTTTCTGAGCATCCCTGGCTGACCAGGCTCTGGCGGGAAGAATTCGCCATGAGCGAAGAAGACTATTCGGCGTGGGCCTTTCCGACCCGAGCGGAGGTCTGTGCCGTCTACGGCACTAAAGTCACGAAAACCAGGTGACTATTTGCCAGAGGCTCAGCGGTTCGAGGACCAAAAGAGTGTGCCATGGGTGCTACGATTTTCTTGGCTGAACAAAGCTTCTCTCAATAAAAGCTGGGACTAACCGATAGTACGAATGTGACAGTCATTGTAATTTTCCTCTCGATACACTTGCCTTCCTCTCCAGGGGGCGTGGATCGGGATATTTAGAAACCGACTGCTCTACCGTCCTCTTCTGTACGGATCCAAAAACAGGAGAATGCCCGGACCCCCCGCCGCGCAGCTGCAAATAAGGATCGGATGTTCGCATGAATGAGCTGATACGAAAAGCCGGCCTTTGCCTGCTTGTGGCGCTCACTACCTGCAGTGTGACCCGCGCGCAGGACACAGCAGCCTATTCGAACCGCAAGGTCTTCAGCGGCTTTGTCGAGTACTCCAACGATTCCAGTCACATGTTGCTTGGCTACGCCGACGGACGCAAGATCACCGCGTTGGGCGCCAGTTTTGAGCGCCGGAGTTTTCTCGATTCGAATTTGAGCGGATCGTGGCTCGCCGAAGTGCGACCTTACATGACCGTGACTGATCCCACCATGACGGGCTTTTCGCTGAAATTTCCCCAGCAACCCAGCTATTCCGGAACTGTATTGTTTACCTCGCCTGTGCCGGTAGACACCCCCGTAAAGAGCACTCCTATGAACGTGATCCTGGTGACGCAAAACCAGGCATATGCCGGAACTGCCACCTATCTCGGCGGAACACGATCGACGTACGTGAGCGGCTTTAGCCCGCTCGGGTATAAGCTCAGCGCGTTTCCACACAGGCGCATGCAGCCTTTCGTGACGGGTCTGGGGGGCTTCGCAGTCTCTCCTCGTGACATACCGGTGTTTAACAGTTCTACCTTCAACTTCACTTTTGAAGCTGGTGCCGGGGTGGAGATCTATCAGAGCCATACACGGTCCTGCCAGTTGGAGTACCGCTACCACCATCTCGCGAACGCCGGCGGTGGGAGCTCCGCGAACCCGGGGATTGATTCCGGGGTCGTCAAAGTCACTTATTCCTTCGGGCGTTAAACTGGCTGCGGAACATTCTGGGCCGGGGACTAAACGCGTACCTCAGGGGCTAAAGCCCCAAATTTTTCTCAATCGCGTGCGGCCGGACTAAAGTCGTGCCCTGATACAAAGCCCAGTTCTCACCCAAACTCAAAATCCCAATTGTTTAGCAGACTGTAACCACCAGGGCTAAAGCCCCGAGTTTTTTAGAGCGGGTGTTTAAGCGGGCTAGAAAACCCGCTTCCCCGGACTGAAGTCCGTGGCTACACCAAGGCGTTTTCCCGAATCATGCATTCCAAATCTCGCAAAAATACGACATTTGAGGAAC
>CAZSUK010000220.1:0-4641 GCA_964609355.1 uncultured Acidobacteriaceae bacterium | reverse complement strand
TACCGCAGTCCTCCCCTCAAGCCTGTCGCGGGTCAGACAAATCCACAGGTTCGAGAAGCTTACATGGGCCGAAAAACGACTTCCTCGTTCCACCAGCAGAGTTCATTGGCCTCCCAGGTTGTACACCACGGATCCCTCTGTCTTCGATCGTTCTCCAAGTGCACTGCGGATGACTGCCAGGAGATGGGCATTGCTGACTGGTTTTTGTAAAAACGCCTTGCCTCCCAACGCGGCAACCTTCTTCTGATTGGTCTGTAGATCGCGCCCAGAGACCACGATGACCGGTACCGTGGCCAGAGAAGGGACCTTGTTGAACCTTTCCATCAACACGAAGCCATCGCCCGCAGGCAAGCCCAGATCGAGGATGATCAAATCCGGTTCAACCCTCCGCGCCTCGGCCATGCAGGTAATTGCGTCGCTCGCAGAGTAAGTGTCGTAGTGATGGGCCCGTAGACGTACGTGCATGCTGAGGAGCACATCCGGATCGTCTTCCACGATGAGAATTTTCTTGGCGCTCATGACTCTAAAGCCTCCGTGCGATTGGTGTATCGGCTTGGGTCTTTGGAAGCGTGAGGGCTGACCTGACTCGAACCACGCGGAGAAACAGTTTGTGGCGAAATCGAGCGCATCGAATGGACTTATGCCGATGGCCGATGAAGCAGCCAGGACCTCGGCGTGAGCCGTAACGCGCAGCGCCATCGCTCACGCCAAAAAAGCCACTCCAAACAGAGTGGCGTTTTTTTGGGCCTGTCTTGTATGGTCACCGCCGAAGGTAGACTGGGTGGGGGGCGCACAGGCGCCGATCATGACGACAGAGGCAAATCGGTTCGCTGTCCAGGACCTGGTTGAGTTTTGCGTGGCCTATAGCCTGATCCTGGCAGCAATTTGGACCCTGAGTCCGTGGCAGAGGTTCTTCTATTGGGCCACCATCGCCTGGGTGGTTGTCACCACCTGGATTCACCGTCCCACCTGGAAGGGTCTCGGCCTGGGGCTGCCGGGTTTGCTCCGATCACTTTGGGTGGTGGTGGTTGCTGCCTTACTCGCAGGCCTGGCGGTCGTTACGGCCAAAGAGATGCACACGTTGCACCGGTTGCATGGTCCTGTACCCCTGCTCTCGCACTTCTGGGGATATTTGATTTGGGCAGTCATGCAGCAGTTTTTGCTGCAAATTTATTTCCTGCTTCGTTTGTTGCGATTACTGCCAGGCAAGGTACTGCCCGTGGTGGCAGCAGCCGGGTTTTTCTCGCTCGCCCATCTGCCTAACCCGATTCTCACGCCGGTCACCCTGCTGTGGGGCATCGTAGCCTGTATCCTGTTTCTGCGGTATCGGAATATCTATTCCCTTGGCCTGGCCCACGGGATCCTGGGGGTTTGTGTCGCAGTGGTTGTGCCAGACTCTCTGCATCACCACATGCGGGTTGGCATCGGCTACTACCGCTATCATCCTCACCGCAGCCAAAGAGACCAGATCGTATCCACGGAGGCGTGGGTGACGGCCGAAGCGCCCACGCGGCGCTGCTGACGCCAGGCGAGCCCGTAGAAAATGCCGGCCAGGGTCGCCAATAAGATATAGCGCCAATTGAAACCCGCCGCACGCTTGTTGAAGTGCGAAAGGCCAAACAAGGTAGAAGTAATGAGCAACCCCCGCGCCGGCCGGAGACGTCGCTCAAGAAGATTCTGCATCCAGCCACGAAAGAAAAGTTCCTCCGGCACGGCGATAAAAAAGAAAGTAAATACCCAGGCGGCGAGAGCGTGAATACCCGACGGGATGACTGGGTGAAAATGGAGGAAGCCCATCATGAGTCCCAGGATTACAGCGATAGGAGCATAGGCGGCGAACGCGGTCAGCCCGGCCCCGAGATCGCCCAGGCGCAGACGGAGATCGAAGCCGGCGCCGCGCAGCTGACGGATAACGTGAAAGCCGTAAATGCCCGCATCCAGCAATAACATCTTGTTGAAGACGGATAGACGTGGCCCCCACGCCCCCTCAAACCAGCGCAAATCAACCGCGAGGCCGAGCAGCACAAGGATCAGGAAGTCTCGCCAATCTCCTCGCTGCTCTGGGTCAGACAGGCTTGCCTGGTGAAGCAGCAGAGTGATGGCTACAGGCAGCAGGGTATAGAGGGCTAGCCAAGGCCAGCGAAAAACTCCGGTAGCAGTCGAGACCAGGGTGTAAGGAAGACCGAGCAACGCCGGCGCCAGGATGCGAGGCAGAAGCGGTAGCCGCCGCGGCAGCTGCAGACTACTGGGGCAAAATGCTGCGGCAAAAAAAGGGACCAACGTCAGCACTGCTGCCACAGCGATTAGGGGATTTGACAACAGGCGCAGCATTCATCGGCCAAACTGACGCAGGTGGTGGTCGGCGTGCAGGTACCCCCATCGCATCCAGTCCTTCGTGGTCATTGTCCCGAAGATAGGGTGCGGCAAAAGGGGCGTTGGCAAAGCATCGCAGAAACGACCAAATGTCGAGAGCAATGAGTCAAGATCCTGACGGAATTCAATCGGACGCGAACCGCCGTTGCCCTGTTCCACTTCCGGGCGAGTGCGAAACCCTTTAGCCCACGTCAGCGGTACGTCCAGAGCCAACCACTTGAGTAGAGTTCGTTGCAGCAAGCCAGTTGCCGGGCTGACAGTTTTCTCTCCTAGTGCAAACTTGTAGGAGTCATCTAGATGACAAATCATCTGATGGACGGACATCTTTCCCCAGCGTGCGGGGTCTTGCGGCGACAGTTGCGACAGACGGCTCGAAATGTTCTGCCGGTCGGCCGGTTTGCTTAAGCTGTTCACGTTACTTGGCGTCTACCCGATGGCACGCGGACTGCTTCTTGCCGGCAAGCGAATCCGAGTAAAAATTGACAGATCCAGCCGCATCCCACCAGATATATTGTCCCGCTTCATAGCGTGCGCCAGAAGCCGAAGTGACGTTGGTGAAGATAAGCGATGCTCCATTCACCGGAACGATGACTAGGCTGTTTCCAGCACCGTTAATGTATTCGACTGGGAATGCGGCCGCGGGAAGCCCTGTCGCTGCTGCTTGCCCATCGCATTGGTACTGCACTGTCTTGCGCGAGATCGGTTGTGAGCCGCTCAGGTGAATTGTCAGGTCAGCTGCGCCTGCGAGTGTGCTCCACCCCAGTGCGGCCACTATCAGCAGATTCCACTTTGACTGCATCGCAAGGCCTCCTTACGTGCCTGTCGCTACCACAAAGTATTGCGCCTTTTCAGGCCCCGGATTATGAACACCGTGCAATTCATTGGAGTGAATGAATGCTGCAGATCCAGGGCCGATCAGCGTTGTCTTGCCCTCAATGGTCACAGCCACGTTGCCTTTCATGAGCAAAAACAGCTCTTCGTGCTCGTGCCGATGGGGCGGATGCGGCTCGCTTCCCGCAGCCAGGGTGGTCTCATGCACTTCGAGATGCTCGCCTGTGTGCAGGGTTCCATCGAGGATTGCCCGGGATTCGTTTTGCCCATTTTGCTTGACGGGTAGATCGTTGTAAGGCTTGACGAAGGAGGGGATGACCGCGTTGTCGAAGGCGAATGCCCTGGACGCCGCGAGTAGGGGAATTGCCTGCAGTAGAGTACGCCGGGTGTTATCCATAACAGGGTTTGTTATAGGCCTTCAGGACGCGCCAAATCAAGACAGGCTTTGTACTTCACTGTTAAGATCGTCGGGAACAAATTGACCGGGGGCCCCATGGCATTTACGCCCAATCGCCGCAGCTTCATCATTGCAAGTGGAATGACCGCCCTTGCTTCGACCAGAGTCCTTGGTGCCAACGACACGCTTCGCATCGGCGTCATTGGGGCCGGCGGCCGCATGAGGAACCTGCTCGATGCTGCCGACGCATCCGGCACTGACTTCCAGATCGTGGCCGTGAGTGACGTTTATGGGCCGCGCCGCGATGAGGTAAAGGAACGGTCGAATGGTATCGCCACTACCCACCTCGATTATCACGAGGTGCTGGCGAAGGATATTGACGTCGTGTTGATTGCCGCTCCCGATCATTGGCACGTGCGCATGGCCTGCGACGCGCTGGAGGCGGGCAAGGATGTCTATCTGGAAAAGCCGGTCACTCACACCATCGAAGAAGGGGCAACGCTGGCTCATGCAGTTCATTCGAGCAAACAGGTTCTGCAGTGTGGCATGCAGCAGCGCAGCTGGACCCACTTTCGCAACGCCGTCGACCTGATTCAGGCGGGCAGCCTGGGGCGCGTTGTCCAGGTGCGAACCTACTGGTGGCAGAACTACAACCAGGCAAACTGGAAGCCCAAGCCGGTGGACGCCCAGGCACTGGATTGGAAGATGTGGCTGGGAGGAGCGCCGGATCAGGCCTTCAGCGAGGAGAAGTTTTACCGCTGGCGCTGGTACTGGAATTTTGGCGGCGGGGCCATGACCGATCTGTTCGCGCACTGGATCGACGTGGCCCACTGGGCCATGAAGAGCGATACGCCGCGCGATGTGCAGATGCTGGGCGACAAGTACGTGTTTGAGCAGTGGGATTGTCCCGATACTGTTCAGGCGGCGCTTCGCTATCCCGGTTGGGATGTAGTGTACGAGGGCATGATGAGTTCTTCGATCGACGACGGAGGACTCGAGTTCCGCGGCACAGAGGCGACGCTGAAAATCAATCGCAGTGG
>CAZSUK010000219.1:0-5078 GCA_964609355.1 uncultured Acidobacteriaceae bacterium | reverse complement strand
GACATGTACGCTTTCAATGTCGATGTGCCCTCCGGCGTGACCACCCTGGAGGTTTCACTCGATTTCCTCGCGACCCCCGGCGATACCGGCTCGGATGAGGATCAAGCCACCAGTCCCAACCTGACGGTGCTGGAATGGAACTCCGTTGTTCTTTATCCAGCGCACATTCCGGTAGCACAGATTCCCATTACCGCTTCACTCACTGTGCCCGCAGACTGGAAGCTGGGAACGGCGCTCAGCATCACCGGGCAGAACGGCGCAGAAACATCGTTCGCCACCGTATCGGTGGGCCAGCTGGTCGATTCGCCGGTGATCACGGGGCGATATTTTCGCGAGTTTCCGCTGGCCCCGGAGATTAGCCCCAAGCATTATCTGGACGTAGCCGGCGACGCGGCGGAGGATGTCGACCTGAAGCCGGAGTATCTTGCCGCGGTCAACCAGTTAGTGCGCGAGACGGGCCCGCTCTACCAGTCCCGCCATTACGAGACCTACCATTTTCTTCTCAGCCTGAGCGACGTGATTCGCATGGAAGGGCTGGAACACCACCAATCGAGCGACAACGGGATCGAGAAAAAGGGAATCACCGATCCGAAATTGGCCATACTCAATGCGGAGTTGCTGCCGCATGAGTTTACCCACTCCTGGAACGGCAAGTACCGCCGGCCAGCGGGCTTGGCTACACCAGATTTCGCGACCCCGCAAAGGGGCGACCTGCTTTGGGTCTATGAGGGCATGACGCAATATTGGGGCGACGTGTTGGCGGCGCGCTCCGCCTTTTGGACCCCCGCCCAATACCGCGAGGCGTTGGCCTGGAGCGCCGCGCGACTCAACGCGAAACCGGGCCGCACTTGGCGCAACCTGGAAGACACCGCGATTGCCTCGCAGATTTTGCGCGGCGGCCATGGTTATTGGGCCAACTGGCGGCGCGGGCAGGATTACTACCCGGAAGGCGAGTTGATCTGGCTGGACGCCGATACGACCATCCGTCAGCTGACCCACGACAAAAAATCGCTGAACGATTTTTGCGTAAAGTTTCTTGCTGTGGGCGGCAACACTCCGCCCAAAGTAGTTCCTTATGACTTTGACGAGATCGTCTCCGGCCTGAACGCGGTCGCTCCCTATGACTGGCGCAGTTTCCTGACCGAGCGGCTGCAGTCGCACGCGGCCCATGCGCCTCTGGGGGGAATCGACCATGGAGGTTACCGGCTGACCTATGGCGCCGAGCCCACCGAATACGAGCAGGCTTACCTCACCATGCTTCAGGAAACCGATGCCTGGTTTTCCCTCGGCCTCATGGTGAACAACAGTTCCGTCATAGAGGATGTCAGGATCGACTCGCCCGCGTTTCAGGCAGGACTCGGTCCGGGCATGAAGCTGGTAGCGGTCAACGGGCACGGCTACAACGGCGACGTGCTCAAATACGCGATACGCGGCGCGAACGGAACAACCACCCCGATCGAGCTCATTGTCTCGAACGATAACGAGTTCCGCACCCTTCGGCTCGACTACCACGACGGAGAAAAATATCCCCAACTGGAGCGGGTGCAAGGAACGCCTGATTTGCTGGACGAGATCGTCAAGCCACTAGTGGCGAGCAAGGCGAGTGGCCTATAGTGGGTTGTCGTTCAGGAGAGTCTATGTTCAAGGGATTCCGTGACGTTCTGCTTACTGCTTTGCTTGTGTCATCCACGCTGCTAGCCCAAGCCGATACATTAGCCGCAACTCCGCCCATGGGCTGGAATAGCTGGAATCTTTTTGCCGGCAGGGTAAGCGATAAGGATGTCCGCGCCGCAGCCGATGCCATGGTGTCTTCGGGCATGAAGGATGCCGGCTATATCTACGTGAACATTGACGACACCTGGCAGGGTGAGCGCGATGCCCAGGGGATCCTTCACGCCAACAACAAATTCCCCGATATGAAGGGGCTGGCCGATTACGTTCACTCCAAAGGCCTGAAGATTGGCATCTACTCAGGGCCGGGTGAAAAGACCTGCGCCAAGTACGCAGGCAGTCTGGGCCACGAAGAGCAGGATGCCAAAATGTATGCGGCCTGGGGCATCGATTATCTCAAGTACGATCTCTGCAGTTTCCGCCAGAACATGGTGGCGGAAGCTCCGAACGATCCGGCGAAGCAGAACCAGATGATGAAAGATGCCTATGCAAAGATGCAGAAGGCATTGCTGGCAACCGGGCGCCCGATCGTCTACAGCTTTTGCCAGTACGGTTGGGATGCAGTGTGGGAGTGGGGCCCTTCGTTGGGAGCCAACTTGTGGCGGACGACGGGTGACATCAATCCCACCTGGGACAGGATGACGTTGATTGGGTTCTCCCAGGCAGGTTTGTCAAAATACGCTGGACCAGGCCATTGGAATGACCCCGACATGTTGGAAGTAGGCAACGGCAAGCTCACCCTGGATGAGAATCGTCTCCACATGAGCTTGTGGGCAATCCTGGCTGCGCCGCTGCTGGCGGGCAACGATCTTTCTAAGATGCCGGCCGAGACAGCTTCCATACTCACCAATCGAGATGTAATCGCCATCGATCAGGATCCTCTCGGCAAGCAGGGCGATCGTGTCTCCGAAGTTGGCCCGGTCGAAATTTGGGCCAAACCACTCCAGGGGGGCGCGAAAGCCGTAGCCTTATTCAACCGGAACGACTCCGCGATGCCGATCACGCTGAAGCTAGGCGACGTGGGATTCCCTGGCGGCGCGAAAGCGCACGATATCTGGCAGGCGAAAGATTTGGGCAAACTCCAGAGCAGCTACACAGCAACAGTGCCGCGTCACGGAGTGGTTTTGCTGCGGCTCACGAAGTGATCTGTCGAAAATCAAGCTGCAGCTCGCTAACGTATATCGAATATCAAGCTGCAGCTTCCATACTTTGAGTGGGCTGCCCAGGTCTCGCCTTTGAGACCTGGGTGTTCCGGTCGGAGAACTAGTTGGCGGCCGCCAAATAAACCGTGAACCACTTATCTGCATCGCTCCATTGTTGGCGCGATCTAAATCCCGCGCGGGTGAGTAACTCGAGGACACTCTCGTCAGTGAACTTGTAACTATTCTCAGTGTGGATCGTTTCACCCGGCAAGAACCGCATCTCCAAATCGAGAGCCCGAATCGCGACCTTCTGCGGTAGCAAACTCTCCAGGTGCATTTCCACCCGCGACTCCCGCGCATTCCACCGCGCCTGGTGGCGAAACAATCGCAGATCGAAATTGCCCTCGAGTTCGCGATTGATGCGTGTCAGCACATTCATATTAAAGCGGGCAGTCACGCCTGCCGCATCATCGTAGGCTGCGTGCAGCGTCTGCGCATCTTTCACCATGTCGGTACCCAACAAAAGGCAATCGCCGGGAGACAACTGCGACCGCACACCACGCAGCACTTCTACCGCGTCTTCAGGTGAAAAATTCCCAATGCTTGAGCCGATGTACAGCACCAGCCTTCGTCCGCTTCGGAATGTACGGTTCTGCCGCATCCCTTCGGTGTAGTCCGCAACGATGGGTTCTACGGTCACCTCGGGCAGCTCTGCCTCCAGTCTGCTGCGTGCTTCGTCCAATGCCGTTTGCGACACATCAATCGGGTAGTAGGTTACGCCTCCCTGTAGGCGGACGGCCGCATTGAGAAGCAGTCCAGTCTTGGTAGCCGTGCCCGCGCCCAGCTCAATCATTGAAAGGTCACGCCCGCCGGCAGCGGCGGAGATAATCTCATCCGCATGCTCAGCCAGGATCCGCCGCTCGGTGCGAGTAACGTAGTACTCCGGCAGCTCGGTAATCTCTTCGAACAGCCGCGAACCAGCCTCGTCGTAAAACAACCACGGAGAAAGCGTTTTGGGCTCTCCGGTAAGGCCGGTAAACACTTCTACCGCGATCGGTGTCGACGCAAACGCCGGCAATTTGGGTAAAGAAATAGCAGACATGATCTCTCCGCGGGGGACTAATTAAATTGCAATGGTTAAATGTTCGCTAAACGAATGCCGGAAAACTGCCAGCGCGTCGCGGGAGAGAAAAAATTACGGTAGGTGGAACGTATGTGGGAAGCCGGCGTGACCACCGATCCGCCACGCAGCACCATCTGGCTGCTCATGAATTTTCCGTTGTATTCCCCCAGAGCACCCGGCACCGCGGCAAAACCGGGGTAGCCGAGGTAAGCACTCCGGGTCCACTCCCACACATCCCCGAACATCTGCGCGGGACCCTTTGCCGGCCCCTCGCCGAGGGCCACGGGATGCAGCGTCCCGTCCTCCAGGAAGTTGCCGGTCATCGGCAATCCCTGCGCGGCGACCTCCCACTCGGCTTCGGTTGGGAGCCGCTTGCCCGCCCAGTGAGCAAAAGCGTCTGCTTCGTAATAGCTCACGTGGCAAACAGGAGTTTGCAGCAATTCGGTAAGCGGCAGCTCACCGTAGAGCGTGTACACCAGCCACGCATCATTCTGCTGGCGCCAATAGAGCGGCGCCTTCCAACCCTCGGCTTTGACCGTATCCCACCCTGCGGAGAGCCAAAGCTCCGGACGGCGGTAGCCTCCGTCCTCGATGAACGCGAGATACTCCCCGCACGAAACCAACCTCGACGCCAACGCATAGGGTCGGAGGTATTCCGGATGGCGGGGTGACTCGTTATCGAAAGCAAACCCGCCTCCCGAGTATCCGATCTCGCACACACCGCCCTGGTAGGCGATCCAATCCGGCTTGCTCAATGGCGGCGCATTAAAGATGACCGGCTCATTGAGATAAGGCGGACGAAGAGGGTTGGTCCACAAAGCGTGCTTGATGTCGTAAGCCAGCAGTTCCTGGTGTTGCTGCTCGTGATGGAGCCCGAGCACGATTCTCTGCGTCACTTCTTCTGGAGGATTGGATGCCAACAAGCGCTGAATCCCTTCCTCCACATGTTGGCGGTATTGAAAGACGGATTCCACCGGCGGCCGGGAGAAGGAAGCGCGCAATTTCTTTTCCGGTTGGTCGGATACGGAGTTGTAGTAGCTATTAAACAGCCAACGAAAATCGGGATGAAACTCGCGGTAGTCGGCAAGGAATTCCCGCAGTAGAAATGTTTCGAAAAACCATGTGGTATGCGCCAGGTGCCA
>CAZSUK010000218.1:0-14856 GCA_964609355.1 uncultured Acidobacteriaceae bacterium | reverse complement strand
CAGTGCATACGAAATCCCTTGCAGGATTCCCCCGTTAATCTGACTGATGACGCCGGTAGGGTTGATAGGGCGTCCGCAATCGTGGGCGCCAAAGACTTTTTCAACGTGTATCCGCCCGGTTTCGGTATCGACGGCAAGTTCAACGTAGTCGACGCCGCCATAAGTGAGGCGCTCTTTCGAATACTCTGCAACGCGAGTGGCTCGCGCCGATATTTCGCCGGTCGGTAGCTTCGCGGCGACTTGCTTCAAGGTGTAGGACTTCGAAGCATTGTTCTTGAACACCACCCGCCCATTCTTGACGGTGAGATTGTCAGGGGTCGTGCCGAATTTAGGAGCGACCGCAGCGAACAGCTGCTGCTTCACCTGCCAGGCTGCGTTGCGCACAGCCGGCGAAATGGAGCCGGTGGTCACGCTTCCTCCGGAATCAGGACCTATTGGAAAGCGGGTATCGCCGATACGAATAACGACATTGGCTGGTGGAATGCCAAGCTCTTCTGCCACGACGACGGCGAGCATGGTTTTTGTGCCGGTTCCCAGGTCCTGCACTGCGGACATGAGTTCGACCGAGCCGTCGCGCGAGATTCGTACCTCGCAGGAGGAGTCCATACTGACGAAGCGGTACCAGACGGACTGCGCGATTCCGATGCCCCTCTTTACCGGCCCGGAATCAGAACCTGCCGGTTTGCGATTGCGCCAGTTTGTGCGCTCGAGAATAATTTGCCGCTCCACTCGGCGGGCTGGGTGCTCGTCGATTTTGTCGCGCAGTGTCAACGGGTCCATCTCGAGCTTGACGGCAAGCTCATCGATGGCCTGCTCGAATGCGAAGCAACCCTGGGGGTGACCGGGGGCGCGGAACGCCGCACCTGGACCGGCGTTGATGAAGACATCGTTCTCTTCCGTCACCAGGTTAGGGCACTTGTACATGTTGGTCGCAGGACCGGCGGTGCCGGCTCCTGTTCCCGTCCCGGCGGTTCCGTAGCTGGTCAGCTTGATCGCGGTCAGCGTGCCGTCTTTTTTGGCGCCGATTTTCAATTGCTGGTGCGAGTCGGGCCGATTGCAGACAATATGCTCCTGCCGGCGATCGAGCATCAGTTTGACCGGTGCGTTCGCCTTGCGCGAGAGATTAGCCGCCACCACTCCTTCGTTGCCGGCGCCAAACTTCGCGCCGAAACCACCACCCATGAACTCTGTGATTACGCGCACCTGGCTCTTGGGCAGTTTGAAAACATCGGCAAACTCTTCGCGCACACTTGCCGTCCCCTGGGTCGAGGCGTAGACGGTTACTTCTTCCGGCTTCCAATCGACTACGAACCCATGGGTCTCAAGCGCCGAATGTGTTTGCACCTGGGTAAAGTACTCGCTCTCGACGACCACATCCGCGTCGGCGAATCCTTCTTCAACGTCGCCGGATTGCTTGCGCTGGGGTCCATGGACGTTGCCCGTCTGCGATACGCCCTTGGGTCCGCCTCCGCCGCCTGCACTGCCTGCTTCATCGGCTGGTCCGGGAAATACCAGGGGAGCGTCCGCAGCGCGGGCCGCCGAGCGATCCACCACGAAGGGCATGGAATCGTACTGCACCTTCACCAATTTTGCGGCGTCGTCTGCAATCTGTTGCGAAGTAGCAGCCACGGCAGCGATGGGTTGACCAGCGTAGCGGATCACCGGATAGCGGGAAGGAAGTTCCTGTTTCGGATCGCGCAGCTCTGCGCCCCCGTAGAAATGTTCGATTACATGCACGGCTCGAACGCCAGGCAGCTTTTCCGCTTCGCTGGTGTCGATGGAGACGATTCGCCCATGGGGAATCGTGGCATCCACCATGCGTGCGTAGAGCATGCCAGGCAATTGGACGTCCGCAGTGTACTTGCCGGTGCCCATTGCTTTCGCTGGACCGTCGTAGCGCACGGTCGGTTTGCCAATGTACATCAGCTCAGAGTTTGGCGGGAGCGGCGGCGGCTCGTCGAGCAAGACTTCGCGCGGTTTGTTCTCCAGGCCATTCTGGGGAATGCCAAAAACGAAACTGTCACTGCGCTTTGCGGGTTGCGACTTGGGTTGGGGTGTACCCTGCTCATCCTGCTCTGAGGTCAATATATCGAGTGCCATCCTAGACCTCCCGTTCCCTGGCCACATCGAGCGTTGCGGTAAAGACTTTGGGATAGGTTCCGCAGCGGCACAGGTTCCCGCTCACTGCATGCTTCACATCGCTGAGGGTTGGTTTGGGATTGCGTCCCAGGAGGGCCGCACAGCTCATCACCATACCTGGGGTGCAGAAACCGCATTGCATGGCGTCGTGTTTCACAAAGGCAGCCTGCACGGGATGCATGGTGGCCCCGTGGGAGAGCCCCTCGATGGTGGTAATCTCGCGGCCGGTTGTATCGATGGCCAGTGTCATGCACGCGAGCGCGGGGGTTTTGTCGATCCAGACAGTGCAAGCCGAACAAGAGCCGCGGTCGCAAACGACTTTTGTTCCGGTCAACCCGAGATTATCGCGCAAGGTCTGAGCCAGGGTATCGCGCGGCTCGATGACGACCGAATGCTCGCGGCCATTGATGTGCAATTTGACTGGGAGAGCGTCTGGACCCTGTACCCGGTCAGCCTGCAATGCTTCTTTCGTATCGCGGGCCAGGGCGTTCGCGGTCTCTATGACTGAGGTCGCGGCAGTGACGCCCGCCCCCTTTAAGAATCCACGCCGGGAGAAGGTGATTTTAGGAGAGTCTGCCATAGGGAGCCCTTTCGGAGTACTGCCTGGCGTCGAGAGGAACCGACATCTTTAATTTACATCCGGGCGCCGAGGTTTCGCCAGGCAGGCGGTGAGGAGGGAGGTAGCCGTTCAGGCCATGAAAGCAAACGACTTCAGTGATAAGGTCCCAGGGAAATGACCAGAATCTCCACCAGAGAGTCCGATTCGTTTCGCCATTGGCGACCCGTTCCGGCAATGACGGTGACCGAGTCACCGCGCTCCAGGGTTTGCTCGCTATCTTGCAGTTTCAAGATCACTTTGCCTTCAAACACCATGGCGAACTCGTCAGAAATGGACGGAGTGGCGTGCTTACCGGTAAGGCCGCCGGGCTTGATGATGAGCATGGAAGCCCGAAATTGCGAAGCGCTCGATAGCGAGCCCAGCGACGCGATTTCTGCGCGCGACCAGTCGAGGGCCATGTGAGCACGGTCGCTGGCGCGCACTATATTGACCACGTGCTGGTTTGCAGACAAAAAGAACTGGCCCAGGGTAACCCCGAGCGCGTTGGCTATCTTCTCCATGGAGGAGATAGAGGGCGAGCACTGCCCATTCTCGATTTGTGACAAAAAGCTGGCGGAAAAGTCGGTGCGCTCGGCCAGAGCCCGCAGCGAAATCCCCTGTTGCTCTCTCAGATAACGCAGAGAATTCCCGAGCGTCTGTTCAATCATCCTCGTACCGAATCTTCGATCACTACAAGGTGATCGATTCCACAGTATACAGACCTGGGTATGGAGTAAGTCCCTATCCAATAGCCAGGCTGTCTTATCGAACGGACATTTGCTAGTGGCTGCTCCACGTCTTATCACTGGAGTTGCACAACGGCTCCAGAACGCAATCGACGCATCGTGGCTTGCGGGCAATACAAACCTGGCGTCCGTGATGGATCATTTCGTGGGAAAAAGCAATCCAGTGATCCTGAGGAATAATCTTCATCAGGTCCTTTTCCACCTGGATTGGTTCGACGGCTTTGGTGAGTTCGAGTCGCTTCGATAGGCGCAATACGTGAGTGTCGACCACGATGCCTACCGCCTTGGCGAAGGCCACACCCAACACCACGTTTGCTGTCTTGCGCGCAACCCCCGGCAGGGTGAGCAGTTCGTCCATGGTCTGCGGAACCTTGCCGGCAAAATCGGTGGTGAGCTTGCGCGCCGCTCCATTCAGAGACTTAGCCTTGTTGTGATAAAAGCCGGTGGAACGAATCTGCTCTTCAATTTCCACCAGGGGTGCATGAGCGAAATCGGTGGGGGTGGGAAATTTCTTGAACAGGGAGGGGGTTACCATGTTGACGCGCGCATCGGTACATTGCGCGGAAAGGATGGTGGCCACCAGAAGTTCCCATGCGTTGCGATGATGCAAGGCGCATTCCGCGCCAGGATAGACCTTGGCTAAAAGGTCCAGAATGGCGTTGATACGCTCCGGGGCCAGCGGATTGCGGCGCGGCTTCTTCGTTGCTTTCTTAGCGGAAGCCTTGGCGGCGGCAGCCTTCATCCTTTAGCCGAGCCGCGCCAGCATATCTTCCGGCGTCATGCGGATGCAGGTGAAAATGGGTGTATCTTTCAGCGTGTATGGGCTGATCTCGGTTTCGCGCAACTGCTGCACCAGATCGAGGAAATCCTCCGGGTAATTGGTCTCAAAGGCCACGACAAACTCCTGGTCATCGATACCGAAGGAGTAGGTGGTATTGAGCTTCACGCGGGGATAAAGATGCCCGACGCGGATGTGCTCGTTCATCAGACGCTGGCGCTCCTCAGCAGGTAGCAGGTACCATGCACGCGTTTTCCAAAAGGGATAGATGAAGATGTATTTCTGCCCGCCTGGCCGAATGCTGCCGCGCGAATCGTGCTGGCCTTCATGCTCGTGGCCAATCAGGTACTGTGAGCGTTTGGTCATCGACAGAAAGCTGTAGGCGGTTTGCAGATAACCACCCATACGCGTGGCCATCAATTCCGCCGTCATATCGTTTAAGTCTTCCGGGGTATAGCAAATGCGCCACAGCACCATGTCGCAATCGCCCCGGAGTCCAACCGTCGAGTAGGTCAAGGTGAGCAGGCGTCCAGGCTGATTCCAGCGTTTGATCACTTCTGCGAAGGCGGCGCGGTGGGCGTCCTTTTCTGCCTGGGGCAGCCGGCGCCATTCGGGGAGAACCTTGAAGAAGGTAAACCCGATAGTCTGCCGCTTAACTTCCTTGGCCGGGGCACGCTGCGGCTCAGCGGTGGTCTGGGTCTGCAGGGAAGGTTCCGGGATCAGAGTCTCTGCCATGGTGTATTCCTCATCATCTCCATGGTAACAAAGCATGCGGCGACTTTCCGGCGCTCCATAACGGTGCGGGGCTTTAGCCTGCGTGAGAAGCCGTGCCCTTCCAGGACCGAATTCTCACGCAGACTCTTTGGACCGCCATAAGAAGCCCGTACCTTTTTGCTAACCGCACATCTCATTGGGAGCAAGGGGACGTGGGTGGGACCGCTTATACTGCCTGCGGATGACCGAAAAAATAATAGGTATTCTTGCCAGCTTCATCATTGCCGTCATTTCGGCCACGGGCTACCTGGGGATTGCGTTGCTGATGGGGATCGAGTCGGCCTGCATTCCGCTGCCCTCTGAAATCATCATGCCGTTTTCCGGTTACCTGGTGTACACCGGCAGGTTCCAGCTTTTTTGGGTAGCAACCGCCGGTGCGATCGGATGCAATTTGGGTTCCGCGGTGGCGTATTGGGTGGGGGCGCATGGTGGCCGTCCTCTCGTGGAACGTTTTGGCAGCTATGTACTGCTGAGCCGGCGCGACCTCGATCGTACAACCAACTTCTTCGAGAAATACGGATCTATCACTGTATTTCTGGCGCGCCTCTTACCGGTGGTGCGAACCTTTATCGCGCTGCCCGCCGGCATTGCCCGGATGCCGCTATGGCGCTTTCACCTCTACACCTTCCTGGGCTCTTGGCCGTGGTGTTTTGTGCTGGCGTTTGTGGGTATGAAGTTGGGCCAGTCCTGGGACACGGATCCTCGCTTCAAGGCGGTCTTCCATCGCTTTCACCTCGGAGTCGAAGTGGTTTTGCTGGCGGCGATCATCTGGTTTGTATGGTCCCATTGGAAACATCGCAACGAGACAGCCTAAGGGAAAAGGTAACCATTAACCCGCGCTTTCTCTCCTTTGAGCCACTCCGATTTGCAAACGCGGAACGGTAAGGGCGAGACTGATCCTACTAAAGACACGAGAGGACGGACCCCAAAAGAAAATGTCTGATGACAGTTCACCGATTCAGCCCGCCAACGGAAAATTAGGAATCATGATCCCCGGAATGGGGTCGGTGGCCACCACACTGGTGGCCGGCGTAGAAGCTGTGCGTAAGGGAATTGCCAAGCCAATCGGTTCGCTTACGCAAATGGGAACCGTTCGACTGGGCAAGCGCACCGATGCGCGCAGCCCGCTGATCAAGGATTTCGTGCCCCTGGCAAAGCTGGAGAATCTGTGTTTCACCGGCTGGGATATATTCGCCGACAACATGTTTGAGGCAGCTAAGACTGCGCGCGTCCTCGATCGTGACCAGTTGGAAACTATTCGGCCCTTCCTGGAAGGGATCCGGCCCATGCCCGCGGTGTTCGATCAGTACTACGTCAAGCGCTTGACCGGCACCAATGTTAAGAAAGGCAAGAACAAGCGCGACCTGGCAGAGCAACTGCGCGCTGATATCCAGGCGTACAAAAGGGTGACCCAGCGCCAGGTGATGATCTGGTGCGGTTCCACCGAGATCTTTTTGACCCCGTCGGCGGTCCACCAGTCTCTGCCCGCGTTTGAAAAGGGATTGGAAGAAAACGACATCAACATTGCGCCTTCCATGATTTACGCCTATGCGGCGCTGCAGGAAGGAATTCCGTTTGCTATGGGAGCACCCAATTTGACCGTCGATCTGCCGGTCATGCAGGAGCTCGCCCGCAAGAACAGCGCCCCCATCACCGGTAAGGATTTCAAGACCGGGCAGACTTTCATGAAAACCGTTCTGGCGCCGGCCTTCAAAGCACGCATGCTGGGCGTGAGCGGTTGGTACTCCACCAATATTCTGGGAAATCGTGACGGCGAGGTGTTGGACGATCCGGAGTCTTTCAAGACCAAGGAAGAGTCCAAGCTGAGCGTGCTCGACTTTATCCTGCAACCCGACCTTTACCCCGATCTTTACAAGGATATCTATCACAAGGTGAGAATTAACTATTACCCGCCACGTGGTGATAACAAAGAGGGTTGGGACAACATCGACATCTTTGGCTGGCTCGGCTATCCAATGCAGATCAAGGTCGACTTCCTGTGCCGCGATTCCATCCTGGCGGCGCCCATTGCCCTGGACCTGGTGCTTTTCCTCGACCTCGCCGCGCGTACGCCGGAACTCAAGGATCTGGGTATTCAGGAATGGCTTAGCTTTTACTGGAAGTCGCCCATGACGGCTCCGGGGCTCTATCCGGAACACGATCTCTTCATTCAATTAATGAAGTTGAAGAACACGCTCCGGCACATAAAAGGCGAATCCCTGATTACCCACCTCGGCCTCGAGTACTACGACTAACCAACTGGGTGCCCCATGCTCCCCCAGCATGGGGTTCTCCCTTGCCTGTCCCGCTCCCGCTATGTAACCATCCGACACGCATTTTGGGCTCAGGGGAGGATGGCATGGCAATTCCCACGGAGAACGTCGGTTCCTTGCCGCGTCCGGCGAAGCTGCAATGCGCCATTCGCCACTACGACCTGGGCAAGATCACACGGGGTCAACTGTCGAGAGAACAGGATGCTGCCTGCCTCGACTCCATCCAAAATATGGAAGCGACTGGATCTCCTGTCGTTTCCGACGGCGAGCAGCGCGCCTCCAGTTTCGCTACCTATCCGATGACTGACACGCTTGCCGGTACCGGGTTGGGTGAGAATCTGGCGGGCGACGGTCAGTACTTTGCGATTTTCACGGATGGGCACCATCGCCAGCTCCCGCGGCTCACGGGCGGCCCGTTCCGATACAAAACCTACGCCGCCGAGTTCGTGAAGCGCGCCATGGGCATGGCAAAGAAGCCGTTAAAGCAAGCGGTCATCGCGCCCTCCATGCTAGCGCTACTCTATCCACTGGACGGCGAGGTCCCTGGCTACCCGAGGGATCAGTTTCTGGAAGACTTGTGCAGGGAATGCGAAAAGGATATTCGTCAGTGCTTTGCCGCTGGAGCCAAGCGGGTTTCCATCGATTTTACCGAGGGGCGGCTGGCCTTGAAGAACGATTCCAGGAATCCCTGGACCGGCCGTGCCATGCTCTCGCATTTCCTTGAGCTGAACAACTGCGTCCTCAATCGCTTTAGCGCCGAGGAGCGGAAGAACATCGGCATCCATACCTGCCCGGGTGGAGACTGCGATGCGACCCACAGCGCAGAGGTGGATTACGCGGAGCTGTTGCCCAGCCTGTTCCAAATGAACGCCGGTTACTTCCTGATGCAGATGGCCAGCGAAAAAGACAAGGAGCAGGTCTACAAACTATGCGGAAAATACAGCCGCGACGATGCGAACGGCGTGGCTCAGACGTGCTTTATTGGAGTCATCAACCCGCTCAATCCCAGGGTGGAAACGCCGCAGGAAGTGCGCAATGATCTTCTTCTGGCTTCGAAATACATTCCCAGGGAACGGCTGGGCTCAACCGACGACTGCGGATTTTCTCCTTTTAGCGTTGATGTCAAACCTAAGCATGGCTCACCGGATATCGCCCGGGAGATCGCTTTCAAGAAGATTGCCTCGCGTGTGGAGGGTACGGCCATGGCTTCCGCGAAGCTCGGCATGGCTTGAGTTTGCGAACTCTGCAATCTAACCGATCAACTGCATCACGGTTAGGCCTACTGGCGTTGCGGCATTGATCCGGCCGAGTCCCCTTGCACTTCTACAAGAAGCAGTATAAGTTTACGTGTAGAAGTGAAAGGGGAGCTCATTGCCGACCCCACGAATTGACCTTCCACAAGGCACTCTCGATCTCCTCGTCCTGCGAACGCTTGCGCTCGGACCTCAACATGGGTGGGCTGTATCGGAGCGGGTCCAACAGCTGTCCAGTGACGTTCTCCAGATACAGCAGGGTTCACTTTATCCAGCCCTGCATCGCCTCGAGCGCCGGGGCTGGATAAAGGCGCGCTGGGGAACTTCGGAGAATAACCGGCGCGCAAAATACTACGAACTTACAAAAAACGGGCATCGGCAACTTGAAGTAGAGAAGGATGCCTGGAAGAAACTGACTGCGGCCGTGGCCCAGGTCCTGGGGGCGGTCTAGGAGGGCGCGTTATGTTCAGTGATCTGCTCATCCGTCTTCGCTCTCTGTTCCGCCGCACTGCCGTGGAGGTCGAGCTCGATGAGGAACTCAGGTTTCATCTCGAAAATCAGGTGGAGAAGTACATAGAGTCAGGCCTGACGCGTGAGGAGGCCACGCGACGCACTCGCCTGGATTTTGGGGGCGTCGATCAAATTAAAGAGGACTGCAGAGAGGCGCGCGGTGTAACTCTCGTTGAAACTCTTGCCCAGGATTTACGTTTCGGGCTCCGCATACTTCGCAAATCGCCCGGCTTTTCGGCTGTGGCCGTGGTGACTCTGGCACTGGCTATCGGGGCGAATGCGGTGGTATTCAGCATTCTGAATGCACTGGTCCTTCGACCTGTGAATGTGCCGCAGGGACAGAATCTCTACATGATCGAGCGCGGAAAGGATCGCGCTCCATCGAATTCATATCTCGACTATCTCGATCTCCGCGACCGCAACCGAAGCTTCAATGGGCTGATCGCCTACGAAATGGCCCCGGCCGGCCTGGACATCAATGGCAATCCCTCGTCAATCTGGCTCTATGAGGCAAGCGGAAATTACTTCGATGAATTGGGAATACAGCCATATCTTGGTCGCTTCTTCCACAGCTCGGATGAGCATGGTCCTGATAGCGCCCCTTATATTGTGCTGAGCTACGCCTATTGGAAAAGTCATTTCCAAGGCGATCGCAGCGTGGCCGGGCGGGTAGTTCGACTGAACAAGTATTCCTATACGATCCTTGGCGTGGCACCGCCGCAGTTTCGCGGTACGGAGCTATTTTTCGCGCCCGATCTCTGGGCCCCCCTGGTAAATGAACCGCAGATTGAGGGAGGGAGCGATCTGGACTCTCGCGGAGCTCGGGGTATGTGGCTGGTGGGACATCTCCGCAGCAGCGTGACTCCCAAGCAGGCTACAGAGGACCTCAATTCGATTGCCGCATCTCTGGCCAAGGCATATCCCAAAGAAGACGAGGGCATAAGCTTTGCCCTCGCACGCCCTGGCCTATTAGGAGATATGCTAGGCGGTCCGGTACATGCGTTTATAGCTGGCATGATGCTCCTGACCGGGCTGATTCTGTCGGCGGCGTGCGCCACTCTGGGCGGCCTGTTTTCCGCTCGCGCCGCGGACCGCTCGCGAGAGCTTGCTCTGCGGCTAGCCTTCGGTTCCAGCCGCAGGCGGATTCTGCGCCAACTGCTCATAGAAGCATCGTTGGTTTCGATGGCCGGAGGCGCGCTGGGGCTGGCTGGATGCGTACCGCTGCTGCATTGGCTAAGTGCGTGGCAGCCCATTGCTAATATTCCCATCAACGTGACGGTTGATCCGGACACGCGCACTTACATGGTGGCGTTGCTACTGGCATTGGTTAGCTGACTTCTCTTTGGCATCGTTCCCGTGCGTCAGGTGCTCAAGACCGATCCTTATCAGGGCATGAAAGCTTATGCGACCGGGTTGGCAGGCTCACCGCGGCGTCTCACGTTGCGCGATCTGCTGCTAGGTGGCCAGATCGCCATCTGCGGTGTGCTGGTGACCTCGTCCTTGGTGGCGGTGCGCGGTATGGTGCGGTCATTGCATAGTAGCTTCGGCTTCGTCCCGCAAAATGCAATGCAGGTGAATGCCGATTTATATATGGCTGGCTACAGAGATGAGCACGTTGCTGTGATGCAGAGGCGCATGCTGGATGCGGTGCAGAAGATTCCAGGGGTGACGGCGGCGGCATACGCAAGCCGGGTTCCGCTGAATTTGGGCTGGAGCAACTCAACCGTCTTTTCCGATAGCACGACGGACTACAAGTTGGCCAACGCGTTAGCCGAGCCCATGGATTACGGCGTTTCACCGGGGTATTTTGAGGCAGCAAAAACCACCGTGCTGATGGGACGGACTTTCACCTGGCATGACAATGAAAACGCACCCGGCGTGGCCGTGGTGAACCAGGAGTTTGCACGCAAGGTCTTTGGCTCTGAGGCAAAGTCCATCGGCAGTTTTTTCAAGATTTGGGGAGGAAAGCGCGTTCAGGTGGTAGGCGTGGTTGAGGACGGAAAGTACAAGACGCTGAGCGAAGACCGCCAACCGGCGATGTTCCTTCCCATCCTGCAATCGGGGAAAGTCGATATTTGGCTGATCGTGAGGTCGAACCGCGGTCCGCATCTGGGGCCGGCGCTAGCGAGTACACTGCACGGGCTGGACCCTGGGTTGCCTTTCACGATTGACACGTGGGAGAAAGAACTGAGTACTGCGCTGTTTGCAGCGCGTGCAGCTTCGATGGCGCTTGGAGTGCTTGGCGGGCTGGGCGCGATGCTGGCGATTACGGGCATTTTTGGCATGGCGGCGTACTCTGTGAGCAAACGCCTGCGGGAACTAGGGATTCGTATTGCGATGGGCGCGCAGCGAAAGCAGGTGTTGCTGGCGGCGTTGGGGCGCGTGTTCCGCTTGCTGGCGTTCGGTTCCACGACAGGACTTATTCTCGGATTGGCGGCTACCAGGCTGCTGTCGTTCATTGTCTACCAAGCCACACCGCGCGACCCGGTGGTGCTCGGGGGAGTCATTTTGGCGATGCTGCTTGTGGGACTTGTGGCGGCGTGGGTTCCGGCACAACGCGCCCTCGGAGCCGATCCTTTGATCTTGCTACGCGAAGAGTGATGCGAGCTCTCAGGGTGGCGCCTCACGAGGGGTAACATAGGTAACAGGTAAAGCTCTGGCATTTGAAAATAGCGGGTATACAGGAAGCACCGTGGAAATCTTCGCCACGAGACCTCGGGGCCCAAAGCAAATGGGAATACTGTAGATGGCGGCCTCTGAACGGTTTGGATTCAACCTGATCGCCGTCCTGTTCCTTTCATCTTTTGTCTTCGCGCAAGCTCCGGCGACCGAACTTGTTGCGGGCAACTTTGTGGAAGTCACTTCCACTGCCGGCGTTCAATTTCTGCACCAGGCTCCGCACACTTCGAGGAAATACCTCATCGAGACCATGGGTTCCGGGACCGCGTTGTTCGATTATGACAACGATGGGTTGCTCGATATTTTCCTGGTTAACGGGGCCCCTTTCACCGATCCCACGCCCAAGGGGACAATTCCACAAAAGACCGGTCCACAGGATTGGAACCGTCTTTATCATCAGAAAGCGGACGGAACCTTTGAAGATGTCACCGAAAAGGCCGGCCTGCAGGGTGTGGGCTATGGCTTTGGCGCAGCCGCCGGCGATTACGACAACGATGGCCGTGAAGACCTCTACGTAACTGCGTATGGCGGCAATAAGCTCTACCACAATAACGGCAACGGAACGTTCAGCGATGTTACCCAGAAAGCGGGCGTCGCGGGCAGTGGCTGGTCCACCTCTGCCGCCTGGGTCGATCTCGATGGAGACGGGTTCCTGGATCTGGTTGTGCTGCGTTATATCCAATGGGACTGGGATGATCGCTGGTGTGGAGAGCATCGCGAAGGCTTCCGCAGCTTTTGTCATCCCGATGTCTTTTCGCCCATCTCGATGCTCGTTTATCACAACAACGGGAACGGAACGTTCACCGAAGAAGCACAAAAACTCGGCCTCGACAAGCCGGCCAAGGCTCTTGGCATTGCGATCGGCGACTTCGATAACGACGGCCATATGGACATCTTTGTCGCCAATGACTCCATGGTCGAGTTTCTTTTCCATAACAAAGGGGACGGCACCTTTGAAGAGGTCGGGCTGCAGGCAGGAACCGCTGTCGATAGTGAAGGCCGCACCTTTGCCGGTATGGGCATGGATGCCGCCGACTATAACAACGACGGCTTGCCCGACCTCATCATCGATGATCTGGCTAACCAGAAGTACGCCCTCTATCAGAATGCGGGGGACGGCAGTTTTACTTATGCCACGTACGCTGCCGGAGTGGGCCGCATGACCCAACTGCATTCCGGCTGGGGGGTGCGCTTTCTTGACTACGATAACGACGGGTGGAAGGACGTCCTGATTGCGCAGGGCCACGACCTTGACACCATTGAAGCGATTTCTCCGCAATTGCACTACCGTGAGCCTATGTTGCTGGCCCGGAATATCGAGGGCAAGAGGTTTGTCGATGTTTCATCCATCTCGGGTGACGTGTTTAGCAAACGCTGGGTAGGCCGCGGCATGGCTACGGGAGATATCAACAATGACGGGCTGATGGACGCCGTTGTTACCGAAAACGGCGGTCCCGCGCATATCCTCATGAACCACACCAAAACCGGCAACCATTGGCTCGGACTCAGCCTTACCGGTCATAAGAGCAACCGCGATGCGATCGGAGCGGTGGTGAAGGTCACAACCGCGAATGGATCGCGATGGGCCACCGTGACCACCTGCAGCAGTTATCTCTCTTCGAGTGACAAGCGTCTCCACTTCGGCCTGGGCGCGGCCGCCACTGCGCAGTCTGTCGAGATTCGTTGGCCCAGTGGTATTGTGCAGACCTTGAAAGACGTTAAGGGAGACCAATACGTGAAGATCGACGAACCAGTTCAAAAACCTTAGCCGAATCGAGGCAACATGGTACGGATCAGTCGTGTGTGGTGTGTTCTTTTACTGTTACAAATCGGCAATGCACAACAGGTCAGCTTCAGGATTACACCGTTGCGTCCGGTCGAGGAGCTGCGGGCTGAGGCGCTCAAAGAGTCGCCGCCCCGGGAGCAGGGAACGTTCCTTGCGCCCGATCTGGTGGAACTGGTCAAGCTTGACCCCACCATCAAGCTCGACATCCGCTATGCTACGACGAACAATTTCCTGGGAACTCCCCTGTACACGCAGGCGCGGGCGTTTCTCCAACGACCGGCTGCGGAAGCGCTGGTCCGTGCTAATCGCGAGCTTCATGCCCAGGGCTATGGACTGATCATCCATGACGGTTATAGGCCGTGGTACGTAACGGAAATTTTCTGGACAGCTACACCGGACGACAAGAAGATTTTTGTCGCCAATCCAGCGCAAGGCTCTAATCATAATCGCGGATGCGCCGTGGACTTGTCTCTTTATGATCTGCAGACTGGCAAAGAAGTTGAAATGCCCAGCGGATACGACGAGATGACCAAGCGAGCCTATGCGGATTACCCAGGGGGCACCGCTGAAGAGCGTGCTCGTCGCGCGCTTCTGCGCCACGCAATGGAAAAACAAGGATTCCTGGTAAATCCAGACGAGTGGTGGCACTTCGACTACAAGGACTGGAAACGGTACCCAATCCAGAACGCAAGATTTGAAGATCTCGGAAAGTAAAAAGTTGCACGTCCAGCTTTGAGTGGGTCGCCCAGGTCTCGCTTTTGAGACCTGGGTGTTCCACTCAATATGCAGAGCTTGTGCTAGTCGGAAATGAGATCGAATTCGCTAGCGTGGCGCCGGGTATTCGGCAAAAACCCTGCCAGCAATCCGATTGCAGGAAGCCACGCACAGATCTTGTAAACAAAGAGAATGCTCGTGGCGTCGGCGATTCTGCCCAGTATCGCGGCGCCGATGCCGCCCATCCCGAACGCGAACCCAAAAAAGAGGCCAGAGATCATCCCAACCCGTCCGGGCACAAGCTCCTGCGCATAAACCAGGATCGCGGGAAAGGCCGAGGCCAACACTAGGCCGACGATCACGGTCAATACCCCAGTCCAAAAAAGGTTCGCGTAAGGAAGCAGCAGGGTGAGTGGCAACGCACCGAGAATGGAGCACCAAATCACCGTCTTGCGGCCGATTCGATCCCCGATCGGTCCCCCAATCAATGTTCCGGCAGCAACCGCTCCCAGGAAGGCAAACAAGTGTATCTGCGAATTCCGTACCCCAATATGAAAGCGGGTGATCAGGTAGAAGGTGTAGTAGCTGGTGAAGCTGGCCAAGTAG
>CAZSUK010000217.1:0-13054 GCA_964609355.1 uncultured Acidobacteriaceae bacterium | reverse complement strand
ACTGTTGTTACGAGCGCTTCGCTGCTTTTACCTGGGTCTCGGACTGTTCGCGAGTTCGGCACTCATCTCGATCGCCGGTTCCATCGTGGTGTATTACGGCTGGCCGTCGGCATTCCAGATCGCAGCTGGAATCGGCGTCGCGTGTGGAGCATCCGCAGTCATCGCGTTGGTATGCGGCTGTGTTCTGATGATTCGCGAAACGCAGCTTGCAGTCAAAGGCCTAGCCTACGAGGCAAAACCTCACATCGGCTAGGCACCGATGGCAGCCAGCATCGATATACAAGCGTAATGAGCGCAAAGACTAGTCGCTCAATGCTTCATCCACGGCAACCCGGATGGTCACAATGACACGCGAGCGCCGTCACGTTTTTTGAGTCCTGGCAAATTTGGCTACAGTACTTTTGCTTATCCGGTGCCATACAGTTACAAGCTGGGTGTGCACATTTCTTTGCGCCGCTCATACTAGCCCTCCTCGCCTTCAGGAATCACGCCCCGTCTCAAGACATCGAGACTTGGCTTATGTGACGCTGAAGGCAGGTGATCGGGTTTCCTCAGATCACAACATTTCTACGCTGCTCAACCGTAAGGTTTTGGTTGAGTTCGGACAAAGGGCCGGAAGTCCCGCTTTCTCAATCACCTGCTATGACGGTTCCTCATCAGAGACGGGTCGATTTGGGCCTCGCCATTTTCGGATCCATCCTGAGAGCTTTCGCCGGCTCCTGCCTCGGACGCCCCATGCTGCTGAGAACGGCTAATGCGGACCTGTCCGATTATGGTGCAGCAACTGAGTCGCAATGCAGAGGTCTAACCACCACCCCTGGTGGCAGTCCATATCCTGCAGTGGTTCGCCGGCAGATTTGCTTAGCAACGACCTGTCGGCAACCGGACTCGGATGGACGCTCTATTCTGCCCGCAGGGCCTCCGTAGGCTCAATGACGCTGGCGCGGTAGGCCGGAATGGCCGATGCCGCAAGAGTGAGCAAAAAAATCACCAGCGCTGCCAACACAATGACGGTTGGATCGAGTGGATCCACTTCAAAAAGCAGCGAGCGTATCAAGCGGGTGGCAAATACGGCGGCCAAGACTCCGATCCCGCAACCGAGCAACCCTAGCCTGGCGCTCGAAACCAGGATCAGCCGCATCACACCAGATCGCTGCGAGCCGAGCGCCATACGGATAGCCATTTCCTGCGTGCGTTGCGCTGCGGAATAGGCCATGACGCTGTAGATACCAAGCAGCGCCAGCAGTACCGCTGCGCCGGCAAAGCTGGAGATGAGCGCGGTGTTGAACCGGCGCGAAGCCTGGCTCTCGTCGACGACCCGCTCCATAGACTCCAGCTGGGTGAGCGGAAGTTGAGCATCGATGGAACGGACGGCGGCGCGCAACGCGCCCGCCCCTTGTTCCGGCGGCTCCTGGCTGCGCAACACGATCGTGCCTGCGCTGCCAAACAGCATGCCGGCGGTCGCGAATGAGCCAAGATCGGCTTTGCCTTGGCTGACGGGAAAGTACACCTGGCTCATCGTGGGCACATCAGCCGCAAGCTCTTTGACGTCGCCGATCTCTCCCACAACGGTCACCCAGGGTAGCGTCGTTGCCTCCGTGGGTCCCCGGTGCAGACGTTTGCCGATGGGGTCCTGGCCCGGCCAGTAGCGCTCTGCCAGCGTTCGGTTGATGATGACCACAAGCCGGGCGTCTGCGCCGTCGGCCGGGGTAAAGTCGCGCCCCCGAATGAGGGGAATGCCTGCGGCGCGGAAGTAGTTGCCCATCACCTGGGATGCCCAGACGAGGTTCAGGCCGGCGTCTTTGAACGGGATATATCCCTCGGGAGTGAAGGTGGTGCGAACGGCCTGGCCGGAGATTGGCAGCAGTGTAGTGACTCCCACCGCCTGCACTCCGGGGATTTGCTCCAGCCGGGTGCGCAGCAGCGAATTGAATCCGTCTATGGCGGTCTGTGTGTTGTATTTCTGCTGTGGCAGGTCATAGTGTGCCGCCAGCATGTGATCGGTGCGCAAACCCAGGTCAACGGAGCGCATCTTCTCGAAGCTGCGCAACAAGAGGCCGGAGGCGGTCAGCAGCACCAGGGCCACCGCCAGTTCCCCGATCACCAGAGCTGAACGCAGGCGCGCGTGGCCACCGCCGGCGCTGCCGGTACGGCCGCCTTCTTTCAGCGTGTCGTTGACGGTAGTGCTCATGGCAGCTAAGGCTGGGATCAGGCCGCATAGGCAGCCGGTCAGCAGTGCCAATCCAAGCGCGAAGGCCACAACCGCCCAATCAAGACCAATGGAGCTCACTCGTGGCAGTGTTTCAGGAAGAAAGCTGATGCCTGCACGGAGTGCGACCCAGGCCAGACCCAACCCCATGAGCCCACCTCCGATGCTGAGCAGTAAGACCTGGATCAGGGATTGACCGAAAACCGCTGCTCCGCTCGCGCCCAGCGCCAGGCGCACGGCAGTCTCGCGGCGGCGACGAACCACCCCCACCAGCAGTAACCCCGCTAAATTGGCACAGGCGATGAACAGCACAACTATCACTGAGAAGAAGAGCGTGCGTATCAGCGGCCGGGCTTGCGCCACCGTGGCTTCGTCGAGACGTTCGACAAGCGGATGGATGCGGCGCCTGGATAGGGCAGGCGGAAAGTTGCGCATGATCTCCCGCGCCGCTCCGGCAGCATCCTGCTGCGCTTGCGCGGGGGTCACGCCCGGCTTCAATCGTCCCACCAGGTAAAAACTCCAGCCACCCGTGCCCTGGAGTTCATCCGGGGTCAGGCTCATTGGAATCCAAAGTTCACTGCGGTTCAACCGCCCCGGAACCAGGGGGAACTCGAAGTCACGCGGCATCACGCCGACGATCTCGTAGGGCCTGCGGTCGAGCAGGATCTTCTGGCCGAGTATGTTTGCATCGCCATGGAAGCGGCTTTGCCACATCTGGTAGCTGAGCACAGTTACCGGCACATTTGAATCGTCTTCCTGTTGGGTAAAGGCGCGACCCATCAACGGCGAGACTCCGAGGACGGGGAAGATACCGGCAGTGAGCCGCGCTGCGTCGATTTGCAGGGGATCGCCTACGCCCGAAAGCTCGTAGGTGGATGGCTGATAACCGCCGAGGCCGGCAAAGGCAGTGGTGTCGCGCATATAGACGCGGAGCCCAGGCGCTGTGACACCCGGGGTGTCGCCGTCATAGTTGACTCCCTCGATGATATCGGCGAGCACCACCAACCTGGACTGATTGGGAAACGGCAAGGGCCGCAACAGCACGCCCTCCACAATGGAGAAGATGGCGGTGGTCGCGCCGATGCCAAATGCCAGTGTAAGGACCGCGGTCAGCGTGAATCCCGGCGACCTGCGCAACTGCCGCAGTGCATAGCGCAATTCTTGAAATAGGTTCCGCATCAGGCCGTCCATGCACAGCCAAGCGTGTGTTGCAGCCGCGCGCTTTCGGTCAAGTATAACCGCCTAAATATCGTCGATAGGAGCGGGATCGGCACATGCGCGTGGTGGAAGAGGCGTTCAGTGCGCCTTGAGTGTCTGTGGCGGGGGGACCTTCACTGTCGTTTTTCTTTTCGCCCTTGCACACTGTTCGTTTCAAGAGCAACACCAGCTACTCACGAAGACGGAGGTTTTTTTCCCCGTTGGCAGTGGCCCATAGCCCGCAGAGCAGGTTCCTAGATGACTCCGGCTCCCCCAAAAGGCTTACATCACCTGGATCGGGTATTTTTCAAATTGAGTGTAAGACGCCTCTTGTTTGGATCGGCCTGAGATCGTCAATGTATAGTTCCCCGGGAGAAGTGCTGAAGCAGGGATCAACAACGGGACGGTTTTGTTTGCCAGCGCTTCTGGAACATCGATGGATAGCACCTTGTTCCCAGTGGCCCCAGAAATCTCACAACGATATTCATAAATGTTCTCGTGCGGCGGTACATCGAGTAGCAAAATGAATGGCTTCTGATGGATCGGAGTAAGGACGGTTTGAGCGCTACTCCGAGAACCCATACCGACGATGGAAAAATATTCGAGCGCTTGAGGGGCAGCAAAGCTGCGAAGTTTCGGGATCGTTACTACGTTTTGATACAGAATGACCGCCAGCAGGGCAATCGACGCCGCGACTGCGTACCATGCGGGTTGCCAACCGCTGGAAGATTTTTTGACCGTAAGTTGCGGCTTATCTCCGAGGTCGGCCGCCATGACCCTCTTGGCGGTATCCATAAACAATGCAGTAAGGCGTACGTCCGTTGCGCATTCCTCGCAGTCAAAAAAATGCTCGGCAAATTCGTCCTGCTCGGCAGCGGAATATTCCCCAAGCAAATATTTTTCCGCTGCCTGCGTTTGAATTGCCTGCGCATGATCCATAAGTTCCTTTTCCTTTCGTAGAGTAGTGTCTCCCGGCCCTCGAGCGTTTCACTCGCGACTGCAAATGTTTCATTATAAAACATTTATGATTGCTCAACTTCCCTCATAGAGCACAAACGGAGCCCAATAAAAGGGCCGTTGATACACCGACTGGGAATGCAGAAGCGAAAGCTTCGCGTTTCGCAACGCGACGGCCGGTTCTTCTCCCGCGGTGATCGCTGAATACAGGTGATCCATCAGCTTTGGGGTGGAGGCATCGTTCACCTCCCAAAGCGAAGCGATGACCCGCCGGGCGCCGGCGCGCAGAAACGCCCAGGAAAGCCCCACCAATCCCTCTGAGGAATAGATCCTGCTCCCGGCGCTATCGCAGGCGGAGATAGTCACGAGATCCGCCTGCAGCCGATTGGCCGCAATATCGCGCGCATAGAGATTGTAGGAGGAGCCGTCTCGCGAAAGAACCACGGCTGAATCGAGCGGGCTGATGCGGCTCGCCGTGCCATGAGCCACAAAATGGATCAGCCCATAGTGGGCCGGCTCCGCCTTGAAGTAAGCCGCCGGCGTAGCCTCTTTTCCGGAGAGGACCGTTTCCTGGTCTTTGCTGAAGTGCTCACTGATCAGGCTTATCTCTTCCCCGGCATACGAAAGAGGAGAATAGTTAGGAGGCGATTCAGGATTACCGATCAGAAGCAAGTGCCGCGGCGCCGCTGTCGGGTGTAGAGCCCTTGCGTGACTCCCCACCGCAAGCAGGAAGGCAGAGCTGGCGCTGGTGATGGAGACGTCTTCGATCCAGTAGTGCGGCACCGGCGCTTTCACCACTAAGGTTTCGAAGTTCAACCCGCAAAGGGGGCCATCGGCAATGATGGTCACTTCTGATTGCGGTTTGATCCAGCGTTCCACGGGTCCAATCAGGATTTGGTAGAGTTGTGCCCCGTCCGCATCGGCCAGATCGTCGCCGCCAAACGCCCCAACCAGATGAGCACGGTATCGCTCCACAAGCGGCCGAATTCGGTCCTCGCCGGGCAGCACAAATAATTGCGTATGATCAGGCAGCACAATCCACAGGTAGCTGGCTTTGGTGCCGATCCAGTACGAAAGGATAGGGTGCCTCAGCCGCAACGCGGCGCGTTCGGCTTCGGCCACATTGAATGTCTGGGAATTTGAGTCATTCAAGCCCAGCCCATCGGTGAGTGTGCGCGCTCTCTGCAACTCTGCAACGCGGAAAGCCTCATTGGGCATATTATGTGCGACCAAGAAATCGATGTAATCGTCGTAGATTCTTTTTGCATTGGTCGGATATGAAAGCTCAAGTTCCTCACGGCCAAGCGATTTGCGTCCCTCTTCGAGCGACGCTATCGCCGCCGCATAATGCTTCTCAGCAGCTTCGAGCTCGTTTAGTTGCGCGTCCATCCTTGCTTGTACCGACAAAGCCCAGGCCCGTACGACAAAACCTGTACTACGATCGTGAACGACCAGCTGCAACAGGCGTCCGGCTGTACCACGGTCCTGTTTCCGGAAGGATATATCTGCTTCGTTTATCAGCGAGTAGAGTTCTGTATCGTGATCACCTATGGAGTGCTCCAGCAGAAGCGCCTCTTTGTTGTACTTCTCTGCGAGGTCTAAGTCACCTTCTTCAATTGCAACCCCCGCAAGATCATTTAAAGACAAAATCGCATACTGCTGGTTGTCCTCCTGTCGGGCCAACTGCAAAGCTTGCTGGTAATTTCGCTCCGCATTCGAAAATTGATGCTGGACGAACTGAATCACGCCGATGTTCAAGACTGCCGTTGTCTGATCGATTATCATTCCGAGCCGCTCCGAACTCTTTTCTGATTCCTCAAAGAGCTCAGACGCTCGGTCAAGGTCCCCCATCCGTCTGTAGGCCAACCCCAAATTGACAGTCAGCCTCACCGCAGCTCCATGGGCGCCTACCCTCTGGGCCGCAGTCAAAGCCGCGTTAAACAGATCTGCGGCATCAGCATAGTGGGCATGCTGCATCTGCAACACGCCCAGGTTTCCAAGTGCTTGGCTGCTCAGGAATAATTCGTGGTTATCCGTAGCGATGGCCAGCGCACGTCTGAAAAGCAATTCGGATTTGACGGGATCATGACGGAGGAGCGCGAGCTTCCCTTCGCCAAGAAGCAAATCAACCATAACCTCGGGTGATTCAGCTCCGCTCATTCTTTCAGCTGCCTTAAAACTTCGATCGGCCAGCTCAAGCTGTTGAAGGTTGCTTTCGGCAAATCCTAGGAATACGCTCTTCCGTGCTAAGAGCACCGCATCGCTTGGTTCGGGGACATTCCCAACCGTGAGCACCGCGAGGGCATCCTTGTTCCGACCCTGCCATATCAGGATCTCGGACTTCAACAACTGAAGGCGCCAAAATGAGTTCGGGTCACCATGTCCGCCTACGCGTAGACCCTCGTCTACGCTCCCCAAAGCATTTTTTAAATCGCCACGCCCAAAGCTGCTCTCAGCCCCCTGATACGAACTAATCAGGTTGGAAGGAGCGTGTGCCTTACACCCTAGACAGAGGAGGATACCAAAGGAAACCCCGACCCGCAGCCTATGGAAAAAGGTTGCCGTTGCCCCCCGCGGGTTCCGAAGCCGCCACCATGCCAGCAAACGGGCTCCCCAGTTCGAGTCGAAGCATGGTGAGGCGCTTGATATCTGACGACGCAAAGATCTCCCCGAGGTAGAGATTTCCCACGTGCGGGATATGGATCGCGTAAGCGTATGGAAGCTCCGCTGCAGGGTTTCCAGTCCCTACCGCCCGAACCTGTTTTACCATGCTGGTGTGCAGCACTCCATTGGATTTGCTCCACCCAACCGCCGGATCCATCATCATGCCTTTTGCAAGAGCCGGCGGTATTTCTTCATTCGAGGCGCCCCATTGGTATCTGGCTTTTGCCGTCGTCGTGCCTTTCCCACCTTTGTTGCGTTTGCCCGCTGATTCATAGTGATCCGACAGGGCGGCATGCGTCGGATGCTGCAAAAAGAGATCGTGGTCAAGATCCACCTCCACCGGCTGCCCCGCAATCTTGAGGTTCTCAAAGGAGCTACCAAACGGGATGATCTCCGACGGCTCGCCATCCTTGTTCTTCGCGGAGACCCTGCCGATAATGGCATCCGCCGTAATCATGTGAAGAATATTCAAACCTTCAACGACGCAAGTTACTACGGTATTGTGTGCCCCGTCGTCTGTCTGGATACCCGACACATAGGTGTGAGCCGAGCTGTACGATATGACGTCCTTTAGTTGGTAAGCACCGCTTTTTGCGGAAGCAAAGCCGCCAATGATGGGGAGAGAAGTTGCCGCGCTCGTATCGATGTCGGCCTTGAATGGCTGAGTGATGGTTCCCGCAATGGCGGAACCGTGCGCGTGATACAGAAATCTTCTTCCACTCATGCCTGCAATCTCCTGCCTTTTATCTGATTTTGGATTTCGCTTAAACATCACGAGAATAGTGTAAGCACTGTTAAGTTCGTTTCAGAATACAAACCAGCTGCGAATAATACTGTTCTTTAAAGGAGTGCCGGTGTTGATATCTATAGAGGGACGCTCGGTCATTGTGACCGGGGCAAGCAGTGCAGCCAACGCTCATTTCGTTTCATGGTATTCAGAGAGGCTGTTAAGAAGCGGCGGAACTAGAGCTGAGCGTATTCCTTCTTCGCCTCAGCGATGACCGGCAGGTCGGAGTCGGCATTCTTCCACTCGGTAAAGAAGACATCGTAAGCCTTTTTTGCGTCTGGCTTATTCCCCGCCATGGCGTAGGCGCGGCCCAGCCCGAGAAACGACAAGGCATACGGACTGCCCGAGCTATACGCAACGCCTTTCTGGCGCGTCGCATCCTGGAACGACGCGATGGCATTGCGCGCGTCTTTCAGCTGCAGGTAAGCAAGACCTCTCATATACGGCGCAAAAGAAACACTATCGTGGGCTCGAACCCGCTCCAGCAGAGCTAAAGCATGCTGCGCGTCACCCGCCTTGAGCGACAGCCAGCCGTGGGCCTGCGGCGCGTATAGCCCCTGAACCAGCGTGTCTTCCGGATAATGCTTTTCGAGGTCCGAGAGCATCTGGTTCGCGTGCTTCTCCTGATTGCAAAGAGCCAGCGTCACGGCGGCGTAGATGAGGGTGACCTTGCCCTTGTCCAATTTCAATGCGTTTTTGACAGTTTGCTCGGGATCGGAGCATCGATCGACCATCCAGCCAGCGTAGGCGGCGTTGAGCAGAGCGCCGGCCTGGGCGTCCTCCTCCTTGGCGCTCGCTGCTTGCTCGGCGGCGTGCAGAAGGGTGGTGTGCGCGAGCTGAAATTGGCCGAGCTGGGGAAGGAAACTCCCCCACCAGGCAACAATAAAGACCTGGTCCGGTCGTCCGGCTGTGTCGGCGAGGATTTTATGCACGTTGTCCCAGTCAGAGTGGGTGGCATAATACGCGGCTTCAATCCCGAACAGGGATGTCCCGTTGAGGCCCAGACGCTTGGCTTCCGCAATATACTTCTCCGCCGGCAGGCCGAGCTGGGTTGCTCCCCCAATTTCGTTTTCCAGTGCGATGGCATTTTCCGGCTGCAGCGCCAGCGCCCCCCGATTGGCCGCCTCGCTCTTCTCCAGCTCGCCGATGGCGGAGTAGGAGACACCGAGATTAATGAAGTTAGAGGCGTCGAGCGGATATTCCTGGGTGGCGACCTGCAGCGTCTCGATGCTCTTGTTTTGATCGCCCACAACCGTGGAATAGTAATGGCCGGCGATGTAGAGTTTCTCTCGCTCGCTGACATTGTCACTCAGCTGGTAGGCGCGGGTGAAGTTTTGCGCGGCCTCGGTAATCGCACCAGTGTTCAGCTTGAGCACGCCGAGACGGGCCCACGCCATCGCTAGCTTGGGGTCTAGTTCCAGGGCGCGTTTGTAATGGTCATATGCTTCGGGAATATCGTTGCCCTTTTGATGCGCCTCGTCGCCCAAAGCATAGGCGCGGAAGGCTTCGAGCGACGGTGTCGTAGCTTGGCCAAACGGGGCATTGAGCCGCTGGATACTGGAAAGACTTTCCCCGAGTTTGCCACGCATCGTGGCCGTAACCTGGTTGAGTGCTTCGAGGACGTGTTCCTTGTCGGGCGCGGTCGCCTCTGCGCTGGCAATATCGTCGCCATTCGCTGTATTTTGGGCGTCCAGAGTGAGGACGAAGGCTTTGCCGAGTGGAGCGATGCTGCCGGTCAGGATAGCCTTGACCCCTTCCCGTTCGCCGATTTCCCGGGCAATTTGCGGGGTAATGGTCTCGTCCTGCTTGCGGCCAAGGAACTGAAGACTCTGGCGAAGGTGCTGCTGGCTGATAATGTCGAGCACCGGAGACTGGGCAAGCTGCACCCGGAGCGCCTGGTTCAGCGTGGTGTCAAATACGGTATCTCCGGTCTTGTTGATGAAGTCAGCGACGATGATGCTGTCCTTTGAGGTTGCCGGCTTGCCCGTCGCCGCTCCGCCAGGCGCCGCCACCTCCGTGCTGGGTCCGGGGACAGCCGTGGTTCCGGGGTGATTGCGGAACAAAAAAGCTCCGGCCGCGACGGCTACCAGCAGCAAAGCGCCCACAGCGATGATTCGATTACGCGGGCGGCGCCGGTCAACTTCCGGCAGTCGAAGCGGTTCAGCTAGGGGAGCCGGAACGGCAACCGCAGAGCGACTCGAATCAGAGCTGGGAATGGCTTCCAGGGCCGCCAGCAATCCCTCGGCGCTCCGGTAGCGCTGGTCGCGGTCCTTGGCCAACAGCTTGGCTACCACCGGATCAAGAGCCTTCGGCATGGCCGGATTGAGGCTGCTCACCGGCGGAGGATCCTTCATCAGCAGGGCGGCAAACACCTCGGCCGTGCTGCGGCCGCCAAACGGTGCCTGCCCGGTCGCCATCTCAAACAGCACGCTACCCAGGCTGAAGAGGTCGGTTCGCGCATCCAACGGGTCGCCCTTGGCTTGCTCCGGAGACATATAGGCTGCGGTGCCGACCGTAGAGCCAGGGGTGGTCAAATCCATCATCCCGGTGGCCGTTGCCGTATCGGTCTTGGTGTCAAAGTAGCGGGAGTCAGGCGAGGCTTCGACGCCCTGCTTCTTGGCTAAACCAAAATCCAGGATCTTGAGCTGCTTGCGGTCCCGGCCGCCATCCACCACGAAGAGATTGGCCGGTTTGATATCGCGATGCACGATCCCTCGGGCGTGCGCCGCTGCCAGAGCACTCGCAGCCTGCTGCCCCAGCGTAAGTACCTCGGCCGGGGAAAGCTTTTGATGGGTGAGGTACTGCTTCAGCGTTTCGCCGCGCAGCAGCTCCATCACTAGGTAGGGTTGCCCATCCTGCTCGCCCACATCGTGAATACCGCAAATATTGGGGTGATTTAAAGTGGCGGCCGCGCGGGCCTCGCGCAGGAAGCGCTCATGGGACAAGTGGACCCGGGAGTGTGGAGTTCCAGCGGGTGATGGACTGCCCGCGCCAGGCTCTGACGATAAAAAACTGTCGGAGATCAACTTCAGAGCAACGTCGCGTTCGAGGCGAGTATCAAGGGCGCGATACACATCACCCATTCCACCGGCGCCGATCTTCTCTATCACTCGATAGGGCCCAAAGACAGTTCCAGTAGCAATCATGCTCGTCCGACGCCTTTGGATTCATGTCCCATAGGGGGTTCCGGGTATATGAAGGATGTGTGAAACCTGAGTGTACACGCGACAATGGCTATAAGTACCAGGGGATATTTACTACGACAATGCGCTGATTCCCCTTGAGTAACAGCAGAATCTTCAGTAACTGAACTCGCTGGTTGTGCAGCAGGTTCTCCCACCAGTGCTTCACCACCAGCTCCGGCAATAAGACCGCAACCTTCCTTCCCGGGTTATCCGACTCCAGTCGCAGGATGTAATCCATGAGAGGCGAAACGATGAAGCGGAAGGTCGAAGGGATGGTCACCAGCTCCGGGTCTGTCAGGCCGGCTTCCCGGATCGGAGCGAGAATCTTGTCGTCCCAGTCCTGATCAATTCCGTGCGCTTCATCCGAGGAGTGGACATGGACAACCTTGATTTCCTTGGAAAGCAACAGGCCGAACCGCAGCGCCTTTTCTGAGATCCGGTTCCAGCCTGCCATAGGAATGACTACCAGGGGCTGCTCCAGGTTGGTTACCCTCATCGGCTGGGTTTCTTTGATTTCGCCCTGCACTCGCGTGTAGTGCTTCTTTACGGAGTACATAAGCAAGATCAGAGTTGGGATCAGCAGCGCGGTGACCCAGGCTCCCGCTCTGAACTTCGAAGCCAGAACCACCATGGTCGTGGCTCCTGTAGCGACTGCGCCCGTACCGTTTACCAGCATGTGCCATGCGCGGCCCTTGTGTTCGCCCTGCTGCTTCTTCCAGTGCATGACCATGCCTGCCTGGGAAAGGGTGAAGGCGAGAAAGGCGCCGATTGCATAAAGGGGAATCAAGCGGTCGGTGACACCCTTGAACAGGATCAGGATCACAGCGGTCAGGCCGGTGAGGGCGTAAACGCCGTGCGAGAACAGCAGCCGCCGTCCCTTCAGGATGAAGACGTGCGGCAAATAATCGTGCAGCGCGATCGCCCGGGTAAGGCGGGGGAAATCCGCAAACGCTGTGTTGGCGCTTAGGGCCAGGGCCAGCAGCACACTCCCCATGGTCAGAAAATAAAACCATCCCCGGCCAAACACAGCGGTCACCAGCAGACTCAACAGACTTTGATACCCTGATCCGTCTGGGTCCATCGCCGTAATTTGATAATGCTTGGTCAGCCATGCCGTTCCATACAACAGCACGATCAGTATGCCGATGATGATGGTGAGCGCGTACTGTGCGTTCTTTGCGCGCGGCTCCCGGAAGGCCATCACCCCGTTAGAAACCGCCTCCACACCCGTCATCGCTGCGCATCCGCTGGAGAATGCCTTCATCAACATCCAGAGACCCAAGAACGCTACCGTTTGTGGCACTGGTTTGGGCATCGGGTCCACCGGAAGCGGATGGCCGCCGGCGGCAAATGTCTTAAAAACGCCTACCGCAATCGTTAGCAGCAAGGTGCCAATGAACAGAAACGTGGGGATGATAAACGCCGTGCCCGTATCTTTGACCCCGCGCAGATTCACAACCGCCAGGATGGCCAGGATAAACAGGCACAGGGCCAGCGTGTGTGGTTGAAACTTGGGCAACGCAGAGGTCATCGCGGTCACGCCGGCCGAGATTCCTACTGCTGCGGTGAGGATGTAGTCGATCATCAGCGCCGCGGCGGCCAGCAGTCCGGCCCGTTCGCCAAGGTTCTCGGTCGCCACGGTGTAGCTGCCGCCGCCGCTGGGATACGCAGCGATGGTCTGCCGGTAGCTAAAAAAGACAATCACCAGCAGGATCAAAATAGCGGTGATGATGGGGAGAAGGTACTGCGTGCCGGCTATGCCCAAAGGGATCAGCAGGGCGAGCGCGGCTTCGGGGCCATACGCCGCGCTGGTGAGCGCATCCAGCCCGAAAATCGGGATGCCGGCTCCTACACCAATCTGTTCGGCGCGCTCTTCACTTGTCGCCAGCGGTTTGCCAAAGATCTTGTCCTGAATCGCCATTCCGATGTTGATAGTACACCTGTCAAGTTTTATTTCCGGACGCTTTGTTTGTGAGGTTCTTGTAACAATTTAGGATGTCTGTCGTGAGCCTCCCTCGGCCGAACCATATGGGCGTGATAAACATTGAGGAGAAG
>CAZSUK010000216.1:0-6679 GCA_964609355.1 uncultured Acidobacteriaceae bacterium | reverse complement strand
TTGAGGTTCATAAAATCCATGTCGATGGATGACCAGGGTAGCTCGCGATTGAACTGCGTATGGAGATGAAGAAACGGCTTGGTTAATGACTTCAATCCGCTGATCCACATTTTCGCGGGAGAGAAGGTGTGCATCCAAAGAATAAGCCCGATGCATTTGGAAGCATTATTCGCCTCCCGGCACAGGCTACGAACTTCCTCGGGCGTGGTCTGCACCGGCTTGAAGACAATCCCGACCGGCATTGATTGGTCGGCATTCAGCGAAGCGGCAATCTGCTGCGAATGCGCAGCTACCTGAGCCAGCGCCTTTTCACCGTAAAGATGCTGGCTTCCGGTGACAAACCAGACCTGCAGTTGAGATAGCTTCAGCATATCTAACTTCCCCGCTTACATAGTTGGAGACGACGTCTGCGCCTGAACTTAGCCTAAGTGGTGACCGGCAGGTAAAGCCTATAAGTCTCCCCGGTAATGGCTGGATAAGCCAGCATCTTCAGGCTCTGTGCAGAAGCGGGGAGCTGCCATCCGTCTCCGCTCTGCGTGGCAGCAAGGAGTTTCTTGCGCGTCAGATCGGAGGGAATGTCCCCTACCGCAAAGAGCGCGAGTGGGCCTTGCATCACGGCTACCTGGTTGGGATGTTGTGGGTCGACGGGCGCAAGGCGGAGCGGCCGGTCGATGGTGAACTCGATCCGGTCGCCGTTTTTCCAGGTCTGGCGGACGGGGGCGAATGTACCGGGCTTCAAGGCTACGGACGAGCTCTTACCGTTTACAGCCAAGTGCGTAGCAGGTCCCGCCCATGCGGGTACTCGCAAGTAGATGGTGAAGGTCTCTGGCTTGTCCATCTGCAGGGCGATCGAAGTCTCGGCCTGGTAAGGGTATTGCGTATTTTGGACCAGCGTACACCAAGTACCGTTTTGCTTCCAACGCAAGCTGGAGGGAACATAAAGGTTCACATATACGCCGTCCGGAGCACTTAGGTACGAGCTTATGCCGTAGTCCGCGGTGACTTGAGGAAAGGTTCCTGAGCAACAGGGCCACTTATCCTGGTGATAGAACTTAGTAGCCGAGTTATTGTAATCGGCGTAGTAAAAGCTTGTGCCATCGGGAAGAATTGGCCTGGCGCCCAGTATGGTGTTGTATAAGATGCTCTCCATGCTATCGCCGTAGCGGCTGTCGCCCGTAATGCGCATGAGATAGCGGGCCACCTTAAAATGCCCGTAGGCGCCGCAAGGAGTCTCGAAGCTGGCATGAGTTTTGGAAAGGCTCTCGCCCAGGTCTCCGCTGCCCGGCTTGCGGAAGCTTTCATCCGGTCCCCATCCGCCCGTGGCGAAGCTCTGGGTGGTGCGGATGAACTCGAACCCGTTTTTCGCTGCGCGCAAATGCATGGTGCTTCCGTCCACCAGATAAGCCTGCAGCGCGGAACATAAGGCGTTGAGATGGCTGTAGGCGTGAAGACCGGGAAGGATGTTATCTCCCTCGGACAGCGGGGTGAAGTAATCCTTATCTTGCAGGAAGCGCTCGGCCAGCTTTCGATAGCGGGGATCGCCGCTACGCAGCCAGGCGATGTAAAGGTTTTCTGGAAGAGTGTAAGTTTCGTCCCAACAGTAGGAGATATTCTTGTGCGGCAGGGCACAAGCCTCGACACGCGTCTGCGGGCCGGCCGGCAAGTGAGGCAGTACCGCGTCGGTTGCGTGGGCGAGCACCGGCAACGCCATGGGGTCGCCGGCAAATGCGTGGGCATCGAGCAAACCCATGTTGGTCTTGTCGAACGTATAGGCAGGCAAGGGATAGCCGGTATAGAACTTCTCGCTAACGGCCGCACCGAAGCCTTTGACCAGTCTCTGTACTTTCTCCTGCGTGGGCTTATCGCCGGTGATCGCATACGCCCGGGAAAGGCCGGACAGGTACTGCCCGAAACTGTGACCTGCAATGTAACCGGTCATATTTTTTGGCGGATCATAGTCGGGGCTGTCGTTGTACCAACCACCCATGACTGGCCCGGGCGCGGAAAGGCCGGCGCGTTCGCGAAAGGGCTTCAGCAATCCGTCTTCATCGAGGGCGAGGAAGAACTGGTGATTGCGGGTGAACTGGTCGAGCATGGGTCCTTCAAGCAGCGTGACCTGCCCGTAGTCAAACTGACTCAGCCTCGGCTTGACGACGCTTGCCGGCGCGGCAAACATCGATGGCATGGCAGGAGCGCAAAGCGCGAGACTGGCTGCTGCTGTGCTCCCTTGCAGGAACTTTCTGCGTGTTAAGTCCCTCATAAATTCGACTTTCCCTTTCACCCCTGTTGGTAAGGAACCCATACCTGCATGGCCGATAAGTCGCGATTGGACCATGCATAGTATGGGATCATTTTGAGTTTGGTGTCGGTTCCAGCGGCCGGCTGCGGAAGAGCTGCCTGGTAGAGTGCGGGCGCAGCAGCGGGAAGCAGCGAGCCAGGATGCTCGAGAACAACAACCCCATCGAGCAAGCCGGGATCGTAACGGTCCGTCGTGGTCTCGGTCAGGCGTGCGGTGTAGTAAGGAAAGATGCTCGAGTCTTTGGACGCTTCGTTCTGGTCGAGTTGCTCCATACAATAAACGATGGGACCGCGCTGGAAGGCGATGCGTCCACGGTCATCGGCAACCGCGGGGTTGGCGTGCACGACCTGGGGACGCATGTCAAAGGAAAGCAGGACCTTGTCGCCGGAAGTCCAACGCCGCTTTATCGGCAGGTATTGTCCGGCGGTCACACCTTCTACTGTCTTACCGTTTACCGTTACGCTGTTTTGTTTCGACCAACCGGGGATGCGGACAAACAACGTGAACTCCTGGGGGGCCTGAGGTGAGACGGCTATGTCGACAGTGGGCTTCCATGGGTACTCAGTGGTTTGGCGCAGGACCAGCGGAGTGCCGCTGGGGAGATGCCACTTCATTTCCGAGTTGTCATAAAAGTGGACATACACGCCATCTTGAGAGGTGCTGTAGAAATATCCCGGGAGCGCGGCGAAGGTACGCTCCAGGTTCGGAGGACAACAAGTGGTGTCGTACCACGGGTTGCGGATTTTATCGCCGGTTGCCGGATCGAACGCGAGAGGGTTGCGATAGCAGTACATTTTGCCATCGAGCGACATGCCGGAATTGATGCCGTTATAAAGTGCGCGCTCCATGACGTCAGTGAATTTGGCCTCACCGCTGGCAGAAAGCATGCGCCAGTTCCACATCATGTTGCCAATGGCCGCGCAGCTTTCTCCGTACGCCCGCTCATTCGGCAGTTCATAGGCGTTGCCAAAAGCCTCGCCATCGCTGCGGGCGCCCACACCTCCGGTTACATAGAGTTGGTGTGCCGAGAGGTCGTTCCATAAGACGTTCAGCGTCTTCCAATAGGTGGGGTCGCCGGTCTCAAGGTAGTAATCGGTCGCGCCACAGCAAGCGTACATGGCGCGCACCGCGTGCCCCTCGAGCTTGGTCCGCGATGTAAACGGAATCCCGCAGAACATGTAGACGATTTGCCGCTCGGTGAGGGGAATTCTGGAGTCACCCTGCAGAATGTAGCCGGCAAGATCGAGATATCGTTTATTGCCCGTGGTGCGATAGAGCTCGATGAGCGACATTTCGATCTCTGGATGACCGGCAACGATCGGCGCCTGGTTTGCGCCCGGGCCATAGCCCGGCAAAAGGAACCCATCGACGAAACGCATGCCGGCCTGGAGCAGGGTGGGATCACCGGTCGCGCGATAGTAGGCAATCGCACCTTGCAGAAGATGGCCGATGTTATAAAGCTCGTGGCCGGTGGTTTGCGTCTTCCACTGCATTCGGTCGCTTTTTTTATCGCCTACATAGTAGGTATTGAGATAGCCGCTCGGCTCCTGCACCGCGACCACCTCGCGAATCATGGCATCTGTCTGGCTGCGAAGCCCGGGGGCCGGTAGCGGCTGCTGTTGCAACGCGAACCCAACTGACTCGACCCATTTGTAGATGTCAGAGTCGGAATAGACTGGACCGCGCTGGGGCGCTTGCGATTGTCCAGCCAGCCGCAGGAAATTGTCCATGCGGCCGTGGTCTAGAAGCTCCTGACGCATGCTGGGGATGCTCGATGCAACGTTGGTTTCGCGACGCTTTGACCAGAATCCGGTCTCGATGGTCACCGCTTGGACGGGCACGCTCTTCAACTTGGCATAAGGAGAATTGCGGGTAGCGATGATGCCGGCATTTTTCCAATCCGGATCGAGAACGCCCACGCCGGCAGCGCCGGTGGCCTGGCGAGCGAAGCCGGGCAAGCCAGGCATGGCAATCGCAGCGGTAGCTGCTGCGGTGGTCGATATAAATTTGCGTCGCGATAGATCTTTTGAGTTGCCCATAGTTCCTCTCACCCGGCTCCTTAGGGGGAGCTTCGGCTGGTGTTCGCATCTTGCAATAAATATTGTGCCTGGGCTACCTGCTGCTGGCCCTTCAACTCCTGCAGCCGTTTGACCAAAGGCGAGATTGCTTCTTTGTTGCCCAGTCTACGCTCGGCCTGGATCTCCTGGAACAGGGCGGACTGATCGGTGGGGTCTTCCTTTAAAGCGATTGCAGCCTGGTCAATGACCTCGCTGAATTGATTTGTTTTCAAGAGAAGCGTGCACAGCAGATCACGAGCGGGCTGGTAGCCCGGTTCGATCTGGAGAGCCCTTTTCACCGCGGCAATGGTCTTGGTCAGGTTCTGCCCTGCTCCGTCGCCCTCTATCGGGGGCGCCATTATGAATCCCCGTTGCCGGATCACACGCCACCGTCCAGAAGAGCATCCGCAACCAGGATCAGGACAAAGCCGAATACGGCTGCCAGGCTGCGGATATTGTTGAACACAGTCCAGCGATGCAACGGCACCAGGTAATCTGCGGGTGGCGGTTCTGTTAGCCATTTTCTTACCAGCTGATTAATGGGTACATTTCCGAAGCGGGTTACCAACACGGCGGTCAAATTCATGATGCTGGCCGCGATGGCACAGGCGCGTGCAGCTGGTACGGCGCGGATGGTCCAGGCCAACCAAAGCGGGGCCACGATGCCAAGGGCCATGACGCTTTGCATCACGATTGCATTATGCCGCATGAGGGCCACACGGTAAGCAAAGTGGACCTGGCGCGGCACTTCGTTCCATGCGGGAATAATCGCGAAGAACGCGTAAGTGAACACCCCGGCCAGAAAGCCGGTAGACATGAGGGACAACAATTTTGCGACTCGATACATAGCTACACCTCCATGAGGTCTCCATTGCTTTTTTGGATTCAATTCATAGTATGAACGATTCATAATATGAAGTAAATGGCAACGGGAATATAGTGAGAACCAGAGGACTATGACGACGGAAAAGCGAGAGGGGCTACGGCCGCTGGGGTTGTTGCTGTCGCAACTGGGGACGAACGCGGCCTTGAGTTTTGGCCGCAAGATCAAAGGATTTGGGATATCCCCACCGCACGTCGGCATCTTGCGCTGGATCCGCGACAACGCTGGGGAAAATCAGCGTCAACTTGCCTCACACCTCGGCGTTCTTCCCAGCCGACTGGTGTTGCTGCTTGACGAGCTTGAGGCAAAGGGCCTGGTTACGCGGCAACGCAGCTCAAAGGATCGCCGGAATCAACAGTTGCTATTGAGCAAGAAAGGGACTCGCCTTCTCGAAAAGGTTGAGGTGATCGCCACGGCGCACGAAGCCGACCTGAGCTCCGCCTTGACGGAATCGGAGAGAGAAACCCTGATCGACCTGTGCGCAAAACTTGCCGCCCACCGCGGTGTGACCCCGCACGGACACCCGGGCTACATGAAGCGGGCCGCCGCGCGGGGGACCACTCGGCAGGCGAAGACCTGAAATATACTGCGGTCATGTCGGTTCTGCGCGATATCAAACTCGCTTTTCGCCTTTTCTGGCGCTCTCCTGGCTTGACGGGTATCGCCCTGGTTTCGATCGCATTGAGCGTGGGCGCTACGGCGGTAGTCTTCGCCGCGGTTAAATCGGTCTTGATCAACCCACTTCCTTATGCGCGTGCCGGAGAATTGGTTCAAATCAGGACCGAGTTCCCCAGGTTCGGGGCATCGCATACGGATTGGGCTCTCTGGAACGATGCCCAGGAGATCATCCGACGGACGCGAACACTCGCGTCCGCAGGAGTTTATCGCAACGAGATTCTCAATCTTTCAGCGGACGGTTCCACCCCGCCGGAAGCGCTTTACGGTTTGCGAGCGTCTGCAAGCCTGTTCCCGACTCTGGGTGTTACGCCTATGTTAGGACGCAACATTCTTCCGGATGAGGACCAGCCCGGACACGCGAACGAAATGATCCTGAGCTACGGGCTGTGGGTTCGGCGATTCCATTCCGACCCGAAGATCATAGGCCGAACAATAACCATCGACGGCCACGACTGCCTGGTCATTGGAGTCATGCCAGAGGAGTTCAACTTCCCACTTCGCCGGGGAGCCGTCCATACTCCTTCGCCCTATGTGGAGTTTTGGGCCCCACTGCGGAGTGGCAGACCCGTCAACGCGACTGAGGCAGTGGGCGTGGTGGCGAGGCTGCGCCCGGGGGTCCGGTTTTCTGAGGCCCAGCAGGATCTCGCTTCCATCAGCAGCGACCTTAGCCGGGAATTTCCCGCGACCAACCGCGACCACAGCTTGCGCATGGGTCTTCTGCGCGACCGGACGGTGGGCAGTGCGGAGAAGGCTCTCTTTTTT
>CAZSUK010000215.1:0-4713 GCA_964609355.1 uncultured Acidobacteriaceae bacterium | reverse complement strand
CAACATGCGACAATAGAGATACCCCATGAAACCTGAGTCTGTCTCCCTGGACCTGGAATCAGTCCCTATAACGCCGGAACTTCTTGCCCAGCACAGCATTACACCCGAAGAGTATCAACGCATCGTCGCCGCCCTGGGGCGCCCTCCCGGGCTGACCGAGCTTGGCATCTACAGCGTAATGTGGAGTGAACACTGCTCCTACAAGTCCTCCCGTGTGCACCTCAAGCGCCTGCCCACCCGCAGCGAACGAGTGGTGCAGGGCCCAGGAGAGAACGCGGGCATTATCGACGTCGGTGACGGCTGGGCCTGTGCCTTTAAGATCGAGTCCCATAACCACCCCTCGTTTATTGAGCCTTTTCAGGGCGCGGCCACCGGGGTCGGGGGCATCTTGCGCGACATCTTTACCATGGGCGCCAGGCCGCTCGCGGTGATGGACTCGCTCCGTTTCGGGCCCATCCAGGAAGAGGATCAGGGTCCCGGCAGGGCTTCTCATAACCCGCAAGTTTCTGCCATCGTCCACAAAAATCACTCCTTGCTCGAAGGGGTGGTCAGCGGCATCGCCGCCTACGGCAATTGCTTCGGTGTCCCCAACCTGGGCGGCGAAACCCGTTTTGAATCTTGCTATTCCGGCAACCCGCTGGTGAACGCTTTCGCCCTGGGCTTGGTGCGGCGCGACGAAATTTTTTACGCTAAGGCATCCGGCATCGGCAATCCGGTGATTTACGTGGGCGCCAAAACGGGCCGCGACGGCATCCATGGAGCCACCATGGCGAGCGAGGAGTTCAGGGAGGGTGCGGAGCAGAAGCGGCCCAACGTCCAGGTGGGCGACCCCTTCATGGAAAAGCTGTTACTCGAGGCCTGCATCGAAGCGATGCACACCGGCGCAGTGGTCGGTATCCAGGACATGGGCGCCGCCGGGCTCACCTGCTCGACCTGCGAGATGGGCGCCCGCGGGGGCGTGGGCGTCGAAGTCGAACTGGACCACGTGCCGCAGCGCGAGTCTGGCATGTCCGCCTACGAGATCATGCTGAGCGAGAGCCAGGAGCGCATGCTGCTGGTGGCCGATAAGGGCCGCGAAGACGAAGTCATCCGGGTCTTCGACAAATGGGGCCTGGACGCGGTCATCGTCGGCGAGGTAATCCCCGAACCCAGGTTGCGCATACTGCACCACGGCCAACTGGTCGCGGATATCCCGAACCAGTCCCTCACCGACGACGCGCCCCTCTATCACCGGCCAGTAGGGGAGTGGAAGGCGCCCGTTAGCCTCAGTCCGCCGGCACAAGTACTCGACAAGCTGACCTTCTTCGAAGAGACACTGAGCCGCGGCACGGAGTCGGCCACCAATTACGCCGATGAATTGCGCGCCCTGCTGGCCTCCTCGAATATTTGCTCCAAGAACTGGATTCACGAGCAGTACGACTCCATGGTGCAGACCAACACGGTGGAAGGCCCCGGGGCTGAGGCCGGCGTCATGCGCATTAAGGGGACCAGCCGCGCCCTGGCCATGGCGCTGGATGGCAATGAACGCTGGTGCTATCTGGACCCCAAACTCGGAGCATCGCTCGCCGTCGCCGAGGCTGCGCGCAAGGTGGCCTGCACCGGCGCGACTCCGGTCGCAGCAACCAACTGCCTCAATTTTGGCAACCCCGAAAAGCCGGAGATTATGGCCCAGCTCTCGCAAGCTATCGATGGCATCTCCGAGGCTTGCCTTGCGCTGGGTACGCCCATCACCGGCGGCAATGTCTCGCTCTATAACGAGACCCGCGGCCAGGGCATTTATCCCACCCCGGTGATCGGAGTGGTGGGCATCCTCGATCAAGTCAGCAAAGCAGTTGGGGCACACTTTAAGCAGGCCGGCGATGCAGTGCTGCTCATCGCGCCGGCATCGGTTCCTCCCCTTGAGGAGCGCATGCAGGAGTTTGGCTCCTCGGAGTACGCACGAAAAGTTCTCTCCACTCTGTGGGGTACGCCACCCTGTCTGGACTTGAAGGTGGAATCTGGGCTGCACCGCTGCCTCGCCGGCTTGGCCGAGCGAAGCCTGATACATTCCGCGCGCGATATCTCCGATGGGGGTATCGCCGTTGCGCTCGCCGAAGGAAGCTTTAGCCATGGCATCGGGGTGCGCGCCAACCTGTTGAAGGCCCCAGATCTGCCCGCGGAATGGGACCTCTTCGGAGAAACCGCCAGCCAGTGCATCGTTAGTTGTCCCAAAGCATCTGTGGCGGAGATCGAAGCGCTGGTTCGCCAGCAGCCAGGGCTCATGGTGGCCATGCTGGGAGAAACCGTGACTGATCTCTTTGAGTTGGCGGTCGACGGCCGCGTGCTGATCCGGGAAAAAGTTTCCGGCCTGCGCAATGTCTGGTCGACTGCGCTGGCAGCGCAGCTGCGCAACGATCCGCCGATAGGAAATTAGGGCCATGGAAAATTTGGATAAATTGAGGGAAGAGTGTGGCGTCGTCGCGGTGCATGGTCATCCCGACGCGGCGCGGCAGGCATACCTCGCCCTCTACGCACTGCAACATCGCGGGCAGGAGTCAGCGGGTATCGCCACCGCCGACTACACCAACCTTTACAACATCAAGGGCATGGGCCTGGTGGCCGATATTTTCACCGATGATGTGCTGGGCAAATTACCCGGCGAATTAGCCATCGGCCACACTCGCTATTCGACCACCGGCGATTCGGCGCTGCTAAACGCCCAGCCTATCCGGGTGGACTCCACTCGCGGCCTGATTGCCATTGCCCACAATGGCAACCTGGTAGATCTGGGCACGCTGCGTACTCGTCTGGAGCGCGAGGGTGCTTATTTTCAGACCACCAGCGATTCCGAAATCATCGTGCAGTTGATTGCCCACTCCAATGCCGGCAGCCTCATCGAGGCCATCGGCGACTCGCTGCGCCAGGTGACGGGCGCGTTCTCCATTGTAATGATGACCCGGGACCGCATCTTTGCCGCCCGCGATCCCTACGGATTTCGTCCCCTTTCGATGGGCCGCATCCACAATCCAGACGGGCCGGACACGGTCGTGTTTGCCTCTGAGACCTGTGCGTTTGACTTGTTGCGCGCCAAGTACGAGCGGGATGTGCGTCCAGGCGAAGTGGTGATGGTGACCCGCGACGGCGTAACCTCGGTGCAATACGCAACCGGCGTACGGCAGGCGAGCTGCATTTTCGAGCACGTCTATTTCGCCCGCCCTGATAGCCGCATCTTCGGCCGCTGGGTACAGGCCAGCCGCGAGCAAATGGGCCGCCGCCTGGCCATTGAATCGCCCGTCGACGCCGACCTGGTCGTGCCGGTACCAGACTCCGGAGTCACGGCCGCTCTGGGATACGCGGCGCAGAGTGGAATCCCTTTCAACTTCGGTCTTATCCGCAACCACTATGTGGGGCGCACGTTCATTGAGCCGGAGCAGCGCGTGCGTGACTTTGGGGTGAAGCTCAAGCTGAACCCCGTGCGCAATTTGCTTGAGGGCAAGCGCATTATTCTGATCGACGATTCCATCATCCGCGGCACCACCAGCCGCAAAATTGTGCGCATGGTGCGTGCCGCCGGAGCCAAGGAAGTTCATTTACGCATCAGCTGTCCGCCAACCATCTCCCCCTGCTTTTACGGAGTAGATACTCCCAACAAGAGTGAGTTGATTGCTGCCAACGCATCGGTTGAGGAGATTCGCCAATTCATCGAAGCAGACTCCCTCAGTTACCTTTCCCTAGAAGGATTGGAAAGGGCCTGCGATGGGGGCGAAGGCAATCACTACTGCACCGCTTGCTACACCGGCGAATACCCAACGCAATGGGTCGATGTCTCTGAGATACTACCCGCAACCACAGCCGCCGGCCACTGAGCTTTTAGCTATTCGGACTTGGCCGAGGGCGTGGAAGCGGCGGGAGCGCTATCCGTCTTCGGAGCTGCTGGCTTGTCTCCGGAACCCGCAGAGCTGCTGTCAGAACCGCTGCCGCCATCTTGACTCTTGGTCGAAGCAGCAGGTTTGGCTGCGTAGTCCGTCGAATAGAATCCCGAGCCTTTGAAATGCGCAGCCGGCGCGGAGATCAAGCGTTCTACTTCGCCCTGGCAGACCGGGCATTCCTTCGTATCTTCGGCAGAGTAGGTCTGAATTCGTTCAAATCGGTGTCCGCACTTCTTACATTTGTACTCGTATAGCGGCATCCGCGCGCTCCTTCTTCATTCGGTGGCTGCAGGTGCAGGCTGGCGATCGGCCAGCTCGATCAGTCGAACCTGGGTAATGGCCTCGGTGGCTTCCAACGCACCCAGTACAGCAGGTGTGACCCGGCCATCGATTTGCACCACCGCGAGCGCATTGTGTTGCCCCGCACGATGGCTCCGTCCCAGGGCGAAGTTCGCAATGTTCATCTTATGCTCGCCTAGAATCGTGCCGATGCGCCCAATCACACCGGGTACGTCAAGATTGCGGATGAACAGCAGCGTCCCGTTCAGCGGTGCTTCGATATCGATGCCATCGCAGGAGAGCAAGCGTGGCGAGCTGCCGTGCAGTACGGTGGCACTCGCGGTCGTATCTCCGGCAGCGGTATGCAGGCTCACCTTGAGCACCGTTCCAGCCCCTCCAGATCCTTCCTCTTTCTTTTCCTCATGGACCCGGATACCGCGCTCCGCTGCCACAGAAAGCGCGTTGATGCGGTTTACCGCATCGGAGTGAATCAGCACTCCCTGGATGGCTGCGTTGCGCACCAACT
>CAZSUK010000214.1:0-11445 GCA_964609355.1 uncultured Acidobacteriaceae bacterium | reverse complement strand
AAAATCCTGCCTCGGCCCTGCTTGAAGTTTGCGTTCATACTGCTGCCAACGATGTTCCGCCAGACTTCACCCTACTACGTATAGAAGGTCCCGAGCTCAAGATCCCCGCCGTAAAAGAGCCCACTCTCCCTGACGATTGGCAGATACGACTCGAGGTCACGCGAGAGTTCGGCACAGACTGGCTGCGCAAGAAGGAAGCCGTCATCCTGAAGCTTCCGAGTGCACTCGTTCCTCAAACAACGAATTTCCTTTTCAATCCGCTCCATCCGGACGCCTCCCGATTTCAGATCGCTGCAGCGTTCTCGTATCCCTTCGATAAGCGCATTAAGCTGTGATCCAAATTGATCAAAAAGCAGGACAGACGGAGGACGTTACTGCTTGTCGTAAACCGATCTGAGCGTCATTGGCTTTCCGTCCGCGTCCGTGCCTTTGGCCGACAAGATCAACGTTTTCCCGTCTGGCGAAATCGTGAGCCGGCCATGAGCATGATATTTTCCGTCCGTCTTTTTTGCATCATAGAGAAACGTATTGGCGTCTACCTGCTTGAGCGAGACGCTATCATACGGCGCTCCCTGGCCTGAGACTGGGGAGGGCGAGCCATCGTACTTTGCCGTATAGGTGGAGTTGATGGCGGTGCCATCGGTCCGCTCACCGGTATTGGTCACCTTTACGCCGCCAGGAACGGCTTCCCGAACCGCTGTCACAGTTTTCACCGGCCAGGGTGCCGGGGTGTATTTGGTCTTTTCAATATTGACCTTCCAGGTGCCAAGGGAATTGTCAGCGCCGAAAGCGGCCGCCGCGGAGCTGATCGCCAAAACGACCAGAGCCAAACTAAAGATTCTTCGCATGGGATTCTCCTTAGAGATTGAGTTGACTGTGCTTTACTGGGACTCGCAGAATTTAGGCGCGTTTTGCATACCTGTCAAGATGGAAGTGGAGAAACACGGGACGGGACGTTGACTTCGTGATGAGAACTCTAGGGCAAATCCAGGGACCAGACAGAAATGACCCCGAGCAACCGCCTCGAAGTGAGCCCCAACGCGACGCGCGGCCATTTGTTATTTCTGCGAGATTGACTAGTTATTTTGAGCGTTTGAGACTTACTTCGTGAACGGGGAAGTTCGGGGCTTCGGACTTCATGGCCACCTTCATCTCGTCGCCTTCAACTGTGCCGCTGAGAGTGTACGTCGCGTCCCTGAAGGTGACGGCGAAGGAGATCTTGTTGCCGTCGACTTTGCCGTGGAGATTGCTGGTCTCGTCAGGCGTTCTTAGCTGAACATCCCTCGGTCACCTCGCAAAGAAGATTAACCTTTCCTTGCTGAAACGATCGCCACCCCGTCCGCACTATATCGGGGGCGATGCCGCGAATTTAGACTTATCCCCCACTCCTTACATTTTTAATCCCCGCTGCAGACTTCCGTTTGATACATTGTGGGACATTCCTGGGGTTGCGGGCCCGGTGGCTCTATTTTCCTTAACCGTGCACGCCCCAGGCGCCGGCCAGACCAAACAATCTGCTTCTAAATCTAAGGAGATGTGTAAATGCAAACTAAGGTGAGGTTCGGTACGCGTAGTCTGCTCTATATTGCAGCGGTGGCAGGCCTTGTGAGTGTAGTCCCACTTTGCTCAGCCTTTGCCGCGCAGACAGGGGATGAGGCCGTTGACCATGCGGAAGCGCAAGCGCGTGATACTTGGCGTGGAATTATGCATGAAACCAGCGCACCCTCGGAAGGCTGTTTTCACGCCTCCTATCCCAGCACGCAGTGGCAAGAGGTGGAATGCGCAGCGGCGCCAGGCTATCGCTCTGCGCTCCCCAGGGCTAAGAACAGAGAGCAAACGGTGGGCAATGGCTTTGATTATGTCGTCCAGGTGCCATCAGGGCGCCTGCTTAACTCAGCGAGCGGCAGCTTCCCCAAGGTGACGGGCGTGAAATCCGAAAAGAGCGTTGGCGTTGCCGCATTTGGCGATGGCGGCATTCTTGGACCGAATGAATATACGCTGCAGGTCAATACGAACTTCGATAGCCATTCTCCGGCTTGCGACGGCTACTCGGGTTGCTTTGCCTGGCAACAGTATGTGATGTCGACGAACACGCCGGTATCGCTGACCAGCAACAAGTTGACGGACAAGACAGAAGTGTTCATCGAATATTGGCTTATCAACTATGGCGTCGATAATGGCTCCGATATCTGCCCGAAGGGCTTCCTCGATGGAGGACCAGATTCAGTGGGACCTGGGGACGACTGCGTGCAGAATACGAAAGCTACAGTGATCGCCAATGGGCAACTACCGATTACCGATCTCGCAAGTTTGAAGCTCTCGGGCTCGGCCAGGCCAGGTGGAACCGATGCGGCCACCGTTACTTACGATACTGAGGCTTACACAGCAACCGTGAGCGATCGCCTTACGGACATCGCGAGTGGTTGGACCCAGGCGGAGTTCAATGTGCTCGGCAACGCCGGCGGCTCGAAAGCCGACTTTAACACCGGTTCGTCGGTTACGGTGAAGGTAGCGGTGAACGATGGATCCACGGCTGCGCCGACATGCGTATCCCCATCTGAGATTGACGGTACGACCGGCGAAACCAATAATCTCACGCTCGGGAAATGTACCACCGCCGGCGGATCGACGCCCTCAATTGAGTTTACCGAGTCACATTGAGTGTGTTGCGCAAGGGATAAGGGGACACAATGCCTATCCCAGCAGAAATGCTGCAATAGGTAAGCTGTCCCTTTATCTCCCGATAACTCTACCGGAATCAGAAGTCTGAATGAAGAAAAGGTCATCGCAATTTGCACTCGTGATCGCAGCGATGGCGACAGTGGGCTCCGTCTATGGATGGAGTACTACGGCGGCCATACTCGTGGTATCAACCGTATGGTCGGCGAAAGAGGCGGCCTCCGTTTTCGGCATATTAGCTGCGGGCATAGGCGCAGGAGTCGTAGTCTCCGGTGTGTTGCTCCCTGCTTTGGGCTACGCAAAAATAGTAGCGGCGGGTCTAATAACATGGGGGCTTGCCCTGTTAGTGTTTTCGCAGTTTGGCTTCTCCCGCGGCTCTCGCACTCCTTTGATCATGATGGCTATCCTCGCGGGTGCCGGCGTCGGGGTGGCCTACCTGGCTCTGGTGAGTTTCTCCCGAACCCTGTTTGCGAAACCCACTGTGATCAGTGGATTGATTGGACCATTGGGGTTTGCCGCCGGTGCGGCGATCATCAGCCTCGCGCAGGCGAATCGTCCTTCGATCGATACGGTCGCCCATGTCTCTCGGGCGTTCGGCATCGGCGCTGTGGCGCTTGGCATCGTTGTTCTATTCTTCCTGGCCGAACCCTCTGCATCCAATACCGTTGTTGGGAGAACAAGGGCCAGGGATCTGCTTCCTGACTTGCTTTACTTCTGGGTCTTGTTATCGCTCAACGTGGTGCCGGGAATGGCCATTCTCGCGATCGCCGTTCCGTGGTTTCGTAACACTCGATCATGGTCTCTTGGTGAAGCTGCGCTGGCGTTGTCCGCTGCCCTATTTTCGTTGCCGATAGGGCAAACCGTTTGGGGCATCGTTGCGAACCGTTTTGGCGACCGTGCGGCCTTTTTTCTAATGTTCTCCGTTCGCGGTTTAGGATTCGCCGCTGCTTCTTTCTGGCCGCAATCTGTTTGGCCCTGGTCGCTCTCATTCGTTTGTCTTGCTTGTCACGGCGGAGGCTTCGGGCTGCTCCCCAGGATGGTTGCTAAAAGCAGGCTGAGATCAGATTCGCGGCTGCTTGGGCTTGTGCTGAGCGGCTGGGGATTCGGCGGCGTTATAGGCGTGGCCGCAATCCTTCCTGCCGTAAATGACTCGCTCTTTCAGAAAGGGTATGCGGTCATAGCGGCTCTGATGGCCATCGGCGTGCTTCTTTCCGTCAAATACCCCGCCTTCAGACAGAGTCCTCAACGTCAGTGCGCTGACGCGCAAGAGGCTTGACTGAGAGTCTCGTGGACAAAAGGAGCTGGGACTTTGCGAAACAGAACCACGCTGACGCACCTTTCCCCCGGATCTTTGATCGGAGCGGGCAGAATGAGAACATCAACATTGTTTTCGCAATCCCCCGGTCTCAATGATCTGAATGGCGTTATCGAGCCCGATCACATTGTTTGGCGGACACGTCTCTGCGTGTAGATCTGCGGAGACACTAGTCGGCTTGTGGGGCGGCGCCGGTTCACATTTGCGCTTGTCGGCAAGGCCCGTTATTTCGATATCGCCGAGCTTAAGCTGCCCGACCAAACGTTCGAGAACCATCAACCCTCTCGGGCGTTCGACAGCATCGTGGTCGAAATGAGCGTGTGTGGAAAGAACTATGTCCACGCGGATGGCGGGAAACTCATCAGGAACCACTTTCCGTAAACGCCTGTTGGATCATTCCGCCAGGGATCGCTCAGGACCGTCAAACCAGCCGGCGATGTGATCCTGAATGCATCGTGTCCGTAGAATTCGATCTTGACATCCCCCAAAAGAGTAGGGTCTCCGCCGGCTTTCTGAACAGTGATGAGAGAATTGTCGTTCCATGCTGCGGAGGTAGCTGACTCTTGCGCGTGGGCGCGAAAGGTGAAGGCAAAGAAAACAAGCATGACGATCGAAACGAACGCTTTGAGACGCATTTCATCCTCTCGTGTTTCAAGGCTTAATCTACCAACAATGCGTCTGACGAGATCAGTTTGCTCGGTTGAGCAATTCCCGAGTTTCTTAGCGGTTGGTTCCACCGAAGGTTTCGTGGACAAGTTTCTGGGAGCGGGGCACGAGGACACATATAATGCTCAAGGATGGATGAACACCTGATGCTCGGTCGACGTCGCGCCGGCGTTGGCGCAACGGGAAGGAGTTCCCTATCAACAGGAACGCTGTCTCCCACCGGCGCGCCATCGGAGCTTGCGTTGTATAAAAGAGAGGAAACTGTGGCGCCCTACGGAAGAAGCATCATGCCAAACGGAAATATAAGCCGACGTGCTTTACTCGGAACCGCAGCGGCAGCAGCGGTCCTGGCGGCCTTGCCAAAAGCGGGAGCGCGCACCAAAGAATGGAAGCCGCGTCTTGGCATTCTGGGCAAATATACCGAAGCGAACGTTGACTTCGCCATCCAGGAAGGCTTTAACAACATGATCCTCTCCGCCGGCGCGGGGAACCAGACATTGGACACGACGAAGCTAACAGACGACGAAATCGGACGGGTCAGGAGTCATCTCTCATCGAAATCGATGCACGTTTCGGCCCTGCAAGTGAACGCAAATCATATCGCCGCAGATCCCGCCGAGCGCGAGCGACAAAACAGCAACTTCGTGAAAGCCATCGAACTGGCAGGCAAACTAGGCGTTCCTTATATAGGAACGCAGTCCGGCAAAGATGTCTCCATGACATTTGCCTCGCAAGTGGACGAGATCGTGCGTGTCTACCACGAAAAGTATTTCACTGCGTGCCAGCAGTACAAGGTGCGCATCTTGTGGGAGCCCTGGCAGGGCGGCCCCAACATTGCCACCAGCCCGGTGGGATTCGAAGCGCTATTCAACGCCTTCAAGGATTCCCCTTATGTTGGTCTGCAATACGATCCCTCGCATCTCTTGTGGCAGATGATGGACCCCATTCAAACTGCGAAAGACTTCATTGACAAGATCTATGACGTCCACCTGAAGGATACCCAGATTCATTGGGACATCGTGCGCCGCGGCGGAATCGTGCCTGTAGACAAGGCCCAGTGGTGGCAATTTCGCATTCCCGGTATGGGCAGTATCCCGTGGCCCGAGTTCTTCAGCGTTCTTCAAGGCGTCGGCTATGAGGGTGCGATGAGCATTGAGCACGAAGACGATCTCTACGGCGCATCAGACAATCCGGGACCGGATTTTAGCGAGCCCTATAAGGTCGGCTTCCGCATGGCCAGGCGCTATCTCAATCAATATGTACCCGTGTAGCTACAACCCGCTCTGTCGAAAAACATTCCCAAGAAAGGACCGCTGAACCGCAGATCTCTCCACTGCGTTACCCCTGATTTCCTGTCGAGAACCGTGGCGTTGATCACCATCATGCAGTTTTCTTTAAGGAAAACCGCACACGTGGTCGTTGCCAGCAGCGCGAAGTAGGAAATCCGGGTACGCTCGCTGGTAATGGAGCTTCCCTATTGTCTTGAAGGACTTGAGCCCATAACGCCTTTGGAGCCAAGTATTTAGGCTTTCGCCGGCCGCATTCCTTCCCACTTACTCGAAAATAAAACCCTGGCAGCACAAGACAAAAGTACCTCAAAATGCATCTTTAATTGATGCAAAATGCGAGCCTATGCCGGCGCTGGCCGGAACATGCTCTTTCACCCATCGGTGGTGCGGCCGCTGCCCCTTGCTGTCGGCGATCCGCGCCTGCGGCCCGGCAAGTTCAATCAGGGCGTTTCCAGGGTCAAAAACGGAGTCAAACGTGTCTGGTACTGGCTCCTAAGTCCTGGCGGGAACAGCAACAGCCCCGTGAAGAGGCAAGATGGTCAAATTAATTAATTCGAAAATTTGAGCATCTTCATGAAATAAAGGACTTAGCTGCAAAGTTTGAGCACCTTCGGTAAAACAAAGGACTTAGCTGAAGGAGGAAACAAATTACGCGCACCATGTGAATGAACGCGCTTTGAGGCGGATGCGAAGTGTGGAACCCATGTGGAGACACTTAGAAATAGAGAGCCACTGCAGCAAGCGGAGGTTCGGATAGGCCATTACTCGATTTTTAAAGTGGAATTGCGGGTTACGCCAGCTCGCAGCGTGGGTTCGCCCCGCGAGGGCGCCTGTGCAGCAGCGGTATTCGCGGCGTAACCAGGGGATACCTAGGCGTCCTCTTGATTAAGCTCTTTGACAACTTAAGGACGTTAGATAACCGGAAAGTTCAGGCCAATCGAGGCCAGGACGATTTGTGGTCATCCATGAAATTCTGACCACGAAATTCCTGAGTGGAAGGCCTGCGGTATCCCACATCTCGCGAAAGACGAGCGAGATGTGGGGCACCCGGCTACTGGTGACGGGATGGAGCTTAAAGAGGGTGGACCGAGTTCTCACACAGACTCTCCAGGGCGGGAAGGTTGTGCCGACCTCGGTGGGCGAGCAGTTAAAACTGCCGCAATAGGCGCGCTGTCACCCTATTACCCCCCGCGGATCTCCGCGTCTCCAACTTAGTCGGTCTATAAACGGCTGCAGATATGTTGGGCTTAAGAGACTTCGTAACCGAATTAGAACGCCGGCTTGGTAGACCGATTGCCCGTCGACTGCTGCGCACCTAAACTGCTGCGCTCAACGGCAACGTGCGCACGCGCTTTCCCGTAGCTGCAAAGATCGCATTGGAAACCGCCGGACCGATGGGAGGCACTGTGGGCTCACCAATCCCCGAGGGCGGTTCCGCAGAGTTCACAATGTACACCTCCACCTTCGGCATCTCGCTCATGCGCAATACACGATAGTCGTTGAAGTTCGATTGCTCGATCCTGCCCTGTTTCAGCGTGACTCGACTGTAAAGAATCGCTCCCAGACCAAACGCTACGCCGCCCTCGACCTGCGCCCGGATCACGTCCGGATTGATGGCAATGCCGCAATCGACCGCGCAGACGACACGATCCACCTTGACACTGCCATCCGAAGCGACCGTTACTTCGGCCACATAGGCTAGCGAGGCATGAAAGGAATAATGAACCGCCAATCCACGTCCCCTACCGGGTGGAAAGGGCCTTCCCCATCCAGCCTTTTGAGCGGCCAGTTGCATCACCTGCCGGTCGCGCGGAAACTTTGCAAACAACGACGGGCGCATCGGAGCGGGAGCAGTCAGCTGCAGGATCGCCTTGCTGCGCGGATCCTTTGAGAGAAGTTCCAGACGCAGCTGGTAAGGGTCTTTTCCGACAGTATGTGCCACATCATCCAGAAATGTTTCCACCGAGAACGCCGTGTGGCTGTCACCTACCGAGCGCCATTGATCCACAGGAACGCCGGGAGTAGGCGTATGCAGATCAACGAGAATGTTCGGGATGTCGTAGGGGATGTTGCTCGCGCCCGCCACCGATGTAATGTCGACTCCGTCGATGATAAAGCCGGGATCGTCGCCGAGGACGGATTGCCCAACAATGCGATGCTGCCAGGCGATGAGGTTCCCTTGTTCATCCAGACCAGCTGTGAGCCTGTGCAGATACATGGGACGATATGCGTCCGCGCGGATATCCTCTTCGCGCGTCCACAGCAGCTTGACCGGCGCACGTCCGCCGATAGCCTTCGCAATTTCCACTGCTTGTGACGCGTCGTCTCCGCGGCGTCCGAAGCTGCCGCCACCATAGAGGGAGTGAATGAGTATCTGCTCCTGTTTCAGGCCGGTGATTCGAACAGCGTCATCCTGGACTCCCGAGACATCCCAGTCTCCGGTCCAGATGTCGCACTGATTCGCGGACAGGTGAACCACGGCGCTTAAGGGCTCCATGGGAGCGTGGGCTAAATATGGGTACTCGAAATCTGCCGTAAGCGTTCGGGCTGCCCGTGCCAGGGCCAGGGCACAATCCCCGTCGCGCCGGGCAATCGCGCCGGGGCGAGCCAGGAGCGCTCGATATTCCGCGATCAATTCGGAGGTGCTGCGTGTTTCAGCCTTGCTCTCGTCCCAGTCAATGTGCAGCAGATCGCGTCCGCGCCGGGCCGCACTAAACGATCTGGCGACCACCGCTACACCCGTTGATATCTGCTCCACGTCTGTCACACCCGGTAATGCCTTTGCCGCAGCCGCGTCGAATCCGTGCACCACTGCGCCAAAGAGAGGTGGGCGCGCCACCACGGCTGTGAGCATACCGGGCAGCGAAAAGTCACTCGCAAAGATGGCAGTCCCCAAAGTCTTCGGCTTGCCATCGATACGGGACAGATTTGCCGCTCCGATCAGTTTGAAATCTTTTGCTTCTTTAAGCGTTACCTGAGCAGGTACTGGAAGCAATGCTGCCGCTTCCGCCAATTCGCCGAAGCTTGATTGCCGTGACGACAACTGATGCTTAATCATCCCGCGATCTGCAAGGAGTTCCACTTCCGGGACGTTCCACTTCTTCGCAGCGGCACTGACTAGCATGGCTCGGGCGGTCGCCCCCGCGCGGCGATACTGCTCCCAGGAATTGGGAATGGAGTTACTGCCGCCGGTTGCCTGAGAACCGAATTGCAGATTCTTATACAAGGTCCTATCCGCAGATGCAGGTTCGACGCGGACCTGAGCCCAGTCGGCGTCGAGTTCCTCCGCCAGGATTGTCGCGAGACCTGTATGGATACCTTGCCCAGCCTCGCAGTGCTTGGAAACAATCGTCACAATGTTGTCGGGAGCGACTCTCACAAACGCGTTGGGCGCGAAGTCGTGCTGTTCTGCTCCGATCTGTGCTTCGGCGAATCGGCCCCGGCGTTGAGGAAGCCAGAAGCCCAGGACCAGACCGGCAGCTGTCGAAGAGCCAGCCTTGAGAAACTGGCGCCGATCGAAAGCCGCAGACTGAGTGCCGGAGGGCATGGTTTACCCTTTGTGGATCGATGCGGCGTCATGAATCGCCGCCCGAATGCGTACATAGGTGCCGCAACGGCAGATGTTCCCGCTCATTGCTGTGTCGATCTGATCATCTGTCGGTACAGGAGTCTGTTTCAGCAGTGCGATAGCGGACATAATCTGCCCAGGCTGGCAATAGCCGCATTGGGCAACGTCGATCCTCTCCCAGGATCGCAGCACCGCCTGAGCTACTGGCCCGGAGACACCTTCAATCGTGGTAATCGACTTCTCTGCCACGGAGCGAACCGGCGTGACGCAAGAACGAATTGCCCGTCCATTCAGGTGCACAGTGCATGCTCCGCACAGAGCCATCCCACAGCCATACTTCGTCCCGGTCAATCCGGCAGCCTCACGAATGGCCCAAAGGAGCGGTTCATCAGGCTCCACGTCCAGTTCGAAGCGTTTGCCATTCAGCACCAGTGCTACAGCCATCGCCTGCCCCTCATCGACTACTCTAGAGATCTTTGCCGGCCAACGGATGCGACATGTCGCGAGACGCGCTTCAAACGGTGCCAAGCGGACCACTGCTGCATCAACAGGCGGTCTTTTGCCGCCGTCGCTTTGCTGCTCGCCGTCCTCGGCATCTACAGTGTCATCGCCTTCACGGTGGTGATGCGTGCCCAGGAGATGGCCATTCGCATGGCCCTCGGATCGGAGCGCTCCGGCATTGTCTCGCTCGTCCTCTCGTCCGGACTGAAACTGGCCGCTGCCGGATGCGCCATCGGCCTCGCCGGCCACCTTCGTCCCTACGGTGTTTCCGCAGTGACTTTTTTCACTGACGCGCCAGACCTATCATCAGTCTCCCGCCTTACCCCAAACTTCAGCAACAACGCTGCCGCCATGGCGAGGAGCCCTAGGAGGATCAAGGGTAACTCTACGAAGAGAGCAGCTGCGAGGCCACCGACCAGCCCGGATAGAGCTTCCGCCCCCACCTGGAGCGCTTGATTGTTGCCCATGACGCGTCCCTGTTCCGCCTCACTGGTCGCCTTTGAGAGCAAGGTCGCGCATGCCGGCAAACAGATTGCCAGTGCTGCGGATGTCAGAAACAGGGTTACCCAGAGCGATCCCCGGGTATGAATGGCGACGACGACGATCATGAAGGCGCCGGTGAGAAATGCCGAACAGACGGTCAGCGTTCTGGTCGTGAAGCGCGCAGCAAGAAAACCGGTGAGCCAGGCGTTGGCGATCACAATGGGGACGCCCACCCACGCCACAAACTCCGAAACCTGCGAAACGCCGAGATGGAAGCGGTCCACTAGATACATTGGATAGCAGCGGAAAAATCCAAAGATCGCAAGATAGAAAGCAAAGTTGAGCCAATAGAGCCGGCGCAAACGGCGATTGGAAATAACACCTTGAAGATTGGTGAAGGCCTGCGAAAAGCTGACTGGGTGGCGTCGCGCGGGCGGATTTGTTTCGCGGAAGAAGAACGCTGTAGCTGCGGTCGTGATGGCGAGCAAAATCATCGCTGTCCAAAACGGGGTTGCATCGCTGAACCACGAAACCAGCGCAGGATCTGCTAGTTTTCCCCCCACCAGCGGCCCCACAATATACGCCGAGCTCGCGCTCAGGTAGATGTAGCCAAAGAATCGGTTGCGCTCTGCCGGCGCGATGACGTCAGCGATGGCACTCTGTGCTGCCACCACGTTGGCTTCCGCCAGGCCGGCCAGCAGGGAAGCCGACGCCAGCAGTGCGACACTCCTTACGTAAAGGGCGACGCCGATGAGTGCATAGCAAGCGGTCGTGACACAAAGCGAGATCATCAAAACCGGCTTGCGCCCAAAACGATCCGACAGCGTGCCGAGCACCGGCGAACCAGCAAATTGACCCAGGGGATAAAGGCAAAGCAGGATCCCGCGCCTGCCCATCGGCTCATCGGCTCGAAGCAGCAAATCGTGGTTGCTCATGATCATCGG
>CAZSUK010000213.1:0-4610 GCA_964609355.1 uncultured Acidobacteriaceae bacterium | reverse complement strand
GGGGGCCTTATGCGGGCGATTTTGCAATCAACCAGGCAGACAAGAATGACCTGGAAACTAACCTATCCACTCCTGCTACTTCGTCTCTTTCCATCATTCAACAAGTTCCTGCAGGCACAGGCGATTGGCGGCGGCCAGATTCAAGGCACTATCACTGATGCGAATGGATCAACCGTCTCCGGCGCTACGGTAGAGGCAGTGCAGCAGGCATCCGGTCTGCATCGAACGGTCGCCAGCTCCGGAGATGGCGGTTACAACCTACCGGATCTGCCGGTGGGTCCCTACCAGCTCAACGTCAGCGCGCCCGGTTTCAGCTCCTACCAACAATCTGGAATTGTGATTGAAGTAGGAAACAACCTGCGTGTCGACATCAAGCTGCAGATCGGCGGCGTATCGCAAACGGTACAGGTGACCGCCGGAGCCTCCATGGTGCAAACAGAAGATCAGTCGATCTCGCAGGTGATCGACCGGCAACGGACCGTGGACTTGCCCTTGAATGGCCGCCAGGCTACGCAGCTCATCCTGCTTACGCCGGGAGCACAGGCTGCTCCTTTAGGTGATCTGGTCGGCACCAAGAACTATCCCAGCTCCGTGGCCATCTCGGTCGCCGGCGCGCAAGCGACCAACATCAATTATCTGATGGATGGCGCCGACAATAACGATGCCTTCACCAACGTAAACCTGCCCTTTCCGTTTCCTGATGCTATCCAGGAATTCAGCGTGCAAACGTCGGGTCTCTCCGCGCAATACGGTTTGCATCCAGGTGCCGTCGTCAACATCGTTACCGAAGCCGGGACCAACGGCTTTCATGGAACACTGTTCGACTTCTTCCGTAACGGGGACATGAATGCACGAAACTACTTTTCGACCAAGCAGGATACCCTCAAGCGCAATCAATTTGGGGGTGCGATCGGGGGACCCATCCGCCGCGACAAGCTGTTCTTTTTCGGCGGCTACCAGGGAACCCGGACTCGCCAGCAAGGAAACAGTATCACCAGCTACGTTCCTACGCCGGCCATGTTCAACGGAGACTTCAGCGTGTATGACGGGGCTAGCTGCCAGAGCAATCATGAGTTCAAGCAGTTGACCAATCCTTTGACCGGCCAGCCATTCCCCAACAACCAAATACCTGTATCGCAGTTCAATACTTCCGCTCTCCAACTCTTAAAATACGTCCCCCAGACTTCCAATCCTTGCGGCAAGCTGGTTTACAGAATACCGCAACCACAAAACGAAGATCAGTTCATTGGCCGCATCGATTGGACCATCAACGAAAAGCAAACTCTCTTCGGAAGATACTTTCTCACTCATTTCACTCAGCCGGCTTTTTTCAACAGCAATCTTCTGCTCACCGCCAATCCAGATCTGAATGACCAGGCTCAGTCTTTTACCCTTGGTCACACCTGTACGATCAACTCCAACCTGGTTAACTCCGTACACATTAGCGGAACCAGGAACTTCATTACCCGCGCAGCTGCCTCTGACCTGATTAATCCGACCGACGTGGGCATCGCAGTCAGTAGTCCGGTGAAGAACTATCTCTATATGACAATTTCTGGCGCGTTCACCGGCGCTTGTGGAACTTGCGAGAGCACAGACATCACCACCAACTCGGTGAATCTGATTGAAGATATTTTCCTGACCAAAGGCAGACACCATTGGTCGTTCGGCGCCAACTATATACACAACTACCTGGTGTACGACGGCACCAACAATGCGAACGGGCAGTTTACTTTCAATGGCAGTATCACCAGCGACGCCCTGGTCGATTTTATGATCGGCAGTTTGTACTCGCTCTACCAGGGTAACAACACCGGGGTCGACTTCAGCAAGAACTACACCGGTGTGTACGCGCAGGACAGCATTCAAATCAGCCCGCGGTTAACCATCAATGCAGGCATCCGTTGGTCTACCGGGCTGCCGGCCATTGAAACCACTGGCCGCGGAGCCAGCTTTTCTGAATCCAACTTTGCTGCGGGAATCGTATCGCGCGTCTATCCGACAGCTCCTCCGGGACTTCTCTTTTATGGCGACCCTGGCGTGCCGCACGGCTACCACCACGCAAAATACGATCACTTTGAACCGCGGTTTGGAGTTGCTTTCGATCCCAGAGGGCTAGGGCAGGAGAGTATTCGCGCGTCTTACACCCTGGGCTACCAGGAGCCACCGCTTTATTACCAATCGCATTATGAGGCAATGGCGCCCTGGGGCGACTCGATTACGCTGGTGGATCCCGCCGGCGGCTTGAGTAACCCCTATGCGACGTATCCCGGCGGCAACCCTTATCCGAAGCCATTTCCGCCCACCGCCAGCGACGCGTTCTTCCCCACTTCCGGTTCCTACTTCGTGGTTCCTACAAACCTGAAACAGGCCTATTCGCAGAATTGGAATGTGAGCGTAGAAAAGCAGTTCCTGAAGAACTGGTCGCTTACAGCTTCGTACCTGGGAACGCGGGTGCTGTACAATTCGGCGGGCAATGAGCAGAATCCCGCCGTCTACATACCTGGCAAGTCGACGGGGGCGCCGGGTTCCTGCGGGGCGCTGACGACCGTTCCGAAAGCAGGTACTGCTTCTTCCAGCACGAGCAATACCAACGCACGCCGTGTATTGAGCGGTATCAATCCAACCCAGGGCGCCTATTACACCCAGGTGACCGAGGCCTACACTGGGCTGGGCTCAAACTTCAATGGCCTTCTTGTTTCCCTGCAGCATCGTTTCTCGGACTACTTCACTTTGTTGACCAACTATACCTACTCTCATTGCCTGTCGGGACCACCGGAGAACGGAGATAACGCGGGAGACCAATTCCAGGATCCCAACCATCCGAATCTGGATTACAGCAATTGCGCCTCAGACCTGCGTCAGAATTTTGTCACCTCGGCTATCGTCCGAAGCCAGGTCAGCGGCGGCGGGACGAGAAGCCTGCTTTTGAGCGGATGGCAGCTCGCACCCATCGTCACTGCGACGACCGGAGTTCCCTTCACCGCCGCCAGTGGCACAGACAAATCCCTAACCGGTGTGAACAACGACCGTCCCAACCTCGTTGGGAATCCCTATGCCCACACCACGAATCGCCTGGCTTGGCTGAATCCCGCTTCGTTTGCGTTTAATAGTGCCGGCACCTACGGAAATACCCGTCCCTACCAGTTCTACGGCCCACATTACACGGACGTGGATGCCGCACTCAGCAAGTTGATCCCCTTGCACGAACAGACGCAGCTTGAGGCGCGCGCGGAGTGTTTCAACTGCTTCAACCATACCAATCTGCTCGATCCAGGTTGGTCAAACAATAATGGGTCTATCAGCAATGGATCGACCTCGCTCAGCTCGAGTACGTTCGGCGTGATCAATCAAGCCAACCAGCCGAGAATTTTGCAGTTGAGTCTTAAGATCAATTTCTAACGTGGTTTGTCAGGGGAGAGAGTGCAAAGTCTCACGTCATTTCTATTGGTTGTCGTTGCCATCCTGTGCAGCCCGGTAACCAGTTTTGCTGCGGATCGTGAAGAAAAGGTCTTAGTCGATGCCTGGTTCAATAGCCAGCAGCGGACCAACGCGGCCGAGCAACAGGAGTACTTCCACTACAAGTGGAATGATGTCAGTAACAGTGGCTTTTTCCTCTTTGGCCAGATCTTTCGTGGATTTGGTGTGGCCACGGATACGCTCTATAACGCACCGACAGTGACCAATCTGAAGCCCGCGCAGTTCTACATCATCGTGTCTCCTGACATCCCGGTCAAGAATCCACACCCTCACTACCTGCAGCCGGAAGATGCCAGTCAGGTGGCCCAGTGGGTGAAGCAGGGGGGCGTGCTGATTCTGATGGCGAACGATCCTGCCAATGGAGAGATTGAGCATCTGGATCAGTTGGCCGACCTGTTCGGCATCCACTTCAACCCGGTACTCAGCCATCATGTGCTTGGAACCGCTCATGAAATGGGCAGGATCGTGGTGCCGGGCGGTGGGCCGTTGTTCCGGCATGGACACACGTTGTTCATGAAGGACACGTGCACCATCTCGGTCAAGGGTTCAGCGGCTCCTTTATTGGAAGACAAGGGCGATATTCTTATGGCTACAGCAAAGTACGGCAGGGGCACTGTGTTTGCCGTCGCTGATCCGTGGGTCTACAACGAATATACGAATGGGCAAAACCTTCCTCCTGAATATGACAACCTCGCCGGCGCTATCGAGCTGGTGAATTGGCTGGTGAAACAGGTGCCGAGTTCTGTTCCATAGACGATACGTTCAGGAGGACTATTTGAAAACTTATCTGCTGGCTGATCCCGTACGTTATCCGCACATGACAACGGCTGAGCTTCGCGAGACGTTCCTGCTCGATTCACTGTATGAGCCGGGAGCGCTCCGTTTGAATTATCTGGATCTGGATCGCACGATCGCAGGCATCGCGGCGCCCACGGCAACCCCGGTTTTGCTTCCGACGGATCCAGCTCTGCGGGCACAGTATTTTACTGAGCGGCGAGAGTTGGGCGTTCTGAATGTGGGCGGACGCGGTTCGATCGTGGTCAATGGCAAAGAATATTCGCTTGAAAACCTTGACTGCCTGTACGTGGGTAAGGGCAATGCGGAGGTGTGCTTTGCGTCGGAGAATCCAT
>CAZSUK010000212.1:0-3782 GCA_964609355.1 uncultured Acidobacteriaceae bacterium | reverse complement strand
AAGAGGGCGCGCGCGTCGCCCGGATTCTGGCTCAGGTACTGAACCAGCAGGGGCCTGGCGCCTTCAAAATCTTTCTGCTCGATCTTGTTTTCGGCTGCTTCCCGTTGGGGGGGCGGCGGAGTAGCAGCATCGGGCACCTGGGTTCCCGGGGGCAGTTGGTTCTGGGCTGCAAGCTCCGCCGGCAAAAGTGCTGCCGCGAGGAGAAGAAAATGCGCCAGTCTCATTGCAGGGTCCGCGCTTCTTGCGCTGCCAGGGCTAGCGCAAGCCAATGTCCGGTATGGGAGCCTGGCGTCTGCGCCACCTGTTCTGGGGTTCCGGCAGCCACCACCTGCCCACCACCGGCACCCGCTTCGGGGCCCAGGTCGATGACCCAGTCCGCCGATTTGATCACGTCCAGGTTGTGCTCGATCACTACCAGGGATCCGCCAGCGTCAATCAATCGCTTGAAGGCTGTCAGCAGTTTGCTTACGTCATCGAAATGGAGGCCCGTGGTCGGCTCATCCAGGATGTAAAGTACCCGGCTGCCACCTTTTTTTGCGGCGCCATTGGTGGGGGCCCGGCCAGCGGCGCTGCGGCCCTGAGAAAGATGTGCCGCCAGCTTGACCCGCTGCGCTTCCCCACCGGAAAGTGTCGTCGCGGATTGTCCCAGGCGCACGTAACCTAAACCGACCTCGTCGAGGACCGCCAGCTTGTCGAGAATCCTGGTTTGCCCGGTAAAGAAGCGCAGCGCTTCTTTGATGGTGAGGTTGAGCACATCGTGGATAGTCTTGCCTTTGTACTTGATCTCCAGCGTGGTTGACTTGTAGCGGGTTCCGTTGCACTCTTCGCAGGGCAATTCGACGTCGGCCAGGAATTGCATTTCGACGGTTACGGTACCGTCGCCTTCGCAGACTTCGCAACGGCCGCCGGGCACGTTGAAGGAGAAGTGTCCCGCGGTGTACCCCCGGCGTTGGGCCTCGGGCTGAGAGGCAAATAGCTCGCGGATGGCGTCGAACGCCTTGATGTAGGTAACGGGATTGGAACGCGGCGTTCGGCCGATGGGTGCCTGGTCGACAAGAACAATATCGTTGAGCCGCTCGGCGCCTTTGAGCTCGCGGTAAAGGTGCGAAGGGTCGCCGCCTTCATTTTTGCCCAGCGCGTGCGACACCGCAGGGTACAGCACATCGTGCACCAGGGTGGATTTGCCAGAACCCGAAACGCCGGTGATGCAGACAAGCATGCCCATGGGGATCTCGACGTCCAGGCCGTTGAGGTTGTGGATCCTCGCGCCGCGTAAGACCAGCTTCTCTTTCAAGGGTTCGCGCCGCCGGGTGGGAATTGGAATGGTGAGTTGCCCACTCAGATAGCGGCCGGTCAGCGAGTCGGGGTTTCTCTCCACATCCTCTACCGTGCCTGCTGCGAGTATCCGGCCGCCCAACTCTCCCGCACCGGGACCGAGGTCGACCAGCCAGTCAGCGGCGCGAATCACGTCGGGATCGTGTTCCACCACCAGGATGGTGTTTCCCAGGTCGCGTAGTTCTTCGAGGATGCGGATCAGCTTGGCGGTATCGCGGCTATGCAATCCGATCGATGGCTCGTCGAGCACGTAGAGCGCACCCACCAGTCGCGAGCCCAGGGAGGTAGCCAGCTGGATGCGCTGGGCTTCGCCTCCGGAGAGGGTGGAAGCGAGACGGTCGAGGGTGATGTACTCCAGCCCCACGGCGTCGAGGAAATGTAACCGTTGTTGTATCTCAACCAGGATGCCGCCGGCAATCTCCTGCTGCTGCGGGGTCAGGGTCAGGCCTGCAAAGAAGCGGTTCGCCTGGCGGATGGTGAGCGCGGAGACTTCGCAGATATTTTGTCCATTGAGGTGTACAGCTCGTGCTTCGGCGCGCAGACGTGTTCCTTTGCACTCGGGACACAGAGCGTAACCGCGATATTTGCTCAGCATGACACGCACGTGCAGTTTGTATTTCTTGCGCTCGAGGTAGGCGAAGAACCCGTGGACACCAAGAAAGGACTCGTGGCCATCGAGCACAAAGGCTTGCTGCTCCGGGGTCAGCTCTCGCCACGGCGTATCCAGGGGAATGCCATGCTGCATGGCGGCCTTGCGCAGCTCCGACTGATAAGGGCGATACTTAGGCCTGGTCCAGGGATCGATTGCGCCCTCGTTCAACGTCTTCTGCTTGTCCGGAATGATCAGGTTTAAGTCGAAATCGATGGTGTTGCCGAAGCCCTGGCAGCGCTGGCAGGCGCCGTACGGATTGTTGAACGAGAACAAACGGGGCTCGGGCTCGCGGTAGATGCGATGGCAGAGCTTACACTCGAAGGCCTGAGAGAAACGTAGGCGCCTGGGCTCTGCCTCTGTGTCCCGGGGAACGGTTTCAAATACGATCTCCCCTGACTCACGAAAAGCAATCTCTGCGGCATCCACGATTCTGGCGCGGTTTTCTTGAGAAACGACCAGGCGATCGACCAGGGCGTAGAGTCCCTGCTGAAAGTCCAGATCGAGCAGGGACTCGGGGGTGGAAAACTCGACAATCTTCCCGTTCTGGTAGAGACGATTGAATCCCCGCGTGCGCAGCTCGGTGAGCCGCTCCTTGAACGCGTCACTGGGCAAGGCGGAGTTTACTGCGGTCTTTGCTTTCTTTTTCCGTTTGGTTTCCGCTTCGGGCTCGGCCACAACTCTTGGTTTGACAGGGAACAGGGCGTAGAGGCGGGTGTCCTCGCCCAGCGCCAGGATGCTGGAGGCGATTTCGTCTACGGTGTCGCGCTTGACGACTCCGCCACAGACGATGCAATGGGCGGTGCCGCAGCGGGCAAAGAGCAGACGCAGGTAATCGTAAATTTCCGTCGCCGTGGCCACAGTGGATCGCGGGTTGCGGGTTTGGTTCTTTTGCTTGATGGCGATGGCCGGTGCGAGGCCGTCGATCAGGTCGACATCGGGTTTTTCAATGCGCTCCAGAAATTGCCGCGCATAGGCGGAAAGCGATTCGACGTAGCGTCGCTGCCCTTCCGCGTAGATGGTGTCAAAAGCGAGCGAGGATTTCCCGGAACCCGAAACTCCGGAGACCACGGTCAACTTGCCGTGGGTCAAATCGCAGTCGATGTTTTTGAGATTGTGGGTCCGTGCACCACGGATGGTGATTTGATCGTTCAATGTCTCAACCGGCCAGCTCGCCGTGGACCTCCTCGGTGGGCGCTTCTATCTCTGTTTCAAACCCGGCTTTGATGCGCGCCAGCATTTCCATTGGGTCGCGTTTCTCCGACTGCTCAAAGGCGGCGGCAATGTGGCGCGCCAGGTCGGCGAGCATCATTCCCCAGGCTTCCGGTTCTTTCCACACTCCCACCCGCATACTGATGTGCTGATCCTGGTGTGCGATCCAAACGCGCAGAAGTTCGAAGGACTTGGCGTCGGTGCGAGCCGGGTCGGGCACGCGGAGTTGATCGGATTGAGCCATGTTTCCTCGCTTGGGGTTGGCCCGGGGAAGGAACCGCAGGTCCCTCCCCCGGTACTCGCCCACGATCTTTAGTCCCTGAGGTAGGTTCTTGCTACTGGCGGGATGTTGCCGCCACCACCTCGGCAGCCTCGGCCGTGGCGCTTATGCTGTGCCGCCGGGCCCAGACCATGAGCAAAAAGCCGGCGACGATGGAACCCAGGCTGGCGACCTGGGCGTTACTCATGCCCCAGTAAATGCGGGGGTTGATGCGGATGAACTCTACTAAAAAGCGGGCCACGCCGCTCAGCACCAGGTATTCTCCGGTGATCTGGCCGACGGGCAAGCGGCCGCCAGACTTCGCGC
>CAZSUK010000211.1:0-5883 GCA_964609355.1 uncultured Acidobacteriaceae bacterium | reverse complement strand
CTGCACCTGAAAGAACGGGGCTACCGGCTTACCACCGACAAGACAGCCGGCGTCGCTCACGGCGGTCTGCGCAGTCCCCACCACCACCCCCAGGAGGTTGTTGCCAAAGGCAGTGCCGTTTTGACCACCAAGCGCCGGGAGGGCCCTTGCAATTCCGGAAAGCGCGGCGAGAGGGAGGCAGACGAGATGAGTGCCGGTCCCACAAAAATCCTGTCCCAGGGAGTCTGGGGTTGCGGTCTCGGAGAAGCCCGCAAACTGGTTCAGCAAGGCGCTGTTGGTGCCTCCGAAGGTGCCTAGATCTTTGGTGGAACCAGGAAGCCATATGATCGCGTGCTGGGTGGTGTTGTTGGGCAGGTTGGCATACCCACCGAGGAAGCCGCCGTCGCTAATGCCCGCAGCAAGTGCGAACGAGCCTCCCAAAGGTGTGCCCAGATTGATGACCTGGTAACTCTGGCTGAAAGCGGTGCCCAGCGAAGGGGGCAGCGTGGCGATCAGGGCCACCTGAAAAAGTGTAAGTACCTTTGATTTCATTGTTTCTCCCTCATGTGTTTGGGTTCAGGTTGTGCAGGGTAACGGCCAGCGACGAGGGTTCCGAACTGGTCGCAGCGAATCGGAATCATCACTGCTCTGGGGGGATGCGGGGTTATCCGGAGGGGATGCTCTTAACTGGGAAGATATTAGCGGCGGGGTACCTGAATCGTGAAGGGCTACGATCCGTATTCTACGCCAGGGACGAGCTCGGGATCGGCCGGGGCGGTGCGCGCCTTATAGAGCGCCCGCTGGTAAAAGAAGTAGGCCGAGCCGAATACGATGACGCATCCGACGATGAGCTTGACTTCGTAGATCCATATCGAGTTGACCTGGCGCCCGGGGATGAAGGCCACGATCATGCCGACAAAGGTCGCACCTAATCCCGCCACGGCGTTGGCCGTCAAGTAGGCTTTGTTGGCGTTGAGCACTGCTCCCCTGCTCCAGGTGTGCTTGAGCAGGGCGAGGAACATGTACGCCGATGGCGAGAGCTGCAGGATCACGGCAAGATCCAACATGGTGAGAAAGGCTTCGCCCACCGAGACACCTAAGAAACTGGTGGCGATTAACAGCGAGGACAAGATGGCGAAAAGGATCAGGCTCACGTACGGGGTGTGATAGCGGGGATGCAGGCGGCCGATGATGGGGGGAAGATAGCGATCCACTCCAGCGACAAAGGGAAGCCGGGCGGCGCCGCTGAACCAGGCGGAAGCCGTGCCCAGGATGGCGACGCATTCGAGAAATGCGAGCGGGGCGACCACGCCAGTGAGGCCAGTGCGGGTGCTCATGACGCTGATGGCTTGCAGGACGCCCGAGAGGACTCCTATTTCTTTTTGCGGCATGGCGATCAACATCGATAACGTGGTGCCGAAGTAGATGAAGCCGGCAATCAAGCCGCCTAGGAGGATGGCGATGGGAAGGTTGCGCTTGGGATCGCGGATCTCATCTCCCATGATGGAGGCGAGGTCCAGGCCGATCAGGCTGTAGCAGATGGTTCCAAAGGCGGCGAAGAGACGCCAGTCATGGAAGCCGGTGCGCATGTCGGCGGGGTGAAGGGCGCTTCCGCTGTGATGCAGGGTCAGGGCGGCCAGGAGGCAGATGATGACCGCGCCGCCGATGGTGCCGAGGCCGCCCAGATTGTTGATCCATTTGCCGAGTGACAGGCCGCGGATGTTCAAGATCAAAAGGAAGAGGATGATGAGCAGAGAGGTTATCCCGGTGAAGGCGTGGCTCTCAGAGAGCTTCTGGATTTTTGGTCCGGCTACGTAGACGGCGACCCCGACGCAGGAAAGCACGACGGTGGGGAGATAGACGACGTTGGATAACCAGTAACACCAGCCGGCCAGGAAGCCGTGCTCCTCTCCAAAGCTTCGTTTGGCCCAGAGATAGATGCCTCCCTCGCCTGGCCACTTTTGGGATAGTTCGGTCACGGCTGCTCCTTGCGGCCAGAAGAAGCAGGACAGGGCAATTAGCCATAGCCATAGGGTGACCGGTCCGGACGCGGAGACGGCGGGGATCAGGTTCAGGTTGGCGACCGCTACGACGAACAGCAGGACCAGATCGCGTCGCCCGAGTACGCGGTCCAGGGTTGTTTTCTTCCCTACGTGGAGCGGTCGCATGGGATTCCTTTTGTGGGCCGTCGAATTTGTTTGGAACTCGAGTGCCCGCAGGGGCTAAAGCCCATTCTCTTTTAGTTCTCTTACGGCCCGACTAAAAGTCGTGCCCTGATACAAAGCCCAGTTCTGGCCCCGCCTGTAAGCCCCGGATATTGGTGCAGCTACAGCCCGAAAGTCGTGCCCCGGTACAAATGCCAGTTCCTGCCCAGAGCCTTCACCCATGTTATTCGGCCCAGGTGCGCTTCGGCGAACCCTCTTACGGATTCTACGGTTCAGAGATTGGTCACTCCGGAAAGGCTCGCGTGGCTCGCGCGAAGGCTCGCGGTGAGGCTCCAGTCCAGACCTTGAAGGCTCGTGAGAGGACCGCGGTTTCAGAGTAGCCGACGGTGTGGGCTACGTCAGTTACGGTGGCAGAACGGTCCTTCATGAGCGATTCGGCGAGGGTGCGGCGCTGGTCGCGGACCAGACTGCGAAAGCTGGTGCGCTCCTCTGCTAAACGGCGCTGAAAGGAACGGGCGGAAAGGCCGAGCTCCTGGGCGACGGAGGGCAGAGTCAGCGGGCCTGAGCCCAAGCGACGGGCGATGAGGTAGTTGACCTGGCGGGACAGGGTCTCCGGTTCCCTGCTCTCTTCGGCCAGATCATGCAGATGACGCTCCATGAAAGGCATCATCGATCGATCCGAAGCAATGCCGGCACGGTTGAGGTCTCCGCCACGCAGGACTAAACGATTTACATTCTGTGAGAAGAAGACGGGCGCGTGGAAGGCTTGTTCGTAGGCTCTCCTCATGTTGGAAGAATGCTCGAAGTGGACCTCGAGCGGAGACCATCGGCAACCGAGAAAGTTGCGTATGAGACTGCAGAGGGCGGCGAGGGAGTATTCGGCGTCCTGGCGGCGGGGACGTATGGAGGCATCAGCGATCTGGTAGATGTAGTCGGCGGTTGTTTCTCCCGCGATGAGCTCCACTCGGGTTGCACTCTGCCAGACGCTGAGCCAGGATGTTAGCTGTTGCAAGGCCTGGCGAAGATTGACGGAGGCCTGGAAGAGGAAGCCGAGCGGCCCGAGAAGGTCGGGGCGGAAGGCATGGCCCAGTTTCAATCCTAAGCAGGGGTCCTCTAACAACTGGGCCGCGTGCTCGAAGAGGGCGACATATTTGGCCAGCGGGATGAGCTGGTAGGGATCGATGGGGGTTTGCGGCAACGCGTAGGCGCACAAAAGAGCGGCGGTGTCGTAGCCTTCAAGTGCGTCGAGAATCGGCTCTAATAAATTGGCCCGGATCATTGGCGGCTGCATGCTCTCACACCTTTACGGTTGCAGAGGAAGAGGACGCCCTGCTGCCTTACTGAGGCAGTGCGCAGGATATGAAGTTTCCTGGGAGCCGGTCGACGAGGACCGTTGGCGTAAGTTATCAACAAAGTGGCGTGAATAGCAATGATAAAAATTGCCTGGCAGGCGAGGATTGATCAGATGCAGGGCGCACCGCAGATCCCTCCACTACGCTCCTTCGGAGCTCCGGCCGGGATGACAAGGGTAGAGGGTTTTCGCTTTAGGCAGGTCCGCTGTTGGGTGAAACAGAGTGGATGGTTTGCTTTAAGTAGGTCAGTGGAGGGGTTATGAGTGTCGCGGCTTTTACTCCGGTGGTTGGATCTTCTTCTGTGAATTTGGCCCATCCCCTGGATCCTTTGAGCGCGGAGGAGATCACACGAGCTTGTGAGTTGCTACTCGCAATAAAAAAGCTGGGCCCGGAGATTCGGTTCGCTATGGTTCAGTTGCATGAACCAGCCAAGGCCGCAGTGCTTGCTTTTCGGCCGGGGGATGCCTTTGAACGATGCGCTTTCCTGATGGTCTTTCACTCGCGGACCGGTGAGACACACGAGGCGGTGGTGAATCTTTCGCTGGGGACTGTCGTTTCGTGGGTACACCATGCCACCGAGACAGCTCCCTATGGGCAGCCTCCAGTGCTGGTTGAGGACTTCTTTAATTGCGCCGATATCGTGAAGGCCGATGAGGGATGGCGCAATGCAGTCAAACGACGCGGCTTGACCGATGAAGATATCAAGCTGGTGCAGGTGGATCCGTTTTCTGCCGGTAATTTTGGCTTTCCGTTGGAAGAGGGCAAGCGCGTGGTGCGGGCCGTCAGCTACTATCGCGCGGCTCTCTCGGATAATGCGTACTCGCATCCCATCGAGGGGCTGGTCGCTGTCGTGGATTTAATTGGGAAGCGAGTGCTGCAACTGGTGGACGATGAGACGGTCATTCCCGTTCCCAAGCAGAAACATAATTACGACGCCGAGTCTCTCGGAGTGCCTCGCGCCGACCTCAAGCCTTTGCATATTTCGCAGCCCGAGGGCGCCAGTTTTTCTGTCGAGGGTTGGGAGGTGAAGTGGCAGAAGTGGAGCTTCCGGGTGGGGTTTACTCCGCGCGAGGGCCTGGTGCTTCACCAGCTGGCTTGCGATAAGCGTCCCCTGGTTTACCGGGCAAGCGTGACCGAGATGGTGGTTCCTTATGGGGATCCCGGGACCAGTCAGTTTTGGAAGAATGCTTTCGATTGCGGGGAATATGGACTGGGTAAGCTGGCGAATTCGCTTGAGCTGGGCTGCGATTGCCTGGGGCTTATCCACTACTTCGATATCCCGATGGTGGAAGACCAGGGCACGGTCACACTGATGAAGAATGCCGTCTGCATGCACGAGGAGGATTACGGCATCCTGTGGAAACACTTCGACTTTCGCACTGGGCTGCACCAGGTGCGGCGCTCGCGACGATTGGTCATCAGCTTTTTTGCCACCGTGGGCAATTATGACTACGGCTTCTATTGGTATCTGTACCAGGATGGAACGATCCAGTTAGAAACGAAGCTGACCGGGATTATCCAGACCGCAGCCATCGCTCTTCGAGAGGATTATCCCTATGGCGGCATGGTGGCCGAGGGATTGGGTGGTCCGAATCATCAGCACTTTTTCTGTGCCCGGCTGCACATGATGATGGATGGTGAGGGTAATAGCATCACCGAGCATGAGTACCATCCACGACCCTGGGGTAAGGACAATCCTTATGGAAATGTGTTCGATGTGACGGCGCGAACGTTACACCGCGAGTTGGATGCGTGCCGCGAGGCCGATGGCAAGACAGGACGCTTCTGGAAGATCATCAATCCCAATCACGTGAATGCCGTGGCCCAACATCCGGGATATAAGTTAGTGGTGCAGGCGGGCCCATTGCTGCTGGCCCAGCCGGGCAGCAGTATCGATAAACGCGGAGGCTTCGCGCGCAAGCACCTGTGGGTAACTCAGTTCGCGGAGGACGAACGCTATGCCACTGGGAATTATCCCAACCAGCATGCGGGGGGCGATGGACTGCCGCATTGGGTGCAACAAAATCGGTCGATCGAGAACGAAGACATCGTGGTGTGGCCGTGCTTCGGCGTAACCCATGTGTGCCGGCCGGAAGACTTTCCTGTCATGCCGGTGGAATATGCGGGCTTCCATCTGAAGCCGAATAACTTCTTTAGCGCCAACCCTGCGATGGATCTGCCGGCGGAGACGAAGGACCATAGCATGCGGTGTTGCGGTGGATGAATAGTCGTTGACTTTGCAGGGCTGCTTCGCTATTGTCAGCTTAATCCTGCGATAGCCCTGTCGCTAACTCGCTGTTCCAGCAATGGAACTTGCCTGGATTTTACCCTCGCGCAACGTGCCCGCGTGGGCCGGCTCCCAGTCTTCTTTTCGGCCAGCTGTCTCT
>CAZSUK010000210.1:0-5038 GCA_964609355.1 uncultured Acidobacteriaceae bacterium | reverse complement strand
CTGAGCGAGCGGTTACTTCCGGAAATACAACGCATGATCGTTGAGGAATACGCGACTCCAGGTTCCAGACTGCCGAATGAGGCGGCCCTGGCGGAGCGGTTCGATGTGAGCCGGATTGTCATTCGCGAGGCCATGAAGGTTCTGCAGGATCGTGGAGTGGTCGAAGTTCGGGCCGGAAGAGGAACGTTAACGCTGGCGTGTAAGCCGGACCTGGTTCGGGAATCGCTGTTGCGGGTGTTTCGTGACCAGCCCATACCAACGTTTGAGGAAATGGAGTCAATGCTCGAATTGCGGCAGGTGCTGGAAGAGATGAGCGCCAGCCTGGCTGCCGTGCGGGCCACGGATGAGGATTTAGCGGGGATCCAAACTGCTTTGGCCGGGATGCAGGATGGGCGGGCTTTGGAGGATGCGATCGCTGCCGACGTCGAGTTTCACCGGGCGGTGTTGCGCGCCGCCCACAATCGATATCTGGAGATGGTGCTGGACCCGGTAATGTCGGTATTTCTGCAACAGATCAAGCTGACCAACACCGCGACCATGGGGATTGAGCTTCACCACGACATCTTCGAGCAGATTCGGGCACGCAATCCGGTGGCTGCCCGGCAAGCGGTGCGGCGATTGATGAAGAGCACGCTGCAGGATTCGCGCCGGGTTCTACAAAACGTGCGCTGATTCGGCCTGCGCTTCGGTCCTAATGAAGCAATGGTGGGGTCCGGAAACAAAGGCTGTGGTGGGCTTTGCTCATCGTTTTCGGCCTACGTATCCCGGATTTCCTGTCGAGGTTGGTGGCGTTGAGCAAGATCATGTGGCTTTCTTTTAGAGAAAGCCGCATGCGTGATCGTGGCTAGTGCTGCTTAGTAGGAAATCCGGGCAACGCTGGTGCGAACATGGGGCACGCCAACGGAGTTGTGGCGGCGGCGGAGGCTTGAGGGGGAGGCCTGTGGTATCCCACATCTCGCGAAAAACGAGCGAGATGTGGGGCACCCGGCAACGGTGGCGGGGGTAGAGCCCAAAAAGCGCGTTTATTCCACGCTTAGAGATACAAGAAACTTCTTGACTCCGGCAAAAATCTAAACATAATATGTTTCAACCACGGGCAAGTCAAAACTAGCGACCAACGCCGTTGTTGGCGTCCTTCGGACCCGCGGCCGGGCCACGCTTCAAATTGGGCCTGAGCATATTTCTACAAGACTCTCCCCCTGTCAGTACCAGCGGTTAAAAGCTTCGGAGGATTATTTCTATGCGGCGCAACCACATACTGTTAGCCATCCTATTTCTAGGGTCCGCCATCTGCTTTGCCCAAATGAATACGGGAAAAATTTCCGGATTTGTTACTGATTCGAGCGGTGCACTCATTACGGGTGTACCTGTGACAGCGACAAATGACGGAACGGGAGTTGTCACACGGGCCGAAAGCTCCGACACGGGCGAGTACCTGCTGAATTTCCTCGTCCCTGGAACTTACCGCGTAGAAGTAGCAAAACCAGGCTTCGAAAAAGCCGTGCGCACCGGGGTGATCGTCGACGCCGGCGGCACCAACCGTGTCGACTTCTCTCTGCGTGTGGGAGATACCGGACAAACCGTCGAAGTTCAGGCGAATTCGGTGAACGTGGCTACGGAGACATCCGAACTTTCTCAAACTTTTTCTCACCAGGATCTGGACAAACTGCCCAACCTGGATCGGAATGTGCTGTTCCAGATGAATTTGATTCCGGGCGCGAACAACGACGTGGGCAGCGGCAACTACGGGTCGAACGGAGGCGAGAACGGGTCGGCCATTGGACTTTCCCGGCCTCAACTTGCATCGATCGGCGGTGTAGATGCGAATGCGAACTCGGTGTATATCGATGGTGTTCCTAACCGCGAACCGCAGAATGCGTACATCAGCCTCGTTCCGGCGGTCGAAGGCACGCAAGAGGTGCAGGTGTACACCGGCAAATACAATGCGGAATTTGGCTTTTCAGGAAGTGCCGTGGTCAACGTTACGACCAAATCGGGCACCAATGAACTGCATGGCGCTGCTTTTGAATTTCTACGTAACGAGGCGTCCGACGCGCTTAATTATTTCGCCGGTGGGCAGCCAAAGACCCCCTTCCGCCGGAATCAATTCGGCGGCGCTGTGGGCGGCCCGATCCTGAAAAACAAGCTGTTCTTCTTCGCTGACTATCAGGGCACCCTCGTCAATACCAGTTCCCCCTTCACCACCAGCGCGCCAACCGCGAAGATGCTGACGGGAGACTTCTCAGAGTTGTATGTTCCCGGGACCATCGATGATGCGGGCAATACTTACGGGCAGCTTTACGACCCCGCGACACGAGTGCTGGATGCTCAAGGAAATGTCGTCAGTGCAAAGCCCTTTCCAGGCAACATCATTCCTCAGACCCGCTGGGATTCATCGGCTGCATTGATCAACGCGGAAAAGGTCTTTGGCGTAGCAAATCTTCCCGGCATCAGCCAGAACCTCGCATACCTGTACGACAACAATCAGACAGTGAATCAAGGTGACGGACGCCTTGATTTTGACCGCACCAGCCGGGACCGCATTTTCTTCCGTTACTCTGTCCTGGATTCGATTAACAACAATACGACCAACGTGAATCAGTTCTTCCAGAACGGCCAGGCGGACTCCAAGACGTTCGACCAGAACATGCAGGTGTCGGACCTGTTTTCTATCAGCGCCTCGAAGATGAACGAACTGCGACTAGCTTATAACCGGTCGAACGTGAAGACCAGCAACAAGACCGAGTTTGAGAATTGGAACAATCAGTTCGGCATCCCAAACGGAAACCCAGTTGGCCCTCAGTCCGAGGGGCTGGCAGAGTTTGACATGCAGGGCGTGCCCGGCCAAGGCGGGTCTGCCATTGCGCAACCGGACTGGGTCGGTTACATCGTGAGCAATACGATCGGGCTCACGGATAATTTCACCTGGATCAAGGGACGGCACGTGATCAAGGTGGGCACGAATTTGAACTACGTCGTGGATGTCTCCGCCGATACGATCGGTGGAGACAATCCACGGGGCGCCCTCACATTCAATGAGGCAATGACTTCCTACGACGGCGTCGGCTATAACGGAGGCGGCAACCCCAACAATGCTCTTGCTGTGCAGCCTATTGGCTATCCGGCCTTGTTGCTGGGAAACATGGTCTCCAGCGCTCGCGCGCACTTTGTCCAGGGTGCCCCTTACCAGAGCTTCTGGCAAAATGCATGGTATGCGCAAGATGATTTCAAGATCCTGCCCTCACTTACGCTTAACCTTGGCCTTCGCTATGAAATTACCACTCGTGCGGTCGCCCGCTACAACCGCGAATCTAACTGGGACACGCAGACCAACCAGCTGGTTCTCGCCACTCCCAGCAATCGGAGTCCGTCGCTCAATCTAGATAAGGACGATTGGGGCCCAAGAGTAGGCTTTGCCTGGACCCCCGACAATGGCAAGACCAGCATTCGTGCGGGATACGGCATTTCCTACTGGATGGCGTATTGGTCGGGTCCCTTGACCATCCTGGGGCTCACTTATCCGAACTACGCAAAACAGGTTTTGCTGACTCCCAACAACCTCACTCCATCCCTGTCTTTGTCAGGAAACGGACTACCCCTGGCAAATCCGGAATATGATGCATCGGGCAACCTGGTCATACCTTCCGGCGCACTGATTCGTGGCGTCAACCAGAACTGGAAAAACCAACAAGTGGACCAGGCAAGCCTGAACGTCGAGCGAGAACTCCGTCCCGGGATGGTTCTCGATATTGGGTACGTCGATGTCCGCGGGTTGAACAACAATCACTCCAAGAACATCAACCAGGCGCCACCGACTCCGCAAGGTACGGACTACAACACGCAGCGTCCGCTGTTTTCCCAATACCCGCAACTGGGCGATCTTCCCATCTCCGAATCGGCGGGGGGTAGCTGGTACGACGCTTTTACGGTAAGATTTGCCGCCACCATCCACAAATCAACGACTATCAATTCGAGTTATGCCCACGGCCGCAACTTCCTCAACGGCAACAACGGCAACATCAACAACCTCGATGAGTCAAACATCAACCAGTACTATGGGCCAACGCAACAGGACATCGCCCATATTTGGAATACCCAGGCTCGCACGGTGCTTCCATTCGGGCGGGGACAAAGGTTCCTCAGCAATGCGAATCGCCTAGCGGACGCTTTCCTCGGGGGTTGGGAATATTCCGCTTTTCTGCATATTCGGAGCGGAACGCGCTTCGATGTGACCGACAACGACACGACTTCTCTCAACAATGGACAAACAAACCGTCCAGACCGCGTCGGAAATGGTCAACTGAGCCATCCGACGGTCAACAATTGGTTCGATATCAGCGCCTTCATCGTTCACACGACGCCTATGACCTATGGCGATGCGGGAGCGAATCCGTTGCACGCGGATGGAGAGCAGCAACTGGACTCCTCGCTCTCCAAGACGTTCCATATCACAGAGCGACAGGCGATTCAGTTCCGAGCAGACGCGTTTAACACGTTCAACCATCCGAATTTCTCCGCGCCTGATTCCGTCGTCGGTGACGCCTCTGAGGGACAGGTTTTCACCACCTCGATAGACAACCGCCGGATGCAATTCTCACTGAGATACTCGTTCTAAGGCGCCGAGAGCGGAACCACGCACTTACACGTAAGATAGGAACTGATTTCAGAACCCTGCACTTCACGATAAACCGGTAATTTTATGGCGAGCAAACTGGAAGAATATCTGGCCGCACAAGCACGGGGTGACAGCGCGGCTCATACTAAGCTCACAGATAGGCAAATCAACTTACTTCACCACACGTTTATCGACTACCAGGCGACATCGGAATTTCTTGAACATCCCCTGGTGATTGAACGAGCCGAAGGTCTCTACTACTGGGATACCGATGGGAAGCGTTATTTCGACGCCATCGGTGGCATCTTCGTCGCCGTTCTGGGGCACCGGCATCCGCGGGTGATGCAAGCCCTGCGGGATCAGATGGAGAAGGTTACCTTTGCTGCACCGCTGCACAGCACCACCAATGTCCTGCTGGATTTC
>CAZSUK010000209.1:0-9346 GCA_964609355.1 uncultured Acidobacteriaceae bacterium | reverse complement strand
ATTCAGGACGTAGGATCGATTTGAGTACTGCTACTGTGTTCAATACAAATGATCAGCATGCTCATCTGAGAGGTCCCGGCAGCGAGCATTTGCGAGTCGGCGATCAGGTTTGCTGCGGCATATCTCATCCCTGCACCGCGTTCGACAAATGGAGAGCCTTACCCGTTGTGGATGACTCGTATAACCTGCTCGACATTTATCGGACATACTTTTAGTGGAGCGTCGTGCCTTAACGCAGCGCTCGCAATGCAGGCTGGAGAGACAGGGGCTAAAGCCCGACGTATTGGCGATCATTTACGGCCCGACTAAAGTCGTGCCCTGATACAAAGCCACGTTCTCGCGCAGACTCCAAATCCGGTTTCTTTAGAAGATTACGTACACCAGGGCTAAAGCCCTCAATCTATATGCCGGATCCTTCTCGCGGGTTTGAAAACCCGCTTCCCCGGACTGAAGTCCGGGGCTACACCGACGGATTGGCACGGATCGAGTGCGGTCTGCTTGAGGGAATGGAAGTGCTGAGATCCAGCAGCGATCGTTTACTGCCCGACTAAAGTCGTGCCCTGATACAAAGCCACTCTCTCACGCAGACTCCAAATCCGGTTTCTTTAGAAGATTAGGTACACCAGAGCTAAAGCCCTCAATCTATATGCCGGATCGTTCTCGCGGGTCTGAAAACCCGCTTTCCCCAGACTGAAGTCCGGGGCTACACCGGCGGATTGGCACGGATCGAGTGCGGTCTGCTTGAGGGCTCCCGAATTTTGACCCAGGGGTCTGTGCTATGCTCGCGACGTGTCCGCTACGTCCACACTGCGCAAACTAGAGACTCTTCGGGTTTCCGCGGTTGTGCGCGTGACGCACTGGATTACGGTGATCGCGTTCATCGCTTTGGTTATCAGCGGCGGTGAGATAGTGATCTCTCACCCTCGGTTCTACTGGGGTGAGGTTGGCAATGTGAACACCAAGCCCCTGTTCACGCTGCCAATTCCTGCATCGCGACATACGGTTCCTACCGGCTATGGATACGTCTTGCTGGACCAAAATGGCTGGAGCCGGTATCTCCATTTTGAAGCCGCATGGCTCGCGGTGCTGACCGGCCTGGTGTATGTGATCTGGGGCGTTGCCAACGGCCACTTCCGGAAAAATCTGTTCCCTTTGCCGGCCGACCGGAATCGGCGGGCGTTCCGGCAAGCGATTGTCAGGCATCTTCCCTGGGCTCCAACGGCGGCAGCGAAGGCCGGTTCGTACAACGTCGTTCAACGGACCACCTACCTGATAGTAATCTTCGTGCTGTTTCCGCTGGTGATCTGGACGGGCCTGGCAATGTCCCCAGCATTTACTGGCGCAGTTCCGTTGGCCGCCAGCGCTCTGGGAGGACGGCAATCCGCCCGCACAATTCACTTCTTTGTTTCAAACCTTCTTCTGGTTTTCCTGGTAGTGCACGTTACGATGGTGATCGTTTCAGGATTCAAAAGCCGGATGCGGGCGATGATCACCGGGCGGGTTGTGGTAGCGAAGGAACGCACATGACCAACTTTTCACGACGCAAGCTCATCACCGGTGGTCTGGCCGCCACTGCAGGGATATCGGGCTTGGGCGCGGCCGCCGTGGTGGCGCAGCGTTATGGACTGATCCCGCCCGATAACGGCGGAGTTTGGGGTCCCGGGGAAACGCTGACGTATGCTGCGCAACGTCTTCTGACCACGCATTCGCCGGCGCGCGAATTCTCGCGCAGCATGATTTCCAAGATGCCTTTCGCCAACGAGACCTCACCTCCCAACGATGCGTTCAAACATCATCAAGCGAATGGGTTCTCGGACTGGCGGCTAACGGTCGATGGAATGGTCGCCCGGCCCGTATCGTTGTCGCTCTCCGACCTCAGGAGTTTCCCGGTCCGCAGTCAAATCACCGAAGTGGCGTGCGAGGAGGGATGGTCCTATATCGCCGAGTGGATCGGAACGCCTTTGGTCGAGGTCTTGCATGCCACCGGGCTTCTGCCACAGGCGCGATATGTGGTGTACTACTCAATCGACCGCGGCTGGTGGGAAAGCATCGACCTGGCCGATGCGCTGCATCCTCAGACTTTGCTGACGATGGGAATGAACGACGGTGATCTTCCGGTGTCGTTCGGGGGTCCGCTCCGCCTTCGTGTGCCCCGTCAATTGGGTTATAAGAGCGTGAAGTACATCACGCAGATTACGGCTACGGATAGCCTGAAGCGCTTCGGCGAGGGTCTGGGCTCCGCGTCGCCCGAAGGCGGCTATGCCTGGTATGCGGGGATTTGAGGCTAGAGGCTGGGAAGAACCGGCAGAGCCATCGGCGAGATGAAACCGCTGCCGCCGCACCAGTCGATCGGTTCCATCAATTCAACGCCTGAGAAACGCTCCACCAGGGCCATGGTGGCAGCGATCGCAGCCACCCGCACCAGCGGAGCTCCAACACAGGCGTGCAGTCCGGCGCCTAGATTTACGTGACTGATACGGGTACGTATTACAGAGAGCTCGTCGGCGTCGGGGTATCGCTCTGGATCGCGATTTGCGGCCAGAAGGCAAAGGACCACGCGATCGCCTTTCCGAATCGATATTCCATTCAGGTTTATGTCGGCCGTCGCGCGGCGAAAAAGCAAACGAGTGAGTCCGGCAAAACGCTGAAGCTCTTCGACTCCACGCGCTACCAGCGCAGGCTGCGCATGCAGCCTCCTCCACTCCTGCGGATAAGACGCCAGAGCAAACCATGCGTTTCCTAACAAGCTAACGAGGGTTTGCGATAAGGCGACAAAACCAGACTCCCGCATCGGCTCTGGTCCTCTGGAAAAGAACGGCCGCAGCTCCGCCGTCGCTGCTTTGGATTGCGATTTCAGCTCGGCATCCAGAGGCTCTGCTGCTGCGAGGGAAACCTGTACCGCCAGCGCGGTAAGCGGGCGCACAGAAACAGTGTCCGGTCCGGTCGCGAGAACGGCAAGCTCGAGACACAGCGGCTGCGCGTAATCGCGAATGAGATCGACAGGCTGCTTGTGGTCAAACTGAGCAACGAGTTCGCGCCCATGCTGCAACATTTGCTTTCGCCACAATCGGAGCTTGACGGGTGAAAGGGCTTCCCTCGTCTCCGCCCGCATTCTGAGGCGAGCGGCCTCATCCACCGAGGGATTTCGCTCCTTGTTGGTACTCCCCACGACCACCAGGTCCGGGCAGTGGAAGGCCGCAGTCACGTCGGCATAACGGCTCAGCACCCATCCATCCAACTGCGCATCGAAATATGGCTGCGCAGCCCGCAATCGAAAGACCCCGTCCTGGCCTCCATCGTCCCAGGCTGGTCCTGTCGCGAAATGTGGACAAACGCTCAATGCCGGGGGCCTCTACAACCGTTAAGCGAGTAACAGCAAAATTATTTCATAAAAAATTTCAAACGCGCCATCTGCACGGCCACAACGATCAGTAGTGCAATGGCAACACAGGCAAACCAGTCGCCCAGCCACTGATACACCGTCCACTCGTGTTCCGCAGGCACGGACACGAGCAAGGTGGCAAACCGAGCTGAGCTGCTGCTCACTTCTCCAATGATGCGGCCGCGATCGTCGCTCACCGTCAGAAAGCCATTTTTGGCGGCACGCGCGATACTGAAGCCGTCCTCGACGCCGCGCATCAGCGCGATGTGCCCGTGCCAGCTCGCGTCTACGACGAAATCCCACCCCGGCACCAGCATGAGTCCTGCATCGTCCTTTCCGTAAAGACGGGACGGCGAGGTGAAGTCCATGTCCTTGCAGATCGCCACACCCCACTTTTGCTGCAGGTGAGGCAACAATATTCGCGTGGTGCCGATGGTCAGGTTTGACTCGAAGGGCGGCAGCATGTGCTCCTTGTCGTAACGCTGCACGTCAGAGCCAGGAGTGTAGATGCGGGCCTCGTTGTATTTCGCCGGTGCGTCCACATGCACCACACCAGTGACGATCGTCGCTCCCGTCTGGGATGCAACCGACTGCAGGATTGCATCGGTTCCCGCAGCTTTGCCCTGGAGTGTTACTCCGAGCTTCTCGGGCATCACAATCGCCCGCGCCCCCTCACTCGCCAGCGTGCCGGCTTCCCGTGCATAGTCGCGAAACAACCGCTCGGTGTCGGCACCCGGATCGGCGACCATGAGATTGGGCTTCTCGTCTGAGGTGATTAGTCCCACCTTCACCATCTGCTTCTGGGTTGGCGCCGCCAAGCGGAGCAAGCCAAACGCCAGCACAAGTGCGACCACTCCGGCACCCACGCCCGCAACCTGCATGGCTTGTTTCGGTGCGCTCTGCCGAAGGTAAAGCGCGATCGCAATCGCAGCAGGAAACAGTAGCAGCACAAAACTCATGCCCCATGGCCCGGTGACGGACGCAAGCTGTAAGAAGGCAAGAAACCTAAGCTGCGAGTAGGCAAGACTTCCCGCCGTGCCGTGGGGCGACGTCACGTTGCGCACGTACTCGCTGGTAACCCAGAGGGCCGGCAGAGCAAGAAGCCCGCCCCACACTGCTCCACGCAATACCAGCGCGCGAAATAGCAGCACTCCCAAAGCAAAACCGATACTGGCCGCCAAGGAGATCTCCACCCAGGCAGAGACTGGCAACCCCAACCTGACGACCAGGTAGCTCCACAGGTTGAGACTACCGAGCATCATCGCAGCCACTGTGGTTAACGCCGCTACCCACCATTTACTCCTCAGTGCAAATAGGAGCAGCGGCAAAGGGGCAAACCACATCAGTGGCCACAACGGGTTAAGGCCGTTGCCGAAGTAAAACATCGTCGCACTCGCGATGATGGCGAGGATCGCTTCCATGATTCGTTGGTGGTTAACTGCGGATGCCATTCATATACCTCCCAAATGATCGATGGCAGTAACTGCGGAACTCCGAGGACGACATGGCCATGCGTCCTCCGAGGTAGAGCATCACCAGACCATGCATCAACGCACCCGTCTCGAAGACGATTTCCCACACATCGTCTTTTCGCAGGTAGCCCGACTCCATCGCGCTTGCGATGACATCGGCCGACACATTCGCTGTGGGCGACCGCCTGGTCCTGAAATCGTCCGGATATTGGCGCGCACCCTCGCGCCTGGTAAGAAACATCAACTCGAACAGCCGCGGATGATCGAAGGCGTGATCGAGGAATACATCCAGAATCTGTAGCAATTGGTGATCGATGCCAGCCGTCAATTGCAGTTGCGCAAGCTTCGCCGCCAGTTCCACGAACCCTTCATCGGAGAGCGCATTCAGCAGTCCGTCGCGGTTGGGATAGTGCCGGTAAAGGGCCATAGGCGTGATGCCTACAGCACTTGCAACCCTGCGCATGGTCACGCCGTCCACTCCCTCTTTATGGAGGAGCCGGCCGGCCGCGCGGGCAATTTTCTGTGTCGTCGTTGCTGACATGTATACACTGTATACCAATAGAGTCTACGGCGTATACCTTAGATGGAACATGGGGCACCCCTGTGGAGTTGTGGATCTGGGACAGGCTTGAGGGAAAGACCTGTGGTATCCCACATCTCGCGAAAAACGAGCGAGATGTGGGGCACCCGGCAATTGGTTACTGGATAGAGTTGAAAAGCGCTTCCGGGCTAGCGCGGCGGCTCGGGATGCGAATTTTGCTGTCTCGGTTCTTCTGGCCTGGCTTGCGGTGGGTGCTGCTGCGGAGCCGGGCGCTCCTGGCGTTCCTGAGGGGCGGGGCGCTGCACCTCCTGGACCGGACGCTGCACCTGCGGGGCTGGATGCTGCACCTGCTGGACCGGTCGCTGGACCTGCGGGGCGGGCCGCTCCTGGGGAGCAGGGCGCGGCGGCTCTTGCCGGGCTGGTGCTGGGTGCGCCTCGGGGACCGGCCGTACTTGCTGGACAGGAGCGGGATGTGCCTGCACCGTCTGGACCGGGCGCTGAGGCTGGTTTGGCCTTAGCTGCTGAGGGACCGGCTGATTGGTGGGCCTGGGGACTTGCCGTATGGCCGGGACCGCCTGCGGTTGCAGGTGCTCCACAGGGAGCGGCCGAGCCATGGCCACGGTTTGCGGCTGGCCGCGGTTCACTGACGCGAACTGCGCACGATTGGTGCTCGCTGCAACCTTGACTTGCTGCTGCACTCGCAACTCCTGTAGCCGTGGTTGACGCAGAGCCTCCACTTCGGCCCGGCTCGGGGGAAGATTTACGCCGCCGCGGCCGCCACTATAGCTCACCCGGTTGTAGGTCGTGATGTTGGTCACGTTGGTAATGTAGGTGTTGTGAATGATGGTGTTGTTTACGTTCGTGACCTGGCGATTGTAATTGAACTGATCATGGTTCCAATATCCGCCGTAGTACCCACGGCCAACGTACCCGTTGCCATAATTCACGCCGCCGTAGTACCCAATGTAGCGGCCCCAGAATCCACGATGCCATCCATAGCGGCCTGAAATAAAGCCCCAGTAGCCAGGAGTCCATAGAGCCCCGGTGTAAGGCGGGGCGGCCCAGACTCCGGGAACCCAGTAGTAGCCGGCCGGAGCATAGGCCCAGTAACCAGGGGTCCAGATGTAGTTTGGTTCAGGGCAGGGCGGCTGCTGGTATTCCGGCAAGGGGGGTGGAGGCTGGGGAGCGTAGTCGGCGACCTGGTCATAATCCTGGTAGTTGTCACCGCCGTTGTCCTGGCTCTGATACTGCTGCTGATACTGAGGTTCCTGAGGTTGCTGTTCCTGAGGTTGCTCTTCCTGAGGCTGCTGAGGCTGTTGGAATTGGGGCTGCGGCGCGGGCGCTGCATACTGCGTCTGCTGGGGCTGCTGTGGGGCTTGCTCAGCATAGTTGGCGGCCGGCGCAGGCTGGCTTGCCGGGGCAGAATAGGGCGCAGCACTCTGCGGAGCTTGTTCGACCGGAGCTGCCTGGCCGTTGTCGCTGACCGGCGCGAGGTTTCCATTTTCAGCGGCATCGACTGCCTGGTCATTGTTGTGGCAACCGGCCAGTGCCGTCAAAAACGCCAACGCGATGACTGGCAAAAATCCCTTTTTCCCCATTGGAGCCCTCCCTTTCGATGCTAACCCTTCCCGAGCGACGAAGTTCTCGCCATCTCATATTCAGGGTTGGATGCGAACTCAAGAGAGTCAACGGGCTCCGCCTGTCACTGCTTTTCGAAAATGACCGAAGTACTGTCGTAGTCGCTGTGCAAATCGAGATTGATGCCATGATGCATGAGGTAACCGCCGCTTACGGTCCCCATCTCCTGCACCTGGCCGGGATCAATGGCTTCGATTTTGTAGAGGGCATTCTCGTCAAGACCGCGCATGAAAACTACCGGAAAGGAGTTCCCGAATTGCTGCGAATGAAGGTAGGCGAAGAGCACGGCTTGACGCCCATCGCTTGAGACGTATTCGGTCGCGGAGGATTCGCTGTTTTGGGGTGCAATCAGACGATAAAGCGCTCCCCTCTGCACCGCGGGGCGAATACGCTTGTAGAAGGCAACATAACGGGCGGCCGCATCCAGATCGTCAGCCGAATACTTGTTCAGATTTCCTCCCAGGCCCAGGGAGCCGCTCATGGCCACCAGGAAGCGGAACTTCAGGGGAACGACGCGGTGATCGATTCCGCTGGGAACATCTGTGACCCAGGCCATCATGACCCCCGGGGTATACGCCTGGGTGAAGCCATCCTGCAACGTGAGCCGGTCGAGCGCGTCGGTGTTATCCGACGCCCAAACTTCATCGGTGCGCTTCAAAATGCCGAGATCGACGCGGCCTCCGCCGCCGGAGCAGGACTCAATCTCCAGCTTGGGATGTTTGGCTCGCAAACGATCAAGAATGTCATAGAGGTTGCGAACATAAGTTACGTAGATCTTCTTTTGCTCCTCCACGGGAACAGCATCCCAGCCAGGTTCAGCCCAGTTGCGGTTGTAATCCCACTTGAGAAAAGCAATGTCGTTGTCGCCCACCAATTGGTCGAGCCAGTTAAAGACGTATTCCTTCACATCCTCACGAGCCAGGTTGAGTAGTAGCTGGTTGCGTCCTTCGGTGCGCGGCCGCCCGGGAAAATTGATTGCCCAATCCGGATGCTTGCGGTACAGGTCGCTGTTCGGGTTGACCATTTCGGGTTCTACCCAGATGCCGAAGTCCATGCCCAGCACGTGCACACGATCGATCACCGGCTTGAGGCCGTGAGGAAACTTCTCCTTGTTCACGTACCAATCCCCGAGGCCTGCGTGGTCATCCTTGCGTTGGCCGAACCATCCGTCATCGATGACGAAGCGTTCTACTCCGAGCTTGCTGGCTTTTTCCGCCAGGGCCAATTGGCCTTCTTCGCTGACATTGAATTCCGTTGCCTCCCACGAGTTGTAGAGGACGGGGCGCAAACGAGCGTTCTCTCCACCTGGGAGAATATGGATTTGCTCGAAGCGGTGCAGCATGCGCGATGCCTCACCCATGCCTTTGCCGGTGAACCCGCCGTAGAAGGGCGGCGTCTCCAGTTGTTCCCCCGGTTTGAGGCGGTAGCCGAAATCGAACGGATTGAATCCGCCGGTTACCCGCACTTGCTGCATGGCGGTTTGTTCGACGGTGATGCGCCAGCTTCCGCTCCAGCCCAGTACCCCGAACCATACGGGGCCGCTCTCCTCAGTAGTTTGGGACGGACGATCAATGGCAAACCACGGATTTGCCTGGTGCGATGTGCTGCCGCGCCGGCTCTCGATGACATGGGATCCGGTTTGCAATGTCTCGGAATGCAGCTGCCACTCTGCTCCCCAGTGGCCGGTGAGGTAGTGCCAGCCATAGCCCTCACCTTGCGGCAAGCTCCAGGCGGCGGATTGTGCGCTCTCCAGGGTAATGGCCTGACTGGTTCGATTTTCAATGCGCGACCAACGCTGGATTATGCCGGTATCTTCAAAGATGCGGTAATAGAGATGAACCTGAAGATCCGAGGCGACGTCTTTCAATTGAATATCGAGCGTGTCGCCGTCGGTGCGGGAGTCCACAAAGTGCAGGACCACGTCGCGGTTTCCGTCTGCGTAGGTGGCCTTGAGCGCCGGCTCGTTGTAGAGTTCTGAGCCCCAGCCCGGATATTCCTGTGGAGTAGTGGTATTGGAGAGATCAAACGAAGCCACTTCGGGACGGCCCTTGGGGGTGGAGAAGTCGGCATCGCGTGTGACGCGTGAGCCCCAATAAATCGCTTGCAGCTCGCCACGCTCATTCACTCCCATGGCATAGGTCGTTTCGCCAGCCTGCAGCACCCAGACTTTTTTCTCGGGTGAATATTGGATGGCGGCAAGTGCGGTTGGCCAATAGTTGAGGAAGAGGAATAGGGTCACGCACCAGCGCAGGATCATTGTGCTTTAAACTCCAAAACTTGGATGGTGTAGCCGGGAACAGTGTGGGAAGCAAG
>CAZSUK010000208.1:0-13563 GCA_964609355.1 uncultured Acidobacteriaceae bacterium | reverse complement strand
ATTGGCTGTTTTGGTCACCGCGCGCACATGATCTTCGTAAACGTTTTGCGAGTCGTAAAGCAGCCGGCCGATCAGCGTGGATTTGCCATCGTCCACGCTGCCTGCGGTCGAGAAGCGCACCAGCTCCTTGGCCTGCTCGGCCGAGAGAAACTCCTCCATGGAAAACATATCTTCGACGGCAGGCAAGAGCGGCATTAGAAGTAGCCCTCGCGTTTCTTCAGCTCCATCGACCCGTCCTGGTCGTGATCGATGACGCGGTTGGCGCGCTCGGACGAGCGGAAGGCCACCAGCTCGGCGATGATTTTGGGAATGGTGTCGGCATCGGAGCGAATGGCTCCGGTGCAGGGGCTGCAGCCGAGGGAACGCAGACGGCATTGCACCCACTGCTCTTCTCCAGGTAAGCCTTGCACGAAGGATTGCTCCACCGGGATGAGACTGTCGCCGCGCACCAACATGCGGCGCTGCTGGGCGAAGTAGAGCGGAACCACGGGAATTTGCTCCAGGTGGATGTAGTGCCAGACGTCTAACTCCGTCCAGTTGGATAGGGGAAAAACGCGGATGCTCTCGCCCGGATTGACGCGGGCGTTGTAGAGGTTCCACAACTCGGGACGTTGGTTCTTGGGGTCCCACTGACCGGCGCTATCGCGAAAGGAAAAGATGCGCTCCTTGGCGCGGGATTTTTCTTCGTCGCGACGGGCTCCGCCGAAGGCAGCGTCGAAGCCGTGGGCGCGCAGGCCGTCGAGCAGGGCTGTGGTTTTCAGTAAGCCGCAGCAGCGTTTAGTTCCCAGTGCGACCGGATTGGCCCCGGCAGCAATGGCCTCTTCATTTCGCCATACCAGGAGTTGGACCCCGAGCTTTCGGGTGTAGTCATCGCGAAAGCTAATCATCTCCTTGAACTTGTAGCCGGTATCCACGTGCAGGAGTGGGAATGGGATGGGTCCGGGATAGAAGGCCTTCTGCGCCAGGCGCAGCATGACGGAAGAATCCTTGCCAATGGAGTAGAGCATGACCGGCTTTTCAAACTCAGCCGCCACTTCACGGAAGATGTGGATGCTCTCCGCCTCCAGCATCTGCAGATGGCTGAGCCTGGGTGCAGATCCTACCGGCATGGTTTGGGTTTCCAGGGTTGGCAACAGCGCTCCTTCGTTAGGTAAGAAACAGTGGCTAAAACGAAAAAACCGCTCGCCAGAGGCTGGCAGCGGTTGTGGTACTTCTATGAGTTATGCGAAAAGCCTAGTAGGGATTCCCCGGCTAAGAAAACTCACACCCGCTTGCGCGCAATGACAACGAACAACAACTTGTCACAGCAACAACAACCAGCGGGATGATGGAGCATTCGCATTGAGTTAATCCTCTTGCCTGGGGGACCATTTGTCAAGCGCCGGACACCCCGGGGGAGTCATGGCGGTTCCGCTTCACGTATAAAGAATCAATGAAATGCATGCGAGTGGGTCTGGTTGGCTTTGGATTCGCCGGGCGGATCTTTCAGGCGAACTCGATTGAAGCAGTGGAGGGGCTGGAACTGGCCACGATCGTGCAGAGAACCGGCGACGAGGCGGCGTTGCTGTTCCCCCACGCGAAGATTGTGCGCACGGTCGAGGAACTGCTCGAGGACACCAGCATCCGGCTGGTGGTAGTGGCGACTCCCAATAGCACTCATTTGCCGATTGCCCGGCAGTGTTTGCTGGCCGATCGCGATGTGGTGATCGATAAACCGTTTGTTCTGAATTCCGAAGAGGCAGCGGAGTTGATACAGCTGGCGCGTGCGCGGGGACGGCTGCTCAGCGTGTACCAGAACCGCCGCTGGGACGGGGACTTCCGGACCGTTCGTAAGCTGCTGGATAACGAGCGGCTGGGACGGCTGGTGACGTTTGAATCCCACTATGACCGGTTCCGCCAATTGCCGCGGCTGCACGCGTGGCGGGAGAACGGCGGGCCGGGCGGCGGAGTGCTTTTCGATCTGGGATCGCACCTGGTCGATCAGGCGATGGTGCTTTTTGGAGTACCGGCGGCGGTTTGGGGCAGTGTGCGGATGGAACGGGAAGGGGCCAGGAGCGATGACGCGTTCGACCTGTGTTTGCAGTATCCCTCGACGGGCCTGACTGTTTGGCTGCGAGCCACCTGCCTGGCGCGCGCTCCCGGAGCCCGCTTCACGCTTAACGGCACATCGGGAACCTTTCGTAAATACGGCATGGATCCCCAGGAAGCGCTCCTGCTGGCCGGGGATAAGTTTTCCTCCAAGCCGTGGGGAGTGGAGGCGGCCGACCACTGGGGCACGCTGACTACCGACGAGGGAGAGCCGGTGAACACGCGCATCCCGACGGAGCCCGGCGACTACCGCTGTTATTACATCAATATCCGCGATGCGATGCATGGCAACGCGGCGCTGGCGGTTACTCCGCTGCAGGCGTGGAGAACGATCCGGGTGTTGGAGATGGCGCTCGAGAGTAGTCGCAATGGTTGTACGGTTTCGTGCGACTGGAGTGTTGAACCATAGCTATTGAGGTGGGTTATTGGCAAGAGTGTCTGGTTTGCCCTCAACCTTGTGGACGCCGGACTTGGTTGCGTGCGCGGTCTTGTGATAACCGGTTTTGGTTCCGTTCACGGTTTTGTGATATCCGGTTTTTGTTCCTGACTTTGTTTTGTCGTACGCGGTTTCTGTGCCGTGGCTTATGCCGTGGCCGGCGTTGGTCGCAGCGTGTTTGGTTTCTGAACCCGCGTTCTTCATGTCTTGCTTGGCTCCGGGATCAGTGTTCTGAGCGAGCGCGGCGGGGATGCCCAGTACGAGAATAGCGGTGAGTGTAAAACGCCCCAGGTTCATAGAATGTTTCTCCAGCCTAATTGGATGCAATCGGCGGAGACTCGCGAAGGATCAGTCCCTAAGAACGAGCGAATTTTAGGATGGGGCGGATATCGCTGGCATCCGCAGCGCGAAGAGCCTGGATGTAACTGCTCCGGAACTCTCCTGGCCGGACGATGCTCGCACCGCCCCAGGTAAATGCCGGCCTGCCCTGCCGCTGGACCAGGATATCCGCCATGACGCGCGCATGGCGGCCATTGCCGTTGGCGAAAGGATGAATCCAAACCAGACGATGATGAAAGCGGACGGCAACTTCGTCGGGCGGGAACGACTGGTGCTCGAGCCAGTAACGAGCGTCCCCCAATAGAGCCGCCAATGCTTCGCGGATTTGGTAATGAGCCATGCCGATGTTCTTTTCCGTGGACCTGTAGGCTCCGGCCCATTTCCATGTCTGGTCAAACATGCGGCGATGGAGCTCTCTTACATAAGGTTCCGTGAGTGGGTCGAAGCGGCGAAAATTTCTGCGCTCGAAGACCCACGCGTAGGCTTCGATGATGTTCTGACGCTCCCACTCATTCAGTTCTTCCCTGGTAGAAAGGTCCGGGGTGAGGTCGTCCTGTTCTTCGGGAGACAGCGAGGTATTGCCGTCTTCCGGATTTCCTGTCAAGAGTAGTGGCATCGGGTAGACCGTGCGGGTCTCTTTAAGGAGACCCGCATACGTGGCCGTTGCTATCACCGCGAAGTAGGAAATCCGCGTCCCCCGGATTTCCTGTCAAGAGTCGTGGCATTGGGGAGACCGTGCGGCTCTCTTTGGGGAGAGCCGCATACGTGGCCGTTGCTATCACCGCGAAGTAGGAAATCCTGGTCTCCCGGATCTCGCATATCGAAGAGGTTCATTTGTTCATTCGTTTATCGACCAGGCGGCGAGTTTCGGTTTCGATGGCTTCGTCAATCCTGCCCGCTGCCTGGTTCTCCAACGCCATCGAGTGTTCTACCCCCAGGACGCGCTGTTTCGCTTCGTCGCGAGCCCTGTCTTCGATCAACGCGTGCAAGGTGCCCGCATGCGGGACAAGGGCATAGACCAACTCGCAGTCGAGCGCATGGGCCATGGCGCGAAGACTTTTCAAAGTAATGCGGTCTTCGGCCTCAGCCTTTTCCAACTGCAGCGGAAGCTGACGGCTGGTTCCCAACCTGCGAGCGAGTTCGCCGGAAGAAACCCCCAGAGCCTGGCGGATCGCGCGTATCCATCCCTTTGCCGGACGGGCGACCTTGCGCGCAGCACGGTAGGGCTCGAGCCTGCGGTCGAGTTGGTTGAGCAGGAGGTTTCTGAACTGGCTGCGCATGGATTCCTCCTGTGCGGATGACAAGCTAAATATAGTCTGGATGGGTAGAAATGACAATATATAGATTGGTTTTTTGCTGATGTATGACAATCTATAGATTGTCCGAGAAACGACGTCTCCAGTCATCGATGGCATTGCGGATGGCGGCCGGGGCCAGGTTGCTGCAACGCATCTTGTACTCGGGAATGCTGCCCAAGGCTTCGGCTACCGATTGCTCAGTTATGGCGTAGGCCTCCTCTACCGGTTTGCCCAGGACCATCTCGGTAGCCATGGAGGAACAGGCGATGGCGACGGCGCATCCCATGCACTTAAATTTCGCTTCCGTAATGATGTTGTGTTCAATACGCAGCGTGACCAGGACGGTATCGCTGTCGAGCGGGCTCTTGACCATCGACTTGCCCGAAGGCTCGGCAACGCTGCCCACATTGCGTGGGTTGGCGTAGTGGTCTCTTACCTGCTGACTATACAACGCAGATCCCCATGCTTGTTATGATACCGAGCTAGAGATGTTTGCGGACCTGTATACCAAAGCGGCCGAACTCGCTTCCCAGGGGCGACCCTTCGCCATTGCGACCGTGGTCAGGGTGGAAGGCTCTTCTTCTGCCCAGCGGGGCTCCAAGGCGCTTTTCGATCCATTGGGCAAATTGTTGGTGGGATGGGTGGGTGGCGGCTGTGCGGAGAGCGCGGTTCGCAGCGAAGCGCTGCTGTGCATGGAGACGGAAAAGCCCCGCCTCATTACCGTGGATATGAGCGACGAGGCACTCGGGGTCGGCATGCCCTGCGGAGGGACCATGGATATCTTCATCGAGCCCGTTCTCCCAAGACCTGAACTCCTGATCGTGGGCCACGGGCGTATCGCCGAGACCCTGGCGGTGCTGGGGGATCTGATGGGTTTCGCCATCACCGTCAATGACCCGGCAGCGGAGCGCAGCGCTTTCCCGCAGGCAGAGAGATTGGTGACGGAAGACTTCGATCTGACGGAAACACCCGTCGGTCCGAAATCGTTTGTGGTGATCGCTACGCAGCATAAGCGAGACCACCTGTGGCTCAAAAAGGCGCTGGCTGGGAATGCAGCCTACGTGGCGTTGATCGCCAGCCACCATCGAGCGGCGCTGGTGCTGGATTATCTCCGCGCAGAAGGAGTTTCCGACGAGAAAATCTCCACTGTGTACGCTCCTGCAGGGCTTCACCTGGGCGCCTCCACACCCGAGGAGATTGCCTTAAGCGTGGTGAGCCAGATGGTGGCGCTGCGGCGTGGCGGAGAACAAATCATGAACCGGCACGATGCCTACACGGACGCCGTGATTCGTCAGTGCGAGGCCGACCTCAGACCTTAATCTTCGTCTTCAGGCGTTCGTAGTCGACCGGGTCATCCAGATCGAGCACTATTCCCTCATCTTCGACTTCTACGTTAACTATTTGGTCCAAGTGCTTGGCGAAGATGGCGCGCGAGCCGGTGTCTCCCTCCAGGGCCATGACTTCTGCAAAGACTGACCTGTCGAGGAGCACCGGATTGCCTCGCTTGCCCTGATGCATGGGAATGACGATCTGGGCTTGCGAGCGTCGATATTCCTCGACGATTCGATTAAGAGTCTGGGGGCGAATGAACGGCTGGTCGCCGAGGATGATGAGCGCTGCGTCACTGTTGGGGGCGACGGCCGACAGCCCCGCGCGCAAAGAGCTTGCGATTCCCTGCTGGTAAGCCTGGTTGACAACGATTTTGAGTTCCTGCGGAGACGGTAGCTGGCCGCGGATTGCTTCTGCCGAGGCACCGAGCACGATGACAATTTCCTCAAGCGTGGCGGCTTGCACATAGCCGAGCGTTTGCGCCAGCACCGTGCTCTCACCGAGAGCAAGCAGCTGCTTGGCTTGCCCCATGCGCGAGGAAGTGCCGGCTGCTAGAATGACGGCGCTCACCCGCGAACTGACCAAAGTCATGACTGCCATCTCCCTTACGCGTCCCGATGTGGTGCTCCGATTGGAAGGATTGATTGCCCTGGTGGTTGGGTGCATCGCGTATCAACGTATATATCCTGGCCACTGGGGATTGTTCGCACTGCTTTTCCTGGCGCCGGATGTTGCCCTGATCGGCTATCTGGTTGGCAAAGGGTCGGCCGCTTTCTACAATCTCCTTCACAGTTACGTCTTGCCTCTGGGCCTGGGTTTATTGGCGTGGAAGTGGGGTTCCGCGCTGGCCGGTGAACTTGCGCTCATCTGGATGGCGCACATCAGCTTCGACCGCTGCCTCGGTTATGGGCTGAAGTTTCCCGGCGTGTTTCGTTACACACATATTCAACGGTCCGCCAGTCTCGAGCAAACCTCTATCCTCAATTAGTATGGTGGTCGGTTCTTTGGAGCATCCAGATGCAGGGTAAACCCAGCGTATCCGCGGTTCTGTTGTTAATTGGTTTGCTTATCTTCCAGGGCCTTGCTCCCGATCTGCAGGCGCAAACACTACCGCCACCGCCGACCCCTCAGCAATTAGACCAGTTGCTGGCTCCGGTCGCACTCTATCCCGACGCTTTGCTGGCACAAATTACGACTGCTTCCACCAATCCGCAGGAGATTCTGGACGTGGATAACTGGCTGGCGCAGAACAGTAACCTGACCGTGTCCCAGTTGACCGCTGCGGCCCAGCAACAAGGGTTTGATCCGGCGTTTGTCGCGCTTGTCGGTTTTCCCCAGGTGATCCAGATGATGGCGGAAAACATCGACGACTATGCGGCCATTGGTGCGGCGGTCACGGCGAATCAAGCCGAAGTCTCGGCATCGATCCAGCGCTTGCGGGCGCAGGCCTACGCATCGGGCGCCTTGCGCAGTTCGCCGCAGCAGGTGGTGGACGTCCAGCAAAATGCGGGACAGCCGATCTATGTGATTCAACCGGCCAATCCGCAGGTGGTGTACCTGCCGCAATATAACCCCACGGTGGTGTACACGGGCAGCTCAGGCGCTGGGTTGGTCACGTTTGGCATTGCCATTGGCATCACCGCGCTGCTGGTGAGTCAACCCTGGGGCTGGGGCGGCTGGGGATGGAATTGGGGAGGACATCGGATTTACTACAACCGCGGTCCGTGGGGTGGCTGGGGAGGTGGGTATCGCCCGCCGCACTACTACTATCGGCCTCGTCCGGTACCGTATACGAGTCGCCCAGGCTATGGTGGGAATTGGGGATATCGTCCGCCGAATTACCGCCCGCCCCAACCGATTCATCGTCCTGGGACCCGGCCGGGATACAACCGTCCGGTCAATGGCCGACCACCCGGCTATCGGCCACCACCGAATAATAACCGGCCACCGAATAATGGCCGGCCGACTATTCAGCCGGTACGGCCTGGCACGCCCGGCAACAAGCCGGTGACGGGCCGCCCACCCGGCAACCAGCGGCCACCGAATAATAACCGGCCGCCAAACAATGGCCGCCCGACCACGCAGCCGGTACGGCCTGGCACGCCCGGCAACAAGCCGGTAACGGGTCGCCCACCCGGCAACCAGCGGCCACCGAATAATAACCGGCCGCCAAACAATGGCCGCCCGACCACGCAGCCGGTCCAGCCTGGTAACAGGCCTGCACCGCAAAGGCCGACCGCTACCCCTCGTCCGACCCCTCGACCGCAGAACCGGCCGTCGCCGCCGCAACGGTAGGGGGAAATGAACAGCGAGGGCCAAGATAAAGCCGGCAAGTAATGTCTCATAAATTAGTCGTTATGTGCCGTTTGTGTATATAATATGAGACATTATGGGAAAGATCGCAGATGGAATTCTGCCAGCGCTCGCGAGAATCCTGGTTGGAGTTGGAGGCAAGCTGAAAGCAGCGCGGCTGCGCCGCCGCTACTCTGCGGACATCGTCGCCCAGCGCGCTGGAATCGCCCGCGCCACGTTGTTCAGGATTGAGCGAGGGGATCCCGGCGTTTCGCTCGGCAATTATGCGCGCGTGATGCAAGCGCTGCGTCTTGAACAAGACCTCAACCTGCTGGCGGCGGATGACGAACTGGGACGTAAGCTGCAGGACGCTGAAATTGGTGTGCGGGCGCGAGCGCCGCGTCGAAAAGCACCAGAAGGCAGTCCAAACGAATGAGCGGCAGACAGAGATCAGTACAGGTCTATGTCGACGTCCACGGGGCAGGTGGACCCGCCCGGATGGGAACGCTGCACGCGCAGAGCTCCGGACGCCAGGAAGTATTCTCCTTCGAGTACGCTCCGGAATGGCTGAGAAGCGAAGCGGCCTTCGCTTTTGATCCCGATCTGCAGTTGCTGGAAGGGGCGCAATATCCAGCCCAGTCGCGCAGCAACTTTGGCATTTTTCTTGACTCGGCTCCCGACCGATGGGGACGCTTGTTGATGCAGCGGCGGGAAAATCTCCGCGCCCGGCTAGAGCAGCGACCGGCGCGGCGATTGACCGAATGGGACTATCTGTTGGGTGTTCACGATGAAACCCGGCTGGGAGCCCTCCGCCTGCGATCACTCGAGGAAGGAGAGTTTCTCGATAGCGACCGGCAAATGGCCGCACCTCCGATCACTTGCGTTCGCGAACTGCAGGCGGCAAGTGATGGACTCGAACGACATATCGATGACGAACAAAATCCGGAATATGCACGCTGGCTCAACCAATTGGTGGCGCCTGGATCGTCGCTTGGCGGCGCTCGTCCAAAAGCCTCGGTACGAGACGAAACAGGACATCTTTGTATTGCGAAATTCCCTAGCCGGGCGGATACAGGAAATATGGCCGCCTGGGAGATGCTGGCGCACCGGCTGGCTGCGAAGTGCGACATACATGTGCCACAGGCGAGATTGCTGGATAGTGGGGACCGGGATCAATCGACCTTTCTGGTCAAGCGGTTCGATCGAACCGCGAGCGGAGGCAGACGGGCTTTCGTATCCGCGATGACACTGACCCAACGGCGGGATGGAGAGCCAGGAGCGAGCTACCTGGAGTTGGTGGAGTTGTTACAGCGGCAAGGTGCAGAGACGCTAGGCGACACGCACCAGCTCTTTCGCCGCATCGTGTTCAGCATCCTGATCCACAATACCGATGACCATCTGCGTAACCACGGGTTCTTTATCGAGGAGCGTGGTATTCGACTCTCGCCGGCGTTTGACATGAATCCGTCGGTGGAGAGTGACGATCTCACGCTGGCCATTAATGAGACGGAGACTCTGTGCGATGTGGAGATTGCGCGTGCCGCTCACAAGATGTACGCGCTGACTCTGAAAGAGGCGAACGGAATCATCGCAGAGGTGGAGGGTGCGGTGAAGAGCTGGCGCGATGAGGCTGAGGCACTCCGCATACGGCGTTCCGAGCAAGACCAGATAGCAGCGGCGTTCGCTACCTGAGTTAGCAGTAAAGTTAGCTATTGGGAGACGTTCATGACTTATCCGACGATCCTTGTGGCAACGTGGGACGGTGGGCTGTTCGCAGTGAGCGGCGACGATCGTAAGCAGGAGATTGCCAACGAGCCTGTCAGATGGCTCGCACCGGATGGACGCGGCGGTGCGCTCGCAGTTGTGGGCCAACATTCGCTGCGCAGGCGTGCAGCAAGCGGCGAATGGGCAACCGTCGCTGAGAGCGAACTCGAGCTTTCGTGCTGTATGGCTGTTCGAGACAGTATCTACGTTGGAACAGACGATGCACGCATGCTGCGGCTGAGCCATGAGAGTGTGCTCAATCCTATCGAGAGTTTCGACCGCGTTGCGGGTCGGGAGACCTGGTTTGCTGGTTCGGCCATTGTGAATGGACAGCGTGTCGGTCCACCACTGGGGATTCGCTCGGTCGCGGCCAACGCCGATGGGAGCGTGCTCTTCGCCAACGTTCACGTGGGAGGCATTCCGCGTTCCGTGGATGGGGGAAGGACCTGGCAGCCCACCATCGACATCCACAGTGATGTTCATGAGGTGCGCGGGCACCCGGCAGATCCGGAGATTGTTGCTGCGGCATCCGCTGTGGGACTTTGCATTAGCCACGACGCGGGGGCCACGTGGACTATCGAACACGAGGGCCTGCACGCATCACACTGCTCTGCAGTCGCGTTTTCTGGTAGTGATGTTCTTGTTTCCGCAGCGACAGATCCGTTCGCAGCCCAGGGAAGAGTTTATCGGCGTCCGATCAGTACAGATGGGGCTTTGACGGCGGTTGAGGACGGGCTGCCGTCGTGGACCGAGGGTAAGGTTGACACTGGTTGCATCGCTACCCACAGTTCGATGATTGCGCTTGCAGATCGAGGCGGCAACTTGTACCTGTCCACTGAGTTTGGACGAGGTTGGTCAAGGGTCAACAGCGACCTGCCGGCTCCGAGTGGGGTTCTTATTTGTTGACCAGTTTGTTTCCTACTTCGACCACGGGGGAACGATGCCGTTCATGCGCGCGTAGGCGATCAGTTGCCCCTCATGCTCATTGGCATGCACGATGATGCGCAGGTACATGCCATCTACGGTTACAGTTTTGTTGTCGATGGTCACCTTGCGTGCGTAGTCAGCGGGCTTTAAGTGGGCGCGTGCTTCTGGAACGGCTGCCAGGGAACGCTTGAGCCAGTCGATGACTTCGGCTTTTGAGGTCACGGTCTTTTCCTTGTCGAGGGTTACGTCAGGCTCCTTAGCTCCAGTTACGCTTAATAAGTAGAAATTGGCGATGACGATGTGCATGTAGACTTCGCTGGTCGAGCGGACTCCCGGGGCCGGACGCCAGGAGAATTTGTCCGCTGGAGTTGCTTCGGCTAACGCGATCAGTTCACGGGAAACGTGACTCCATTCGCCGTCGTAGCCTTCCCATAAGCCTTCGTTTTGCGCGTGTACGGTAGCTGAGGTGAAGAGGATGAATAAGAGAAGCTTTTTCATGATTTCCTTCCCGTTTACTCATGCTAATGCAGCGGGCACTGCGGAAAAAGATGCAGACCGCTTGAGACGCAGCCACCAGGGCTAAAGCCCGATTCTTTTTATACGAAGCTTTCCCGCGGGCTTGAAAGCCCGCTCCCCCGGACTGAAGTCCGGGGCTGGCACCAACGGATTGCCACGGACAACTTAAGTTGCGTCTGCGGTATTTTCCTCTTCAGCAGGGGGGTTTCATTTCGTTGGAGGTGCCTCCGGCGGCGGGAATGTAACAGTTTCGGGTGTAATCCATGACCATGCGGTCGGCACTGAAGCGCCAGCCCAGCGTGCGGATGGTTCGCTTCATGCGGGTGATCCAGCCCCGCGGCAGGCCGTCCCTGTCGCGCTGGTAATAAAGCGGAATCAGTTCGTCGCGCAGCACCCGGTAAAGGTCCTCACCGTCACGAGTGTCGTGCACATCCATATTGGAATGGGTTCTGCCATTGCCAATGGCAAAGCCGTTCAAGCCGTCGTAGGCTTCCGCCCACCAGCCATCCAACACGGAAAAGTTCAGGCCGCCGTTGAGCACTACCTTCTGACCACTCGTACCCGAGGCTTCGAGCGGCCGGCGAGGGTTGTTTAACCAGACATCCACTCCCTGCACCAGATAACGGCCAACGTTGATGTCGTAGTTTTCGATAAAGACGAATTTCTCCCCAAACTTCAGGTCGCGCATCATCTCGGCAATCTGCTGCAAGACCAGCTTCCCCGGCTCGTCGTGAGGATGAGCCTTTCCGGCAAAGAGGAATTGCACCGGACGCTTGGGATCGTTGACCATGGAAGCGAGTTTTTGCATATCGGCAAGAATCAGGTTGGCGCGTTTGTAGGTCGCGAAACGGCGGGCGAAGCCAATGGTCAGCGCATCCGGGGAAAGGACTTTGCTGAGCCGCTGGAGAGTTTCGGAGGATTCGCCACGGCGCTCTGCCTGCTCACGGGCACGGCGGCGGACAAAGTCAATCAGCTGCGACTTGAGCGCCAGATGGGTTTCCCAGAGCTCGCCGTCGTCAACCTTTTCGATGGGCTCCCAGGTGCGCAGCCAGGAGCTCTTGCCCTGCCATCCGACGCCAAGATGACGGTCGTAAAGACGCGACATCTGCGGCGCCAGCCAGGAGGGGACATGGACGCCATTGGTGATGTGACCGATGGGCACCGCTTCTTCCGGCTTGCCGGGAAAGAGGCCCTTCCACATGGCTCGCGATACCTCGCCATGGAGTGAAGAAACCGCATTGGCGCGGCGGGAAAGCAAGAGCCCGAGCACGGTCATACAGAAAGGCTCGTGATGATTGGCAGGATTCTCGCGGCCAAAGCCCATTAGTCTTTCGAGGCTGATGCCCAGTTGATCGCGTAGAGGGCCGAGGTGCTCCTCAATGAGATCGACATGAAAGCGGTCGTGACCCGCAGGCACCGGGGTGTGGGTGGTAAAGATCACCTCGCGGGGAACCTGATGGGCCGCGGCGTCGAAGCCCAGACCTTCTTCCTGCATGCGATCGCGAATGGCTTCGAGCACGGCAAAGCCACTGTGGCCTTCGTTTAGGTGAAGGACTCCGGGCGAGATGCCCATGGCTTTGAGGGCGCGAAAGCCACCTACGCCAAGCAACAGTTCCTGGCGAATGCGGGTTCGTCCATCACCCCCATAGAGTCGAGAGGTCAGATCCAGATCCTCGGGCGCGTTGCTTGCGACGTTGGAATCGAGCAACAGGAGGATACAGCGACCGACGCTGACACGCCATACCTTGGCTCGGATGACCCCGTGGCGAGTTTCAATGCTCACCACCACCGGCTCCCCGTTCTTGCCGATGGCAAGTTCCATGGGAAGTTGGTTGACGTCGGTATGTAGGTATTCCTCCTGCTGCCACCCCTTCTGGTCAAGATACTGGCGGAAGTAGCCCTGGCCGTAAAACAGGCCGATGCCGATGAGGGGAATGCCGAGGTCGGAGGCGCTCTTGATATGGTCCCCGGCCAGGACACCCAGGCCGCCGGAATAAACGGGCAGCGATTCGTGCAGGCCGAACTCGGCGGAGAAATAAGCTACGGGCCGAGGGCGGAGGACTCCGGCATTCATGGAGCCCCAAGTGCGGTCGGCGCTGAGGTATTCCTGCTGGCGGCGGTAGACGTAGTTAATGCGGCTGTGTAAGCCGAGTTCGGTGGCGCGGCGTTCGATTTCCCCCAGCTGAAGCTCGTTGAGCAGGGCGATGGGATTTTGATTGAGCTGCCACCAGCGGGTGGGATTGAGGTCGCGAAATAAACTGATGGCCTCGTAGTCCCAACACCAGGAGAGATTGCGGGCGATAGCCCAAAGACGCTCCTGGGAGGGAGCGATGAAGCGATCGACTGTGCGCGCCTCGCTCACCACCGGCGCCACCTGATTGGCGGCTTCGGACAACCGGCGAATTTCCTCTTCCCGGAAAATCCTTGGTTCCTTGGTTTGCACGATGAGAACCCCCTGGAGAATGCCGCGGTCGATCAACGGCACGCCAAGGAAGGAGTGGTAGACCTCTTCTCCGGATTCCTTGAAGTACTTGAAGCGGGGATGAAGGCCGGCGTCCTCGACAGCAACGGGCA
>CAZSUK010000207.1:0-2873 GCA_964609355.1 uncultured Acidobacteriaceae bacterium | reverse complement strand
CGGCACCCGTGGCACCTGGTAGAAGACACTCATGTCTCCCTTCAAACAGTTTGGGCAGGTCTTAATCTCAGGCATTTCTTAATCCCCGTAAAAGTGTGATGACGGCAGATTCCTGCCACCCCGATCACAGAGCGGGGTGGTGCAAGCAGGAATAGTCGAGGTATCGACGAAGCTCAGATAGCGGCAGAAATTCTTTCAATTTTTTCGCTTGAGCTCTCACGGCTCATCGCGATGAACACTTCTCCGGACCCGTCGAGGCTGCGCGGCAACTGCAAACCTCGCTCTTACTTAAGTGGGTGGCCCAGGTCTCGTTTTTGAGACCTGGGTTTTCCCTTGGAAAGTGAAGACAACCAGCTAGCGGGCTCCTACCACTTCCGGCCGGAATACTTTCACTCCGTCGGTTGCTTCGGGGCTGTCATAGGCGGCGGCGATTTCTTCCGGCATGGGGCTTAGATCAGATCCCTTCATGAAGTCACGCAGGGAGGTTCCAGTCGGATGTGAATCGAGATTGGGCGCTCCGTTCTTCGCCTTCACATCGACCAGGCTGACGGTGCGGAAGTCGATGCTGAAGCGGGTTTTGCCGGAGGTGTTGGGCACTGTCGAATGCATGTTGGCTGCGGAAAAGACCAGCGCTCCACCGGGCTCAGAGATGACCCGGACCTGGGGGTCCAGTTCCATGGGCTGCTCGGGCTTTGGCTGCTCGCGGCTATCGGACTTGATATGTTTGGCTGCGTCCGCCCGGCCGGTGCTGTTCCAGGCGTAGTAATTGAACTTGCTGGAGCCGTTCTTGACCGCCTCATTCCAATACCGCGGATGAAACGCCATCGAGCTCTCTGAAGACATCTCAAAGATGGGCAGCCACCAGTTGAGCTGGCACATCGGAGCCGAATACCAGGTGTCCCGGTGGAGATGGTGTGCGTATCCCACACCCGAGGTCAAATAGGCATCGGAGGTGACGGCGCGCAGGCGCGGCACATCGAGGTAGGTCGTCTCCATGTCGCAACCGAAGTCCTTGAGCATGGCCTGGATGAGCCGCTTGGTCTCAGGGTGATGAATGAAGGCGGGTTTGAGAGGAGCGAAGATACGAACAAACTCTTCCACCGGCATGTCGTACTGGGCTGTGGTCGGGTCGTCTTTGCCGAAAGCGTCCTTGATCATTTCAGCAGCGAAATCGGTGAAGGCCAGAGCCGTGGGCCGGGGCGAGTAAACAAAAAGCTGCCCCTCATACAAGAGCTGACGGCGCTTCTCGTCGTTAAACCGGGAATCCACATAGATGCTGTTCATGAGGGAAATCTCCTTTAGACAACTGCGGGCGTCGGGATCGGAATGATGAATTTTCCGCCACGTGCCTTATAGGCATGTTGTTGTTCCATAATTTCGCCGGCAAAATTCCACGCCAGCACGAGAACATAATCGGGCTTTGTATCCAGCAGTTTCTGCGGGGAAAGAATCGGCAGATGATTGCCGGGCATAAACCGGCCCTGCTTGAACTCATTAAGATCGACAATGTAGTCGAGCAGTTTCTTGTCGATATTGCAGAAGGCGAGCAGAGTGGTGGCCTTAGCCGCTGCTGCATAGCCGGCAATTGATTTGCCTTTGCCTTTCAAGTCCTTCAACAGGCTGGTGAGCTGGTCGCGGACGGCATGCACCCGGTCAGCAAAACCCTTGTAGTACTCGATGGTCGAGACACCCGCATTCTTTTCGTCCGCGAGGATCGCTTTCAGGCGTGCGGTGGGCGTTTCCACCGGCTCGACGAACAGCCGGAGGGATCCGCCGTGGATCTTCGTGCGCTCCACGTCGTTCAGGTAAAGGCCATGATCACGGAATAGCCTGGACAGCGCCGTCACCGAGAAATAGCAAAGATGCTGGTGGTAGATGGTGTCGAATTCGCACTTCTGGATGAGGTCGACAATGTAAGGCGCCTCGATCACTGCGACGCCTGTGGGCTTCAACAGGGCGGCGATGCCGTCGACGAAGCCGTTGAGGTCGGCCACGTGAGCGAGCACATTGTTGGCCAGGAAGACGTCAGCCTTCTTGCCCTCGGAGGCCAGCTTTACGGCCAGCTCCCTGGTGAAGAAAGTGTTGATGCTGGTCACTCCACGCTCATTGGCGGTGCGTACCTGTTCCTCAGCGGGGTCGATACCAAGGACCGGTATGCCGTGGTTTACGAAGTTGCGCAACATGTAACCGTCGTTGGATGCTGCTTCGATGACCAGGCTGCCGGCATTGAGACCGCGCGAATGAACGATGGCTTCAGCACTCCTGGCGAAATGCTCCAGCAAGCTCTTCGACACGGAAGAAAAGTAAGGGTAATTCCGGCAAAAGAGAATTTCCGGAGGAACCGTTTCGGTGATCTGCACCAGGGAGCACTCGGGGCAGAAGACCAGGTCCAGGGGCGCCGTGACTTCCGGCGAGCCAAGCTGGTCGGCTGAGAGCAATGCATCTGCGAGCGGAGTGGTTCCGAAAGAAAGGATCGGAACGCACGGCGCAGAATTGCATGCGCGGCAGTGAAAGGTTGAATTGGTCATGCCTTCGCAGCCCCTGCGGCAACGGCAGCCGGAGCTTCCTGGTTGGTCCAACGGAGAGAGGAGTCGAGAAGACCATCCTCGATCAACTTCCGAATATGGGCGATCCGCTTAAAGCGCGGCCCCTCGAAGTCTTCGAGAACCAGACCGATCTTCTTATAGGTTTCGTGCAGTTCGACCGCACCCTTGCGGGCGTCCCAGACGGGCTGGAACTCGGGCAGAACCTTGCGGATTTTGCTGCAATCCACGCGGTAGCAGCGCTTGTCGGGGCCGGCATCGGCTGCATACTCGATCACCGTGTTGGGCACCGTCTCCTTGACGATGTCGGCCAGCTCGTAAATCCGGTAG
>CAZSUK010000206.1:0-6913 GCA_964609355.1 uncultured Acidobacteriaceae bacterium | reverse complement strand
CGGCTGTACAGATCACTCAGCGGAATGGTGGGAACCCCCATGCGTCCGGCGCCCGGCGAAAGGAGGAGCGATTTACGAATCACTTGCCCGGCGTAGTGCACCGACATGCGCTCGGGGTCTTCATTCAGCGCGCTCACCAGCACCGGCTTCCAGAATCGTTCGATAGCCCCGCGGGTCTGGCCATGGCGGGCTAACCACTGGGCAAAGTTTTCTTCAGAGTCCTTCGGCACGCCGGCGATGAACGCGGTAAGTCCGCGGCCGATGGCGAGCTTGTCAGAAAAGGAGAAGGCCGCCGCGCGAAGAAAGGCCGGCATGTCATGGAATGGCGCCGGCAGGAAGGAAGGTTCGAGGATACTCCGCCGTCCCCCGGGCTCGAGGAAGGTCATGCGGTCGAACCACCGGATGGCATCGCTCACGCCCAGGCGGCGGTAAAGATCAATGAGGTTGACGCAATTGCCCAGCAACACGTGCTGGCAGTTATCAATCACCTCGCCCGTTCCGGGATGCTCATAAGACGAGGCCCGTCCACCAAGATAGCGTCGCTTCTCCAGCAATCGAACCTGGTATCCGGCCTCAGCCAGTGCGCACGCGGCCGACAGGCCCGCCAATCCACCGCCAACCACAGTTACGTTCAGGCCCACACTCCCTGTGCCAGCGTCTTGAAAAGGCCGCATCCCAATATGCTCAGCTTCTCATACGCCGGAACGCCAATCCGCGCCGAGAAGACATCAAAGTTGCGCTGTTCGATGTGGCGCAATAAACGGTGATAAATGGTTACCAAAACCCACATCGCGGCCCTGCTGTCGGGTGAAATCAAGGGCAACAACGCCTCCGCCGACTTGTAGAATTGTCCCGCTCGTTCGGCCTGAATCGCCAGTACTTGCCGCTGCTGCGGAGTCAATTGCCGGCCACTCGAAATTCCGGTCATGGAGCCGGCAGTCACCCCGCAACGCTCCAGATCTTCGAGGGGTAAATAGAGACGGCCACGCTGCGCATCTTCCCGCACATCACGAAGGATATTGGTTAACTGAAAAGCGACGCCGGTCTCTTCCGCCAGCTTCTCGGCCCGCGGATCGAGATACCCGAAGATCCGGATGCAGACCAGCCCAACCACTGAAGCCACCAGGTAGCAGTAGCGGTAGAGGTCGGCAAAAGTGGCATAGGCAGCGAACCTTGGTTCAAGATCAGTGGCTGTGCCTTGTACCAGTTGATCCAGCAACTGCGCCGGGATCGCAAAGCGGCGCTGCGCATCCAGCATCGCGATAAACACAGGATCGCTGGTGCTTCCCCCGTCCAGCGCCCGATGCCAATCACCGAGCCAGCGATTGAGGGCGATCCGCCGGTCAGGTATGCTCACCGATTCATCATCGGAGAGGTCGTCGGCCTGACGCATAAACGCGTATACGGCACAGATCGCGTCTCGCTTGCCCGCCGGCAAGGCGACAAATGCATAGTAAAAATTCTTTGCCTTCTTGCGCGCGATAGCCCGGCATGCCGCGTAGGCTGCTTGAACTTCCGGGGTCACGCCCGTCGCCTTCCCCTGATTTTGCCCCAGAACGCGCGCCCCACCAGGCCCAGCTTCTTTGCTTTTGACACCACGGGACGTTGGGTCAGAACGTCATACTGCCGGGCCTCAATCGCGTCAAGAATGGCCAGACCGCCGCGACTGAATAGATCGAGATCCAGCGCCAGCTCCTGGTCCACCATAGAGATCAACGGCAAGCCCCTGGCAAACAGTTGGCGAGCATAGTCAACTTCGTAATGCAGCAGGTCACGAAAAGCCTTGCTGGGTTCACGGCGGGCGATCGTCTCTTCGTCCACTCCATAACGATTGAGATCGTCGAGGGGGAGATAGATCCTGCCGCGCGCATAATCGGAGCTGACATCTTGCCAGAAGTTCGCTAACTGTAAAGCCGTGCAGGTGAAGTCGGAAAGAAGAAACATTTCCGGAAATCGATAGCCGCACGCGTAAAGAACGAGCCGCCCCACGGGGTTGGCCGAGTGTCTGCAGTAATCGAGCACATCATCCATGGACTGGTAGCGGGGAACGGTCTGGTCCTGGCGAAAAGCCACCAGCAAGTCGGCGAAGGGCTGCTGTGGAATCTCACAGGTGCGTATGGTTTCGGCCAGCGCGACAAAGACCGGATGACGGGTCTCGCCCCGGTAGCAAGCATCGAGTTCCCGGCCCCAGAAATCCAGCAGCGCCAGCGACTGCTCGCGATTGCCTACCTCATCACCCAGATCATCCGAGATGCGGCAGTAGGCGTAAATACTGTAGAAATGAGGGCGCAACCGGGTCGGCAGGAACCACGACGCCACATGAAAATTCTCGTAGTGGGTCGTCGCCAGGCGCCGGCAGTAGGCGCGCGCCTCTTCGAGCGTCGGGCGCTGCTCGGGAACGCGGTACTCAGCAGGCAGCGCGGCCCATCCATGCTCTAATAATTCCCGGTCATCTTGAACACTCTTAACTCTCATGGAATGATTGCCGTCTTAATGTCGTTGGAGCGATCGTTCAACCGCCGCAGTACGGTTTCTAGGTCAGACAACTGCGCCCTGCCGGTGATGTATTCGCTGCACTTGAATCGGCCGCTGGCCAATAGGTCAAACGCTTTGCGGCAGGCCGCGGGAGTATGGTGGAAGCTCGCTTTGAGCGTGATGTCGTTATAGTGCAGCCGATCGGTATCGATTTCCACCTTGGTCCCGGCCGCACACCCGCCGAAAAAGTTAACGGTTCCACCGCGGCGCACCATATCCACCGCCCACTGCCAGGTGAGGGGGATGGCCACAGCCTCAATCGCCACATCAACGCCCCGCTGATCGGCAGTCAAATCGCGTACCGCAGCCACCGCATCGGCCACGGCGCCAGTCTGCACCACATGGGATGCACCAAAGGTAGTTGCCGAGGCAATCTGCTCATCGCGCTTGACCACCGCGATCACTTTCATCCCTGAGAGCTGCGCCACATGCATGAACATCAGGCCAATCGGTCCGGCGCCAATGACCACGACACTGTCCCCTCGCTTGGCTCCCGTTTCCTCCAGGCCGCGCACCACGCAGGCCAACGGCTCCGTCAGGGCCGCGTGCTCCAGGGGCAAACTTTGCGGGACGATGAGGGTATTCTTGGCCACAATGCGGGCGGGGATGCGGATGTATTCCGCGTAGGCACCGTTATTGAAGAGCAGATCTTCGCAGAGATTTTCCTGTTTGCGAACGCACCAGTAACAGGCGCCGCAAGGGGCCGAATTCAGCGCTACCACACGCATACCCGGCTTGAAACCGCGCACGCCCGCGCCTGCCTCATGGACAACCCCGGCCAACTCATGCCCGAAGAGAGCCGGGGGCGCGATCATCCTGGCATGGTACCCGCGGCGAAAGACTTTTAGATCAGTACCGCAAGTGAGAGCGGCATGAACCCGGATTACGATCTCCCCCTTACCTGCGGCGGGGATAGGAACCCGTTCAATCCTGACGTCTTCTTTGCCGTAAAGTACGGCAGCGTTCATCTCACTTATCATGCCTTACCTATTCTCACCCAAACCGCGCTTACGTGCTTTGCGGGTCGGGGAGTTTCCAGTCCAGAGGCTTCCTACGGGGTTCCGGTCGAAAAACATTTCCAAGAAAGGACCACTAAACCACAGATCTCTCCACTTCGCTGCGCTTCGGTCGAGATGACAAAGGGGAGGGCAGCGCTTCCAGGGAGAGTCGATGCTGAACAGGAGCCGTTTTTCATCACCTTGGGTGGCCTCCGGTCGGGATGACAATTCCTTTGGCCTTCCGCCAAAGCTTCGACGGTACGTTTGATCCCTGCAGCAGTGTTGTCATCCCGAGGAGGGACCTGCGGTTTGCCCATCTCTAGACCGTTGCTGCGGGCCTCCACGAACCTACCCTTTGTCATCTCGACCGAAGCGCAGCGTAGTGGAGAGATCTGCGGTTTTCAGGCCTGTTCAATCACAATCTTCATCGAGGTCGCCGTGGGCCTGGAGGCAATCGCAATCGCCTCCACTGCCTCGGACAACGGAAAACGGTGCGAGACTAGCCTGGTTAGATCGTACCCCTCTCCATATCCTTCAAATACAAGCCGCAGGGCCTCCTCCTGGATGTCTACCGAAGCACTGTAGGATCCCAACAAAGTCTTTTCATCCACACAGACCGCCGCTGGGTCGATGATCGCCTCACCGCGCTGCGTTTGCGCAAAAAGTAGCACCCGCCCACCCGGTCGAGCCGCATCCATTGCGGTGCGGATCAGCGCGTTTCCGGCGGCAGCGAGGATGACTGCATCCGCGCCCCGGCCATCGGTAGCGGTGCGCACCACCTCGACCACATCGTCCCGCGAAGCGTCAATGGGTGAATCGAGCCCAAACGAAGCTGCCACCGCATGCCGCTCCGGGTACAGATCAGAAGTGAACACCCTCCCTGCAGACCGCTTGGCCAGAGATGCCAGCATGACTCCGATCGGCCCCTGTCCAATCACCAGCACCGTCTCATCCATCGACAGATTCAGGCTGCGCACACCCTTGAGGCAGGTATTCAGCGGTTCGACAAAGACAGCCTGGGCAAAAGGAACATCATCAGGAATCTTGATCAGCCCACGCTTCACGATCCAATCCATAACCCGCACGTATCCGGCAAATCCTCCGCCGGAAGGCTCGAAACCGGCGGTGCAACCGACCCGTTTGTAAACCGGACATTGGGCAAACGTCTTCTTGCGGCAGTAGTAGCAGGCGCCGCAAGGGATGTGGTGGAAGACAACGACCCGATCGCCCACGGCAAACGATTCTGCTCCCGCTCCCACCGCAGCGATCGTGCCCACGGTCTCATGGCCGAAAATTCGCGGCGCGGAGTGCGAACCGGTGTGGATCTTCTTGAGGTCAGTGCCGCAAATGCCGCAACTGTGAACCTGGATGAGCACTTCGCCCGGCCCAATGGCGGGCACGGGAACGCTCTCAATGCGCACATCGTTGACGCCGTGATAAACCGCGGCCTGCATGGTCGCAGGCACGACAATTTCCGCAAAAGTCTGCATTATTCCTTCGCTCAATATTTTGCTAAGTCCCACCCATGAGAGGACCCAGGGCGGCAGCAATGGCGATCGCGCCCTTGCGGCCGTTCTGGCCGATCCGTGCCAGCCCCGGCCAAAAGCGGGGTCTTATGGCGACATGAGCCAATAAGGCGGGGAGCCGCAGATGCCCGAGATTATCCGTGTACGCACTGAAGTCCGGCAAGGTCTCCGTTGCGACATCCGAAACCGCCTTCAGGCAATAAAACCCGATGCCCTGGCGACGAGCAATCCGGGCCACGGTGACCGCCTCCATATCCACCAGAACGGCACGTAGGGTCTCCGCGAGGCGCCGTTTCTCCGCCGCCTGGGCCACATGATCGATGGAGACCAACTTGAGGGCAACGAGGTTTTCCTGGTGGGAAGGAAAGCTGGTAGGAAACGCCTCCCCGGTCGCGCCATCCACAACTTCATTCACCACATAGGCGCTACCCGGTTGCATTCCACAAGAAAGCGCACCGGCCCAGCCGATGGAGACAAGTGCATTCAACGGACCCTGCTGGGCAGCAATAGCGCAGGCGCGCTCCGCAGCCTGCTTGCCCATCCCGGCGCACACGGCGATACAGACAGTTGAATCTATCGTGCCCTGCCACGCTGCTTCTCCGTGACTCGCACGCAACTGCTTCCATCCCTGCACCAGCGGCTTCAACTCGCCGGGCATGGCCGCGATAATGCCGATGCGTCTCATGCCGGGGGTGCGTACCCGTTCGCGCGAAACCAGTCAATCGCCGAGCGCAGAGCCGCATACACCGGGACCACACGAAAGCCCAGATCGCGCTCCGCTTTGGCAGAGGAGGCAAACATCATTTTCTTTCCCATTCGTACCGCCTCCACGGTAGCACGCGGCTCCCGTCCCAGCAGCTTCCCGGTAAAGGTCTGATCCCACAACGCGAACATCATAGCCACACCATGGGGAACCCGCATCGTGGGAGAAGGCAAGCCGGTGATGGCAGACATTTTATCCAGAAGCTGCTTCAATGTGAGGTTTTCTCCACCCAGGATGTAGCGTTCCCCGGGCTGTCCTGCTGTAAGCGCTTTCACGTGCGTCCGGGCTACTTCATCCACGTCCACCAGGTTGAGCCCGGTATCCATATAAGCGGGAAATTTGCGCTTGAGAAAATCCACGATAATGCGCCCGGTCGGCGTCGGCTTTATGTCGCCGGAACCAATTGGGGTGGTGGGGTTCAGGATGATCACCTGCTGGCCGGCGCGAGCCGCGGCGACCGCCTCCTGCTCCGCCAGGTACTTGGATCTTTTATAGTGGCCAATCATGCTGGCCAGGGAAACCGGTGTCGCCTCGTCACACAGTCTTCCGTCGGAGAAAAAACCCATGGTGGCCACGCTCGAGGTGTAGACCACGCGGGGAACCCCCTTCTCGCGAGCGAGGCGCAGCAAATCACGCGTGCCGGTCACATTGGTCGCGTGCATTTTGTGCGGATCCGTTACCCACAATCGGTAGTCGGCCGCCACATGCATCACCGCATCGCAGTCGCCAAGCGCGCTTTTCAATCCCTCAGGTTCAAGCAAATCTCCAACAACCGTATCGCCCGTAATGCCCTCAAGATTTTTCAGGTTGCTCGTCTTCCGCACCAGCAGCCGAAGATCCGCGCCCTGCGCAGCCAGCGCAAGCGCCACATGATGGCCCACAAATCCGGTAGCGCCTGTAAGGAAGACTTTCATGGAAATTCCCAAGATTCATCTTAATCTGCCTCGCCCGTTCCAATATGGTGTGTATCAATGGAGACTTGAGGAATCGCGCCTTAAGCAAAGACAATTTGAGCTACGATAAGCCGTGCCTGCGAACTTTCATCTTCAAACGGACAAGCGAGGACGCATCACTCTCCCGAGGGAGGCGTT
>CAZSUK010000205.1:0-3473 GCA_964609355.1 uncultured Acidobacteriaceae bacterium | reverse complement strand
GGTTTGGTGACGCCAATGACGCTAAATGGGATTCCAGCCAGGTCGATTGTTTTGCCGACCAATGAAGGATTTTGAGCGAACCGCCGTTTCCAGTAGTCGTAGCTAATAACAGCTACCGGTGTCTTCCCAACCTGATCGTCCTGCACCCTGAAAGTCCGTCCGACGATGGCACCCGTGCCCAGCACATCGAAGTAGCTCCCGGAGACGAAATCAGCATCGACCATCTCCGATTGACCGTCCACGCCAACGATGACCTCGCTATCGTCATAGGCAAATATTCCCGAGAATGAGCGGTTGCGGTCACGAAATTGTTCAAATACCTGATAAGTGAAGTCGCCATCGATTTCGCCTTTGGGCAAGACGCGACAAACGAGTACCAATTGTTCTGGTTGCTTTACCGGTAGCAGTCTCAGCAGGAACGCGTCGACAATGCTGAAGATCGCTGTATTGGCGCCAATGCCCAACGCGAGCGTGATCACCGCGACGATCGTGAAACCTGGACTGCGGCGCAACAGGCGGAGACCATAGAGGGTATCCTGCAGCAAGATTTCAAGCCCGTGCCCAGAGCGCTCTGCGCGGACGGCGCCTTTTACCTGTTCGATCCCGCCACATTCGATCAACGCAAGGCGGCGCGCGTCCGCCGGAGAGATCCCGACTGCTACCTTCTCCTCGGCCGTCATTTCCACATAGGCGCGCAGCTCGTCGTCCAGGTCCTTCTCGAGCTCAGGCTTCCCCGTGAGGTTCTTCCAGAGGCTACGAATCCGAGACCAGAGATTCACGAAGCGTCTCCCTAGGTGGCCTTTGATGCGCTGCTAAGAAGGTCGAGCGTGCTTGCAGAAGATTAGTCTGTTTAAAACCCATCTCGCTCTCCTATCGATAATCTGTAGGAATACGCCATACTCCTATAGAATGTCAATAGGTCTTCAGTCCCTTGACTACTGTGAAAAGCACTTTGGCTGGCTCGATGGACAGGAACCGGTGGTGGTGGCGGCGTGCTCCAGCCGCAGCCGGGACGCGTGCTCTCCGAATCCGTCGCCCTGGCTGATCAGGATTGCGCCATGACGTTGCGGATGAAGGCCAGGTTCCGGCGCATGTCCGCTTCTAGTTGTTTCGTAGGCGCATCGCTCTCCAGGTTGGCATAGCCGGAAAACTGGATATCACGAATCGCTCGCATGATGGGCAAAAACTGAATACTTCCCTCCCCCAGATAGTGCGGATTGTAGGTGGAATTGGCAAATCCTGTCTTTTCCGAGCCAGCGAATCTCTTTCACCGGATCGAACCCGGCCACCGTGGAGTTCCCCACGTCGTAATACACCAGAACGCTTGGAGATTGCGACCGCTCCATGATGCGGACGTTGTCCTCGGCAGAGATCGTATCCTCCAGGCCCAGGATCACCCCCGCTTTGGTCGCTTCGGCCGCCAGCTCTCGCAGTGCATCGCCGACATAGTCCATCTCCTGTTTCGTCCGCAGTGCCCAGCGGCCAAAGAACGGCAGCAGAAGCACCTTCGTGTCCAAAGCCCTGGTCAGCCGGATGGAATCGAGCACCCACTTGGGGGCCAGTGGGTCGCTTTTCAGACCATTGTCATGCAGCTTATCGACGCAGCTTCCGTCAATCGGAATTTTGTATTGCTTCGAAAGGGCGAGGTAGCGCGCGATCACGTCCGGATTGTCCGCGGGCATCTTGCCATCCACGAGCGTTCTCCCGAATGAGATCTGTACCCCTTCGAATCCGAGGTTGGCGGCCATTGGAACCGCCTCCGGGTTGGCGCCAAGGTGCAGGTTCCAGTCAGTCACGCCAATGCGCAGCTTCTCTTGTTGGGCGAAGCCTGAAGCAGAGAATAAGCCGGCAGCTATGGCGGAGCCGAGAAATTTACGACGGGTAATCCTGGTCACCGAACATCTCCTGAAGAACGTGATGGCGGGCCCCCGGCTATTGCGTTGGCAGCTTGGGCGCCAGGGAGGCCCGTGGACCGCACCCGTAGACCTGCGTGAAGACCTTGTAGAACTGAGCATAGCTGCCGAAGCCTGCGGCATACACCGCTTCTGCCAAAGTCTTTGGATCCGGCTGCCGGTACCGCTCCCAAAAACGAGACAGCCGCAGCGAATTCCGGTAACGACTCAAAGGAACGCCGATCTGCCGGCGGAAGGTCCGGCTCAGGTACGATTCGCTCACCCCGCAGGCCTTTGCCAGTTGCCCAAGATCCCGGTTCCAATCGGCTTCGCTCAAAACCTTGAGTGCACGACGCACGGCCGGGTGAAGGGGTACTGCATCCCCTAAGACTCTCCCCGTGCGCTGGATGCGCCAACACAGCAGCAGCAGGTGGTGCAGTCCGGCATTCAACCCATCCGGGTCGCCGTGTTGGAAAGAAAACGCCGAACCAGAGCCGAAGCCGGCCTCCCGGTTGAGCAGGTTCGGATCCAGGGAACCCTGCATCAGAGAATCCATTGTCTTACGAACCAGGTCGAAGGAATCCGGGTCGAGCAGAGTGTTCAAAACACCCTCGCGATCATGCTTCTTGCGCTTCAAACCCTCATAGGCCTCCGTGCGGCAGGACTTGTTGATCAGGGAAGGCTTGAAGACCGATACATAACACTGCGCGTTATCCGATCGATCCACCAACTGATGCTCCTGCTCGGGAAAGAGCCATAGCAACGTTCTTGGTTGAAAGGTGAACCGGCGCCCGTTCACGACATACGTGATCGTTCCTGTCACGACCAGGTTTAACTCCAGCTCGACATGGTGATGGCTCTTGAGTTTGGGCGGATTCCTGGTGGATTCCACCAGAAAGAGAAAGCCGTCGTAACGTGACCCAAGCTTCAGATCCTCCAGCATGTGGACAAGATATGATAACTTTTGGGCACCTGTCGAGAAGACATTATTCAGGGCTTACGAGTAGTGTACAGATGAGTTATTCGCAACCTCCGGGAACTCCGCCAAATAGGCTATGAAACTTGGCATCATTAATAGCGCCTTCGGCCAGGCTGGTGTGGATACCGCTGCAGGCCTCCAACATATCGCGCGTATCGGCTTCGATTGCGTCGACATCTTCACCGAAGCGATGACAATTTCCCCCCAGGAAAAGCGCACCATCGCTCGCACCTGCGAGAAAGAGAATCTTCCCATTGTGTCACTGCCGGTCGTTGCCACCGGTCTTATCGATTTCAATGACCCGGTTCGCGATTTCCACGTCGCCCGCTGCAAGACGTTCCTCGATCTGGCGGCCGAGTTCGGAGCCAAAAACATCCTGCTGGTCCTGGGCGAGTACCTGTGGCAGCGCGAAGTTATCTCCCCCACAGATCAATGGGGATGGGCGCTGGCGACTTGTCGCGTTCTGGGCGATTACGCTGACCAGAAGAACGTGGATATCGCGCTGGAGCTTGAGCCTTTCCGGCTGAGCTTGCTGAACAATGTTGACGAGATGGTGCGCTTCATCGACGAGTGTGCTCACCCCCGGGTGCGGGCGAATATCG
>CAZSUK010000204.1:0-7118 GCA_964609355.1 uncultured Acidobacteriaceae bacterium | reverse complement strand
CCTGCTGGAGATGTTGCGTGGTGGCACAACCACCGTCTCCGACATGTATTACTTTGAAGAGGAAGTGGCAGAAGCTACGAAAGCCGCCGGGATGCGTGGCGTGCTGGGAGAAACCCTGATCGGCTTCCCCTCTCCCGATAGCCAAACCCCTGCCGCCGCGCTCACCTATACCGAGTTATTTCTGAAGCATTGGAAAGGCGACCCACTGATCACGCCTGCGGTGGCGCCGCATTCCATTTATACCTGCCCGGAGACGCTTCTCAAGGATGCAGCAGCGCTCGCCCAGAGCAACCAGGCGCCGCTTCTGATCCACGTAGCCGAGGCTCCGTTCGAGATCGAGAAGAGCCGGCACGACCATGGCCTCACCACCGTCCAATATCTCTCGCGCATCGGCCTGCTGGGACCGAATGTCCTGGGCGCGCACTGCATCTGGTTAGATCAGGCCGACGTGCAGACGCTGGCGCACTTCGGAGTGGGCTGCTCCTACAACCCTTCCAGCAATATGAAAACGGCTGCCGGCCTGATGCCGGCCGTGGAGTTGCTCTCGGCGGGAGTCGCCGTCGGTATCGGAACCGACGGTGCTGCGAGCAATAACAACCAGGACATGTTTGAAGAGATGAACCTGGCGGCCAAGCAGCAGAAGTTGGTACGCATGGATCCCAGGGCTTTGTCCGCCCTGCAGGTGGTTGAGATGGCTACGATCACCGGTGCCCGCGCACTGCATCTTGAGCAACAAATCGGCTCGCTCGAAGTGGGCAAGAAAGCAGATCTCATCGTGGTCGACGCCACCGCGCCTCATGCCACGCCGATGTACAACGTCTATTCGGCGATTGTCTATGCGCTCAAATCCTCCGATGTGAGGACCACGGTGGTGGGTGGCAAACCCGTCATGGAGGATCGACACATGCTCACCCTCGATGAGCCCGCCATCCTGGCGAAGGCCGCGCAGTACGCCACCTCGATTGCCGCCTCCTTTGGGCCGGGAACGAAGTAAGCTTACTCCATGAATCCTCTCGTCCCAACCTCCTGGTTAGCTGGTCGTCTGGACGATCCGCGCACGGTTGTCCTGGACGCCACCCTGCCTCCCGTGGGGATCACGCCACCGGTAGATACTTTTGCGCGATACGTTGCCAGCCATATCTCCGGCGCGATCTTTTTCGATATTGAAGCACTCTCCGATTCCTCCACTCCGTTGCCCCACATGATGCCCACGGCGGAGGCCTTCTCGCTCGACATGTCGGCAGTGGGTATTGATGACCGCATGACCATTTGTATCTACGAGCAGGAAGGCGTTTTCTCCGCTCCGCGCGCCTGGTGGATGCTTCGCACCTTCGGCGCCCGCGATGTCTCCATCCTCGATGGAGGTCTCCGCGCCTGGGTCGCGGCCGGCCTTCCCACGTCCTCTGGCCCCGTTTACCGCACGCCGGCCAACTTCCACGCCACACTCGACCGTGAAGGGATCAGGGATTTCCCACAGATGCAGCAGCTGATCGCTGGGCGCGGGCAAATTCTGGATGCCCGTTCCGCCGGTCGCTTCACCGGCGCCGCACCGGAGCCCCGGTCGGGCATCAGCTCAGGGCACATGCCTGGCGCCACCAGCATCCCCTACACCGAGCTCGTCGCGGATGGACGTCTAAAGTCTGTCGAACAGCTTCATAAAGTATTCGAGGCCACGGGCGTGGACCTGAAACAACCCATCACGACTACCTGCGGCTCTGGCGTCACTGCCGCGGTCATCGCGCTCGCCCTCGAAATAGCCGGCGCCGATCGCGTGAGCCTATACGATGGCTCCTGGGCAGAATACGCGCAACATCCCGAAGCTGTGATCGAGAAGACCTAAGTTTCGAGAGTCGACACTTCGCGCACTTTCGCTGTGGCGTGTTTCTGCGATTCGATGCGCAGTGTTTTGTGTTCCCATGGATTAAAAGAGACATCATGACTTAGCTGAAGCAAAGAGGATTCAATGTGCGCGGATGTGTGTTTCCCCGATCGTTCCTGCATCCGAAGGATCATCGCGCTTGAAGAATTCTCCGCCTGTTTGATGGCAAGCACCGAAATCGTACTCGGAGCAACATCCAGAAAGGATTTTTCCCATCCTTCGCTGCCACCGTGCCTTGAATCCATCACGTACTCTGCCGGCGTCTGCAACTCATTTGCCAACTGGTCGAGGTGGAGATCGGCATAGATGCCGGATCGTCCTACAAGCCAGAAAATTCGCTCCTGGCGTCCCTGATCCTGCCAGGCGTCAAGACTATCCGGCTCGACCGGGCTTGGGTTGTGCCGGGCATAGGGTGCGGATCGAATCAAGATGGTCCGCAGCTGCCCATTCAGGCAATCATAGCTATAGGTCGAATTGTTCAGGAGCGCAACCGTGTAATCATCCCCGTTCTTCTTTCCCTGCACAGCCACCCAATCCTGATACGGCTCTTCATTGCCGTTCGTGGCTTTTTCGGTGACGGCGCCTGGAACAGCGGCAAAGACTTTCGGATCGGTCAGCGCCGTGGGAACTTCAAGCTTCAGAATCTGCTCATGTTGCTGCCAATTGATGACAAAGTGCAGCTTGACTATGTCGGATTGTGGAAAGGTGAAGATATCGACGGCAATTTCCGATTGCTGCCAATGGAGCCTCTGGCGTGTGATTTTGAGCACCGGCCCATCTTCCACCACCTTGGAAGAGACCAACTCAGGCCGCCCTATCTCCTGACGGAATTGATCGACTCCATGAGACCAGGTATCGCTCGGATCGGCAATGGCGACCAATCCGATCTGCGAAGCCAGCAGTTCAGCGCCCCCCTCTGCTTTGAGTGAAGAGATCCCGAACGCGTTTTCTGAAACTGTAATAGAAGATCCATAGGCCGAGGGCGCCGGCGCTGCGTCGAACCCTTCAGCGAAGACCCGATAACCAAACGCAGGCAGATCTACCCAGGCAGCCAAGCGAGTATAGAACGTGGTCATGCTTTCAGATGGGCGCACCTGGATCGGGACTTTGCTGCCATCTTGCGCCTTCAGGCAGGTAATCGGCGCTTCGCGTCTTCCGGGAATGTATTGCAAAAACGCTTTACGTCGCCAGGGCAGTGGGTTGAACGCGAATACCAGGCCGCCCTCAGCCTGCTCCGTATTGACTTGCCTGGCAATCGATTCCAATGCTTCTATCTTGGTGGCCGTTGCCATCTGACAAGCAGAACCCAGCCCATCGCGTGCATCCTGATAATCCGAGTACAGGGCCGTGCCCGCAAGCAGATCGTGAAACTGATTGAAGAGAATATTCCACCACGCGTCTGTGAACGCGGCCTGGGGATATTTTCGTCCGAGCGTGGCGCAGGTCAACCATGAGAGGCTCTCCACCTGTACCATGGCGCGTTCCGACCGGCGGTTTTGGTACTTCTCCTCGCCGCAGGCCGAATAGCAGCCACGGGAATGGTGTTGCAGATCCCCACTGATGACTGGCAGCTTTGCCATGGCACCGGAAGACTCGACCGCCTGAAAAAATTCACCCGTGGTACTCCAGCGAAGTTCAGGCAGACTGGTGTCACTGCGCATCTCGAGTACCTGCTGAATCTGCGCCTTGGTCACGGCGCCGCCGTGGTCGCCTACTCCGAGGAACAACGCGCCATCCGAAAATCCAGGAGCAAAACTGTTTCCCGCCACGGTTGGAATTCGCGATGCAGCACTGTCGTACGATCCCAATATCCTCAGTGTGAGGACACGTGAGCCGTCCGGCCCCTGCCACCAGAACAGCAATGGCAACCTCTTATCGGGGTCCTGCTCCTGGTCGCCTGGCCGCATGAAGACGTAGTAGCCATACCCCGATTGCTTGAGAATGGTAGGCAGCCCGGCTGCATGACCGAACGAATCCGGGTTAAATCCAATCTTCACGTCCACGCCTAAGGCCTCTTTGCAGTAGGCCTTTCCATAGAGCGCGTGACGAACGAAGCTCTCTGTTGCCGGGATATTGCAATCCGGCTCCACAGGCCAGCCGCCGACTACTTCCCATCTGCCTTCGCGAATACGATGCAGAATCTCCTGGAACATAGCAGGGTCGGCTTTCTGGATCCAACGATAGTGAATCGCCGACGAATGACAATAGCGAAAACCAGGAGTTTCGTTGATTCTGTCTAACGCGCTCCGCGCCGTCGTGAGCACCAGGTTCGAGCTGTCTCGCCAGGGCCACAACCAAGCAGCGTCCACATGAGAGTAGCCAATGACGTGCAGAACCCGGCGAGATCCGGGCGCCGCGCCCTGCAAATTTTGCCCGAGGAGTTCTGTGCCAGCCACTGTTCCAATTGCGGCGGCAGCCCCTAAAAGAAACTTCCTTCTGGTTATTTCCCTTGCATCCATCGTTGCTTTGGCCCCGTTCTCAGTGAGTTGCCTGCTCCATGGTTTGCGGCGGTTCCGTCCGGTTCAGTGTGTCGTAAAGCGGGGCGGCGGCTTTCAGGGCTGGATTATCCTCGGCTACGGATACGGCAAGAATGCGTATTTTGCTGTTATCGGGCAGGGTCAGGGTCCGCACTCCTGGAGCAACATCGATCGTATAAGCAAACAGGTACGAGTATTGGTAAGGCTCATTGAGCCCGTCAACGGTGTGATGATGGGAAACATACCAGGCCAGCGTAGCCGGTTTAACAAAACCCGCCTCCAGCCCAACATAGTCCTCGGGGTAGCGCGGCGACGGTATGCGCGCTTCTCGCTGCCCCTCATTGGGTGGCGGCCATGGCGCATGGGTTGCGGAAATCGCCCAATTTTCCGCCGGCTGATTTTTCCAAACGCGGTTGTCCCATTGACCGATGAATCCGCTCCAATACTGGATATTCAATTCAGCAGCTTTGTCACCCGCGCGGAATAATGCTTTTTGATCCTGGTCCGCGGACGCACCTAGAATCAAGATGCGGTTGTAATTGCCGGCAGGCAGCGCGATACTCTGCCCCCTGGCAACCACCGCATTTGCTTTTCCCGTCCCGCCAGGAGCGAGCTGAAACTGCACGCCGCTCAAATTGATTTGCGAGGGAAGCATCTCGGCCGGCATGGCGTCGCCTTTGCCATCGATGCCTCCGCCTTCGGTTTTGGTGTCATCATTGCTAGCCACCGCAAGATCGTAATTTAAACTCACCGGCTGCGAATGAGGCCCAGCGAGCCGCTCAGTGATCAAGCCAAGCCGCAGAGCAAAGGTGCGTGGCTGGTACGCGGTGAAGGAAGTGACGAGCGCGCCATCGGTAACAGTGGCAGCGCCAACCGGCTGTTCCTGGGCATTGACCTCGCGCGCAGCAGCGATGGGCCCGGCAAAGGAGACCCGCACGTTAGGCGCCTGCTTCCCATCAAGTTCAACCATGCGAAGGATGATCTCGTCGCTGCCCTCTGCTTTCTTGACTGCTAGTACACGGATGCGGGAATCACTCAGGTGCAGCAACGAAAAGCTCTTGCCCAGCGAACCGGGATGTTTGGTCGCTTCGAACGTAATCATAGGATCACTGAGACGGTGAGCCTGCCAGTCCGTCTGAGCCTCGCGCCAGTCGCCTGCGTGCCCCACCAATCCAAACACGAACTCGTGATGACCCCAATCCTGATTTGCTTGATCGGTGTATCCCGACGGGCCGCCGTTGGCCGGGGGCCGTATACCAGGAGAGCGCAAGAGAGTCACACGGATGGTGTTGTCGTTGGGCTTGTCGGACCCGTTCTTGCAATCGGTCAAAATCGTTGTGCCGAAGCTGCCGCTCTTGTCCGTCAGATCGATCCAGCGATGCGAAGCGACCTCGAACTGCCGCTCCATCGCGTTGGGCCGCTGGATCGTTCCCACATCCCAATTGTAGGTAGCCTCTGGATTCGATGCGCTGAGAGGGATGGCCACCTTGAGATTGGCGGAGAGGGTTTTCCAGTCGATGGCGTTAGCAAACTCCACGCGATTGCCTGCATCGCCGGCGGCAAGGCTGATGGTTTGAACAAATCTTGAGTTCTCTCCCTCACGTGAAACTTCAAGCGAGACTCGAACCGGCCCCTTCTCTTTAATGCGAACCTTTACCGGGCCGCCAACGTAAGCGCGTGGAGCTGCCTGCTCCTGATCGAAATCCATATTCCAGGCGGGGTAGACGGTGGGCGCATCGTTGGAGATAGCCAGCCGAATGGGAGCAGAAAGCAGTTCTTTATTCAGGCTCTTGTCAAAGATGCTGGCGACGTCGCCGTCCGCATTGAGCTGAACCCGATAACGGGCATTCTCCAGTGAGGACTCCGTCACCTTCAACTCCGTGTTCGAGCTCTGTTTCTCCGCCGGCAACACGTCGAAGACGGCATACCCGACGGAAGGTGCTTTCGCCAGGAACAGAACCGTGCCATCTGCCAGCTGCGCCGGTACGTCCTTTCCGTCTGGACCATGGACGCGCACCGCCTTGGGAGCGCCGCCTGGAAAGGTGACCTTGGCGTCCACCAGGTCCTCGCGAGCGATGTTGAGAGGGTTAAAGACGACAATCGGTGTGCCCTTAGCCTGACTATTGAGACCGGATGCGATCGCTGTGCTGGCGCTGGTCAAGACTTCGGCAAATTGGTTGGCTGCAATGACGTCGTCATTCCAGTTGTATTGGTAGGCGCGGGGGGTCGCAGTGCCGGCGGCGCTGTCGTGGAAGTGCCCCGAGAGCTCGAGCATCCAGGCGTCGTTGAGCCGCTGCTGCGGGTAGGTTCGCCCACCCATCCAATCCGCGGCGACCGAGGCCTTCTCCGCCGCATCGGCGAGGTTTTCATTCTTGAGGATCCAACGCTTGTGATAAGCCTGCGAGGTCAATGAGCCGGCAGAGTGGTTGATCAGCTCAAGATCGCCCTGGTATTGGGGCATATGGGAGCTTAGATCGGGCGTAACGTCATTGAACATCTGATCCGCGGCTGATTCCACCACATGCACCGGCCCATCCCCCACTTGCACCGGGCCGCCCTGAGGCGCGGGCGGAGGTACTACGGACCGCAGGAAAGGAGGCACTGGATAGGGTGGCATCACTGTCTCACTCTTGGTGACAATGGCCTCGAGTAGCTTCACCGTTGATTCCTGCGTTGCCCCGCCAATGTCGCCGGTGCCCACGTACTTGTAGTCGGCGAAAACCCCGGTCAGTTTGCCGTCGACAGCGATCCTTTTCACCCAA